>JAJYZC010000094.1 GCA_021800255.1 Acidobacteriota bacterium
ATTCCCAACGATAACTCCGTATGTCATAACGCCTTGCCCTGCCATTTTCTTTTGCTCCCTTCACCCTTTCCGCAACTGCGGTTTGAGGCCGCCTGCCGTTCCCGGACCACGCTCCCGTTCCAGAACCTTCCCGCCAGCGGCGTTTTTTTTGAATCCCGTTCCATTGACCCTTACAAAAATGATAAAACGCTGTCAGCCTGAGCGGAGGCCGTGGCGGCGCCGAAGTCGAAAACCTGCGCTGAGCTGAGATCGTCCGCAGAAGGCAATGGTGTTCATACTTTAATAAATGGTTTTACTCAAGTGTTTGTCAAGCTAAAGCGCGCTTTTGCCGGAAAACTTCATTTCCCGGCGCGGCGCTGCCCCAACCGCCAGACGGTAGCATAGAAGATCGGGTCTATCTCAATTTTTCCATGCAAGCTCATGCCCCTCCCGCCCGATTCGCCATCCTGCTCGCCTTCGCCAGCGTGTACTTGTGTTGGGGCGCTACCTATGCGGCGATGAGCATCGGTGTGCGCCTGCTTCCGGCCACGATTTTGGCCGGAACGCGCATGTCGGTCGCCGCTCTTATCATGCTCGCCTTTTGCGCCCTGCGCGGAAAGCAGCTCTTTTATAGCCGGAGCATCATGGCGCGGCTCGCCATTCTCGGGGTTCTGATGCTCTTCGGCGGGAACATTGGCTTGGTCTGGGCCGAGAAATATCTAGCCAGCGGCCTGGCCGCTTTGCTGGTGGCCATCGTGCCGGTGTACGTCGCGGTCATCGAATCGCGCCTTCCCGGGGGAGAGCAGCTACGCCCGCGCGGAATCCTGGGCGTAGCATTTGGCTTTCTCGGCCTCATCGCACTGCTCTGGCCCACCCTCCACGCAGCACTCAGCACTCGCGGGCACAGCTTCCGGTTGCAGTTGCTTGCCGTCGTCGCTGTTCTTCTGGGCAAGCTTAGCTGGTCCTGCGGATCCGTGCTGTTCCGGCGCATGCAATTGGAGGTGGATCCGCTGGTAGCCGCTGGATGGGAGATGATGGCGGCTGGACTATGCGATCTCGCCATCGCTACTGTTACCTGGCAATGGCCGCACGCGGTGTGGAACGCGGAGAGCGCAGGCGCCATCGGCTATCTGGTCCTTTTCGGATCGCTGCTGGGCTTTTCCTGCTACATCTGGCTCATCCACCACGTGCCCGTGGCGAAGGTGGCTACTTACGCCTACGTGAACCCCGTCATCGCCGTGATCCTGGGCGCGGCAGTGCTCCGCGAGCACCTGCGAACCTCCGAATATCTGGGCATGGCGGCCGTTCTCTGCGCCGTCATTCTTGTCACCTCATCGCAGATGAAGAGCGGCCGGCCAGCCGCGGAGATTGAAGTGGGCCCGGTTGAATACGAGGCGTAAGCACTGCGCCGCCGGCAACGCGGACAGCAGCCCACCACATGCAAGATGCCGGGATTATTCGCTGACGGCCGAGATCTCGTGCAGCCAGCCTGGGGCCTTCAGCAGCTCGCGGGGGCGTGGGCCGTCGGCGGGACCGACCAGGCCGTCTCGCTCCATCAGGTCAATCAAATGCGCCGCGCGCCCGTAGCCGATCCTCAGCCGCCGCTGCAGCAGTGATGTGGAAGCCTTGCCGAACTCGAAGACCAGCCGCACGGCATCATCGAACATGGGGTCGTTTTCGCTGGAGTCATCATTGGAATCCTCGGAAGCCTGCCGTTCATCCTTAGGCGACTCGAGGAAGCCCTCAACGTATTCGGCCGTGCCTTGCTCCTTCCAGAACGCTACCACCGCCGCGGTCTCCTTCTCGCTGACAAAGGGAGCGTGCAGGCGCATCAGGCGGCTGGTTCCAGGCGGCAGAAAGAGCATATCGCCGCGCCCCAAGAGAGCTTCAGCCCCGTTGGTGTCGAGGATGGTGCGCGAATCGACCTTGGTGGCCAGCCGGAAGCTGATGCGGGTGGGAATGTTGGCCTTGATGAGGCCGGTAATCACGTCCACGCTGGGCCGCTGCGTGGCCAGGACGAGATGAATGCCCACGGCCCGGGCCATCTGCGCCAACCGCGTCACCGACTCCTCCACGTTGGCGCGGTCGAGCATCATCAGGTCGGCCAGCTCGTCGATGATGATGACGATATAAGGCAGCGGCTCTTCTTCGCCCTCCCCAGGTTCTGGTCCAAAAAGTGAAAGAGTGGAACTCCCCTCGAAGAGCTTGTTGTACTGGTCGATATTGCGCACGCTGCGGCTGGCCAGCAGCTTCAGGCGCCGTTCCATCTCCCGCACGGCGTTGCGCAAGGCGTTGGCGGCCAGCTTAGGCTCAGTAATGATGGGCGTGAAGAGATGGGGAATGCCCTCGTACATGCCCAGCTCCACGCGCTTGGGGTCCACCAGGATCAACCGCACCTGGCTGGGCGTGGTGCGGTAGAGCAGGCTCATAATCATGGCGTTGATGGCCACCGATTTGCCCGAACCGGTGGAACCGGCGATGAGAATGTGAGGCATGGCCGCCAGATCCGCGGTGACGATGCGCCCGTTGATGTCCTTGCCCATTGACAGGGTCAGCCGGGAGCGGGCCCGGGCGAAGGTCTCGCTCTCCAGCACGTCGCGCAGATGGATGGTCTCGCGCTCGTGGTTCGGCACTTGGATGCCCACCGTGCTCTTGCCCGCCATCCTCTCAATCAGAATGCTTTCCGCGCGCATAGCCAGGCACAGATCATCGGCCAAGCTGGTCACGCGCGAGTATTTCACGCCCGCTTCGGGCTTGAACTCGAAGGTGGTGACCATGGGGCCAGGATTGATCTGGACCACTTGCCCGCGCACATCGAACTCGCCGCATTTCTCCACCAGCACCTTGGCTTCCTCGCGCAGCGCCTCCTCGCGGATAGCCTGCGGGCCTTCGCCGGCGTTGAGCAGCGTGCTGGGCGGCAGCTTGTAGCCGCTCACGCTCTTCGGAGCCACCGTAGCTGTGCGCATGGCCGCGTCGGCGCGATCATGAATCGTGATTGCCTCCGTCGGCCGTCCGGCAGCCACGGGAGCCGGATCGCGCCGCGCCTCGGCCGGGTGGGCTTCAACGGCATGCGGCGCTGCGAACCGGGCCTGCGCGGCCTGCGAACGAGCAGCCGAAGCCGCTTGCTGCGCGGCGGCAGGCGCCGGCGGTGCGGCATCCCACCCTGCGCGCTCCCAGATGCTGCTCTTCCGCACGGGGGGAGCAATGGGAATCGTCTCTTCAGCCCCCGGCGCATCGCTGCGTCCGAATGCCGCCTCCGCGCCCAAGCGCGCGGGGCGTCCGCCGGAGTTCTCTTCGTCTGCGTCCACAGCGGCGAATAGTCCAGCCCCGGCTGGCCGGTATTCTTCTTCGCGCTCGGCCTCACGCTCCGCACGCCGCTCCGCGCGCTCCTCGCGCCAGTTGCGCCAGCGGTCATGCCACTCGGCCAGGCGCAGCCAGCGATCCTCAATGCCTTCCTTGATGGCTCTAAAGCTGATGGCGAAGGCAAAATAGATCCCAGCGGCAGCCAGACCCGCAGCGACGATCCAGGCGCCCTCGATGTTGAGATAACTCGCCAGCAAACCGGCCATCAGCCGGCCCATCACGCCTTCGGCCGCCACCAGGTGCAGCCAACGCCAGCGCCAGGGCGTCAGACCGAACAGGGCCGGCACAAAAACCACCATCAACAGCGCGCCCACCGGGCGCAGAATCGCCGGTGAGCCGGCGCGCGAGCGCATCCATCCCCAGGCGATTGCACCCATCCACACGGGCAGCAAAAACGCGGTCACGCCCAACGATTGCAGCAGCAGGTCGCTCGCATAAGCGCCCAAGATTCCGATCCAGTTGTGAACAGCATGGACCGCGACCGGATCGGCAGCCGTGTTCAGCGAGGGATCGCCGGCGTGATAGGTGGCCAGCGCCAGAAAAAGGAGGACGGAGACGAGCAGCAGCACCAGCCCCAGAAACACGTTCATGGAGCGGTTTTGCGTAGGCGCGAAGGCGATGCGGATGGGCTTCATCACGGGAACAATTCCATCTCTCCGGCCGCCGCAGTCCATCCGCGGGCCTGCCGGTGAGCGGGCAAATCATCCCAGAGCAATTCTTATTATCCGCGCCGTGCAGCCAAAAGCAGGACAAAACAAAACAGGGGGAACCACGCTGTCCACCCCCGTCAGGGAACAGGTCGTACCGCATCTCATTTCGAATGCCTGCTATCTTCCGAACCGCTGCCTTCCGCCCCGCCCCATCCCTGCCAGGCCGCCGCGCATCATGCTCTTTGCTAAGCCGCCGCGCCCCATCTGCTTGAACATCTTGCTCATCTGCGCGTACTGGCGCAGGAGCTGGTTCACGTCCTGCACGGTGGTGCCCGACCCGGCGGCGATGCGCTTGCGTCGCGAGCCGGAGATGATTTCGTGGTTGCGGCGCTCCTTGGCGGTCATGGAGTTGATGATGGCCTCCAGGCGCGTGAACTGCTTTTCGTCGATATTTTGGCGCGCCTGCTGCAGGCCGGCAAAGGGGCCGACCGAGGGCAGCATCTTCAAAATGCTCTCCATCGATCCCAGCTTTTTGATCTGCTTCAACTGTTCCCGGAAGTCTTCGAGGGTAAAGCCGTCGCCGAGCAGGGCCTTTTTGGCGAACTCCTCGCTCTTCTTGCGGTCTAGCTTCTCTTCCGCCTTCTCGATCAGCGAGAGCACGTCGCCCATGCCCAGAATGCGGCTGACGATGCGGTCAGGGTGGAAGGGATCGAAGGCGTCGGGCTTTTCGCCCACGCCCAGAAACTTGATGGGCTGGCCGGTCACGTGGCGGATCGACAAGGCCGCGCCGCCCCTCGCGTCGCCGTCCATCTTGGTGAGCACGACGCCGGTGAGCGAGAGGCGCTTGTGGAAATCGAGCGCGGAGTTTACCGCGTCCTGGCCGGTCATGGCGTCGGCGACGAAGAGAATCTCCTGCGGCGAGAGCAGCTTTTTCAGGCTCTCCATCTCGGCCATCAGATCCTGGTCGATGTGCAAGCGGCCGGCGGTGTCCACGATGAGCGTGTCGCAGCCCATAATCACGGCCTCGCGGCGCGCTTCTTTCGCAAGCCGTTCGACCAGCGCCGAACCGGCGGCTTCGCCCTTGGTGTCGCCTTCGTAGAGTTTGGCCTCAACCTGCTTGGCGATAACCTTGAGCTGCTCGCGCGCGGCGGGGCGGTAAACGTCGACCGAGACCAGCATGGGACGGTGGCCGCCCTTCTTGAGCCACGCGGCGAGCTTGGCCGCGGTGGTGGTCTTGCCGGAGCCTTGCAGGCCGGCCATCAGAATCACCGTGGGCGGTTTAGAGGCGAAGTTGAAACGCGCCGTGTCTTTACCGAGCAGATCGATGAGCTCGTCGCGCACGATCTTGACCACCTGCTCGGCGGGCGAGAGCGCGGTCATCACCTCGGCGCCGACGGCCTTGGCTCGGATGTGCTCGATGAGGTCGCGGACCACGTTGAGGTTGACGTCAGCCTCAAGCAGGGCGACGCGAATCTCGCGCAGGGCTTCATTGATGTTCTCTTCAGTAAGCGTGCCCTGGCCGCGGAGGGTCTTGAAGACGCGCTGGAGTTTGTCGGTGAGGTTCTCAAACATAGGTCAATATAAGTTTACCGGAGGGCCCGCGAGAGGGCAGGGAATCAGAGGTCAGGTCTTAGGTTTCAGAGGTTAGACAGATATCCGGCCCACCCTACGGCATTTTTGGCAATACTGGGAACGATTGAGAGCCGTGAAAGTGGATTTTTCTTGAGGAAAAATCCACTCAGCAGAAGCGGTTTCGGTCTGCACCTTTTCCGAAAATGCTATAGCCGCAAAGAACGCAGTTGGGATGGGGCAGCCCGCCCGGCGACTGGAGCAGTGCTTCATCGGTGCCTGCGCCAGCCCGAGCTGACCGGCACTGAGGCGTTATGGACCGCTATGAGATGTAGTGGACGGGTCCGCCGCCGATGGCTTCCACGCCAGAGCCGAATATTAGGCGAAAAGCTCCGCCCAATTTCATATCGCTCCAAGCTAATCTGTCTGTATACGAAGAGGTTCAATACAGCGGGGGTTGTAAACAGACGTAGACGGCGTTGGTTAGGATTCCCATAAGTGGTACCGTGCAAGTTACTGATTTTAAAAATTATAGATGTGTGGATCGAAATGGCATAAATGGATCGAAATGGCACATCAGATGCGGCATAGCGGCAGTATTGGCCGGGCTGGGGAC
>JAJYZC010000052.1 GCA_021800255.1 Acidobacteriota bacterium
GATGGGCCGCCGCCGATGATGCCGCCGGAAAGGATGACCTGGGCGGAGGAGTTGCCATCACGGGAAAGAGCATCTTCTTGAGGGGGCAGAGATGTCACTGGGAAAAGCCATGATTCACGCGCGCAAGCAAAAGGCGATAGCCAAAGCTGCGGCATTGAGCGGGGAACACGCCGCCGGCCAGCACGCCATGCAACCCATCCACATTTTGCAGATGCCGGTGCTGGTGCTGAACGCCTCCTATGAGCCTATCAATATATGCGGGGCGCGGCGTGCGCTGGTGCTGGTGCTGAAGGGGATTGCGCGCACCGAGGAGGCGCACGGGCTGACGCTGCACGCGCAGCGCACCTTGATCGCCATGCCCTCGGTAATCCGGCTGCTAGAGTACCGGAGGATTCCTTATCAGACGCGGGCGCTGTCGAGGAAAAACATTCTGCTGCGGGACCGCAACACCTGCCAGTATTGCGGCGAGACCTACCCTCCCAGCGAGCTGACGCTGGACCACGTGATTCCTCGCTCGCGCGGCGGCAGCTCCACCTGGGAGAACCTGGTGGCGTGCTGCCACGCCTGCAACCGAAAAAAGGGCAACCTGCTGCTGAGCGAGATCGACGACATGATTCTGCTCCGCGAGCCGCGGCCTTTCTCGCTGCACACCAGCCGCCAGATCATGCGCATGTTGGGCCGCGCCGACGACCGCTGGCGGAAGTATCTGTTCTATTGAGGCGCTGGCTGCTCGGATCGTTCTATGTGAAGGCGTCATCTCGCCCTACCGCGCCGCTGTTGCCGCAAGACCGATCCGCGCATCAGTGCTTAGGCTGCGCCGGCTGGGCCTGGCTGGGTTGGTTCAGGACCTGGCCGTTATAGAGGATGGTGGAGGTCGAGCCGAAGCGCTTGTAGTCGGTGTAGGTCACGATGTCACGGACGTGCACGTCCTCGCCCATGTAGCCGTTACCCCCGGTGAAGTGGAGGATGCCGTTGCCGGCGGTGTAGACGGGGAACCAGTATTGGCCGTCGATCTGCTGGCGCCAGGTCATGAAGGGGGCATGGAGGTCCTGCTGGCCCTTCTTGAGGTCGTCGGGGACCATGCGGCCGTCGGTGACCACGATCTGGAAGTCCTTGGCGTCGACCCAGATGCGGCCGTCGAGATAGCGTTTGCCTTTTTCAATGACCTTAGGTGAGACGTCGAAGGCGTAGCATTCGATCTGGTCGATGCGCTGGCGGCCTACGTAGACGACGTTGTACTCGGGCAGCGCGGCAGTGGTGAGAACGAAGGGGTAGCCGTGCTCGATGTCATAGAAGTCCGATTCCGACATCATGATGCCGCCATTTTCCAGCGTGCTGGGAGGCGCATAAACCACCTTTGTCACCCGGCCGCCGCCGGGAACGAAGGTAACGTCGTCTACCTCGTACCACTGGCCGGAGACTTTGCCGTCGTCGTTGATGGTTTGGACGCGGGCGGTGCGGCGGTAGGTATATTGGCTGCGCGCCTGCTTGTAGAGGGTTTCCTTGGCGGCCAGCTTTTGGATGATTTGCGCGGCCGGAATGGCGGGCGGGAGGTTTTCCAGGCGCCCGAAGCCGGAATCGAGGGGCATCGGGGTGAAGGTATCGGCGTCGTTGATCTGCGCCGCAGCGGGCAGGGCGCAGACCGCAGCCAGAAGGATAACGAGCCAGCGAGTCACAGGCATCGGGGTTGCTCTCCTTTCGCGGCTGGCCGCCATTCCAGCGGTTCCAGAGTTCGTGAGCCGCTTTGAGGTTCGTGAATTGGCGCATTCGCCGCGGCGAATGAGATCCTGCAGTGCGCCTTCATTATGCAGCAGCTCTGGGACCGATGGAGACTGGACCAAGGGGGTGAAGCTGCGTCTCCGGACCCCCGTCTGCAACTTTAGACGCATATACATGCTCCCAGGTAGGCCTCAGAATCTACTATCGGGCGAGTCTGCCTGAAAATGGCGGCCGGCTACAGCGATCGCTGGGCGCCCCACGCGGCCAGACGGTGGGCAATCCCAGGCCCTGGTCAAGCAAGCGGGATGGCGCGCCGATGAGGGGGAATGGAGTTTGGATGTGCTCGTGCCCGATTCTTATCACGCGCCAGCGATGATACTGATCGCACTTTTGCTCCCGGCCTTCGGGTATCTATATCTGCGCTTTCGAAACGCGCGCACGCTGCTGTGGTTTTTGGGCTTTGTCTTCGCGCTGGCTTCGATGGTGCTGCTCCATACCATCAGTCCGGGGCAATTTCCCCCGGCAGCGTATCCGTGGTTGACGGCCGCCGGAGAAACATCCCTCCAGATCAGCACGGCCCTATTCTTGGGGTCGCTTTCGCCGTTGCGCTTTCGCGTGGGGCGGTTGCAGGTGCTTTTTGTCATTCCCTACACGATTCCGCTGGTGGCGGCTTCGATCCTGCTGTACGGCGTCTTTCACGGGGTGTCGCCGGCGGGAATGGCGGGGATGATCTTTCCCGTGCTGATCGCGCTGGCCTTCGCGGTAGGAGTTTTCTGGGGCGCGTCGAAGGGCAAGGTGCCCAGGTGGCTGGGGATGACGTTCTCTGCCGTGCTGGGATTACTGGTGGTGTGGGTATGTTTAATGCGCGGGCCGGCGCTGGCGCTGCCCCTGGCCGAGTTCGTCAACCTGCTAATGGCCATAGTGCTGGTGATCTATGCCTTCCGGCGCTTTTCGCCGGGCATGGTGCTGAGCGTGCTGGGATTTACCGCCTGGTCGCTTTTGGCCGTGGAGATTGTTCCCGGGACATGGCGGTATCCGGTGCTGTACGGGCACTTGATCCAGGCGATCGCGCTGGGCAAGGTGGCGGCGGCGATGGGGATGATTCTTTTGGCGCTCGAAGACGAGTTGGACTTCAACAAGGCTGCCCGGGAACGGGAGCGGCGCGCACGGAAAGAACTGGAGGCATATATCAAAGTGATCCTGCCACGGCGGCGGACAGAGGATTTCGACCGCCATGGAGACGAAATTTGCGCAGTGGTGGCGAAGCACAGCCGTTTCGAGCAGGCGGCGCTCATTCTGGAGCAGGGAGGCCGATACCGGCTGGCGGGATCGGCGGGACTCAACACCGTCGCAGCCAAGGCGCTGGCCGAACTGACGGCGCGGATTTCGAGCGCCGATTTTTTGCTTCCCGGCACAGCGCCGCCGGCCTTCGAAAACACCTTGACGCGCCGCTTTGACTTGACGCCCTGGCTTGCGCCCGGCGACGACCTGGAGCGGCTCAAATTGACCAAGGTACTGGCCGTGCCCATGAGCGGACGTTCCGGGGTGGAGGGTGCGCTGTTGCTGGCGGGAATGCGCGCGGCTCCGGTCCGGCTTGGCGGGGAATCGCGCCTTGAGCTGCGCGCTGAGGACCTTTTGGCGATTGAGATGTTGGCCGGGCGGCTGCAAGCTACACGCAGCCAGACTATGCTGCTGGAAAAGCTGATCGACGCGGAGAAGTTTGCGGGGCTGGGCCAACTGGCGGGCAATGTAATCCAACAGATGAACAATCCGCTGACCGTGATCCTGGGTTACGCATCGCTGCTGGAGGGCGCGGAACTGGACGAACAGGCCCGCAAGGGCGTGGGAGCGATTTTAGGCGAGGCGCGGCGGATGCGGTCCACGCTGGAGAGTTTGTCGCGCATCGCGCGGCCGCCTGGCGACCGGATGGCGGCGGTTTCAGTGACGGAGCTGCTGGCTGATATGGAACAACTGCACCGGCCGGAGTTCCTGCAGCGATCCATCGAGTTCCAACTCAACGTGGCTCCCGGACTGCCCAGGGCGCGGTGCAGCGCGCACGAGTTGCGGCAGGCGGTGCTGCACTGCCTGCAATTCGCCATGGCCTCAGTGGAGCAAACGGGAACGGCGCAGTCTGAAGAGGGACCGAAGAGCATACGGCTGGAAGCCAGCAGCGAAGGCAGGCTGGTGCAGATCATGGTGGCTCACTCCGGACCCGGGTTCTTGAACCCGGAACGGGCCTTCGACCCCTGCGCTTCCCCGCCGGCGGGCGAAGAGACCGCTGGGCTGGGGCTGAGCCTGTGCGCCTCCCTTCTGCGCGACAACAACGGGCGCGCCGCGGCGGTGAACATGGAGCCGCGCGGGGCGGCCATCATCTTGGAGCTGCAGGCAGCGTAATGCCATTGGCTCCCAGTTCCCTTCCTCAATCCGGATGCGGCTGTTGGTCTTCGATCCCGGCGTGTTTCCAAACTGAATAACGACGTTGCAGCAGGTGTGCCGGCCGCGCCAGCTCAGCCGAGGTTTGCCTCCAGCAGAAAGCGGATAATCTGACGGAAGTATTGAGGCGGAAGTTGCGGCGGCTCAGAGGATGAGGAAGGAGTTCATAAACTGGCTGATCTGGGTCGTCGTAGAGCCTTTCGCCGTGGTCACGACCAACTGATAGAAGCGGTCTCCGGCCAGGAATTCGTGCACGCTGTAAGAGAATCCGGCTGCATCGGTGGCAGCATAAGCGCGTCCGGGAATGCCGTTGAGATCGATCACCGCGTCGTTCAGCAGGGTTTTGCCGGCGGTGGCGCCCTTCTCAGTGTTTTTGAGAAACGCCGGTGCTCCATCGGCAACGGCATCCGGGGCGTAATCGTTATACATCACGATATAGCTGGCGTCGCCGTTGTCGGCGCTCACCGAAAATTCATAGAGCGTAGTGGTTTCGCCGTTTTTCAACTGCACCGGCTGCGAAGATTGCGTAGGGATTCCCGGAAAGAGGACGCTGAAACGGCCGCCGGTGGAAGTGAAGGGCTGCATGAGCGTCGCGGCGGCAGGCTGCGGAGTTGCGGCTTGCTGCGCATCGCCGCCGGAGGGCGATTGAGCCGGATTGGCCAGGGCGGCTCCGGCAAACAGCGATAGGGCAATCAGGACCGGTGTGCAGGGCTTGCGCATTTTTTCTCTTGCGTTTCTCCTCTCGAAGCGGCAGCCGCAGTTCCTGCGGCCGGGAAGAACGGGATGAGAGAACAAGTTTATTGCATCTGAGAAGCAGGGCAGTGTCAAGGGGAACCCATAGCATTTTCGGAAAAGGTGTAGACCGGAACCGCTCCTGCTGAGTGGATTTTCCTCAAGAAAAATCCACCTTCACGGCTCTCAATCGTTCCCAGTCTTTCCGAAAATGCCGTAAGAAAAAGTCACGCGACGGCTCACCATCCCAGCCAGAAGAGCGGAACCAGGCTGGCGACGGTGAGGGCAATCATGAAGATGAGGCTTTGGACGCCGGTTTTGCGGTCGGCGATGCCATAGGCGTAGACGCCTTTCACGATGTTGTTGCTGGCGGCGTTGATGAGGATGGCGGCGGCGGCGACTTTGAGCGGGGTGAGCGTTCCCGCGGCCTGAGTCAAACCCATGATGAATGGGGTTCCGTCGGTGAGACCCATGATGGCGGCCAAGGTGTCCACGCCGCCGCGGCCCAGATAGGTGACGGCCAACTGGGTGGCGACCAGCATGACCAGAAAGAGCAGAGCAAAGAGCAAAGCCGCGGTGAGCTCCAGGGGATTTTTCGGCCCCAGCTCGCTGGGCGCCGATTGCGCCGCTGGCTCGGCGCGGCGCGTCCACAGCCAGCCCCCGCCCACAGACACGACGGTGAGCACGGCGAAGGGAACCAGCAGCAGCGCCATCAGTTGGCGGTTGAAGAGCGCCAAAAGGATCCCGAAGCGAACATACATGATGCCGGAGGCGATGAGGATTCCGCCGGAATAAAGATGGGGATGTTTTGTGGTCTTGGCCTGGCGGGCGAGGACGACGGTGGCGACGGTGGAGGAGTAGGCGCCGCCCAGCAAGGCCGCCAGCACCACGCCGCCCTGACCCTTGGCGAGCTTTTGCAGGACATAGCTGGCGTAGGAGATGGCGCTGATGGCCACGACTACCAGCCAGGTGGTGAAGGGATTGATGTGGAAGGGACCGAACGCGCGGTTGGGCAGGATGGGAAGAATCACCCCGCTCAAGAGCAGAAACTTGGCGAAGGTGAGGATTTCGCGGGGAGGAATGCGCGCAGCCAGCCTTTCGAGGGCGGATTTCAGGTCGAGGAGCAGCAGGCTCGCCACGGCTAACGTGGTGGCGATCCAGAAGTGGCCGTAGCAGACGAGCGCGCCCACCAGAAACGTGGCCAGCCCCGACATCTCCGTGGTCACGCCGGCAACCTGGGAGGCGGCGAGCTTGTGCCAGTACGACAAGAGGAGGAATGCGGCGACAACCAGAAAACCAACCGTCAGCGGCAGCAGTTGCGCGCCGGAGACGAGCGCGATGGAGTAGCCGATGAGGCCGATGAGCGGAAAAGTGCGCACGCCGCCGAAGACGTAGCCGCCGCCCTCCGCATGGTGCTCCTCGCGCTCCAGGCCGATGAGGAAGGAGAGGAAGAGAACCAGAACAATTCTGACCGCTTCCGGGGGAATGAGCCCGTAGATCTGCATTCGATTCGGTCCTCCGTCCGGAGTCTTCTCCGCCAGCCATTGGAGCGCGGCGGCGGCGCCTTTGGCAAGCGGCGCGGGCGCAGGCGGCTTGGCTCGGCTGGTTCCGTAACCTGCTAGACAGCTTACACGCTGAGAGCGATTCCAGAATTTATGCATCATTTTGAGATTTGCGCAAAGGGGCATTTTCTTAAAGGAAAATGCCCCTCGGCAGTCTTCTCTCTGGGTATAGCAATTCTGGAACCGCTGTAGGCTTCGCCGCAGAACGGCTCTGACCACGCTGTCCTGACCCCGGCTGCGGCGCAATGGGCGCGGGCGAGACGCGCAGTTACTTCAGCGAATCCATATCGATCACGAAGCGGTATTTCACGTCCTGCTTCAGCAGCCGCTCGAAGGCCTCGTTGATCTTCTGGATGGGAATCACTTCCACGTCGGCGGTGATGTTGTGCTGGCCGCAGTAGTCGAGCATCTGCTGGGTCTCGATCATGCCGCCGATCATGGAGCCGGCTATGGATGCGCGGCGGCCGATGAGGTGGAAGACGGAGAAGGAAGGCGGCTTTTCAGGCAGGCCGACGAGGGTCATGGTGGCGTCCTGCTTGAGGAGGGTGAGGTAGTCGTCGAGCGAATGCGGCGCGGATACGGTGTCGAGGATTAGGTCGAAGGAGTGCGCTTGCGCCTGCATGGCGTTGGCGTCGGTGGAAAGCACAACCTCGTCAGCGCCCAGGCGCAGCGCGTCCTCAGATTTCTTGGGAGAAGTGGTGAACTGGACGGCGTGCGCGCCGAAGGAGTGAGCGAACTTGAGCGCCATGTGGCCGAGGCCGCCCAGCCCCACGATGCCGACTTTCTTGCCCGGCCCGGCCTTCCAGTGGCGCAAGGGCGAGTACGTGGTGATGCCGGCGCACAGCAGCGGCCCCACGGCGGCCAGGTTAAGGTTGCTGGGTACGTGATGGGCGAAGCGCTCGTCCACGACGTAGTTGTTGGAGTAGCCGCCCATGGTGATGGAACCGTCCACGCGGTCCTTCGCCGCATACGTAAGCGTGGCGCCCTCCTCGCAGAAATGCTCCTCGCCGCGCATGCACGGCGGGCAATGGCGGCAGGAGTCCACAATCACGCCGATGGCTGCGACGCCGCCGGCTTTGAATTTTTTCACCGCGCTGCCCACATGAGTGACGCGGCCCACCATCTCGTGCCCCGGCACCAGGGGATAGATGGACTGGCCCCACTCGTTGCGGGCCATATGCAGATCGGAGTGGCAAACACCGCAGTAGAGAAGCTCGACGGCAATCTCCGTGGGGCCGGGCTCGCGGCGGCTGAAGGTGAAGGGAACAAGCGCGGAGGTTGCGCTGTGCGTTGCATAGCCTTTGGAGGACGGCATAGGAGTTTCCTTTCGGGAGAGAGTTTACAGCATGAAGGTCAAGGGGTTGCTTTCGGACGAGATATGTTGAACAGCGCACGCGCATCCTGGTCGCTGCCACACCTCCTTTGTTAGATTCGCAAGAAATCGAGTGAGATTCAACCGCGCCGGGCAGAAGCCACGCGGGGAATGCCTTGAAGATCGGCGGCGAAGGCGATCTGCGCGAAGCCGGAGCCGGCCAGCAGCGCGCGAACCGCGTCCTGCTGGCCATAGCCGATTTCGAGCGCCAAAAAGCCGCCGGGGGCAAGCGCGGTGAAGGCCGCGGGAATCAGCCGGCGGTAGACGGCAAGGCCATCGGCGCCGGCGAAGAGAGCCTGCGGCGGTTCGTAGTTACGCACTTCTATGGCCAGCGAATCGCGGTCGCCCTCGGCGACGTAAGGCGGGTTGGAAACGGCCAGATCGAAGCGTTCACCAGCAACGGGCGTGAGCAGATCGCCCTCATGAAAGCGAATGCGGCCGGCTACGCCGTTGCCGGCGGCATTTTCGCGGGCGATGGCCAGGGCTGCGGCGGAGCAGTCGATGGCCGTGAGGCGCGCCGCCGGCAGCCGGTGCGCGAGGGCCACGGCAATCGCGCCTGAGCCGGTGCCCACGTCCACGATGCGCGGCGCGGTAAAGACTGAGGCCAGCTCGATGGCCTTTTCGACCACCTGCTCGGTCTCGGGGCGCGGAATCAGCACATCCCGCGTGACGCGAAAGGGCAGACCGTAGAACTCCGCTGCTCCGGTGATGTATTGGATGGGCTCGCCTTGGGCGCGGCGCTCCAACCGCAGGGCGTAGTCAGCCGCATCGCCCTGGCGCAGCTCGTCCTCCGCGTGGGCCAGGCGCCAAGCCTTGTTCTGGCCGAGCCGGTCGAGCAGCAGCGTCTCGGCGTCCATGCGGGCGCGCTCAGGATGCGGCCCGGCGCACAGACGCGCTTCGCCTTGGCGGAGCCAGTCCTCAATGGTCACGATTTCACGCCGCCTGCGTGGCGCCGGCCTTCAACTGCTCGGCCTGAGCGTGGGCGATCAGCGCCTCGACGATGGGCTGCAAGCGGCCGTCCATCACCTGGTCAAGCTGATGGAGGGTGAGTCCGATGCGGTGATCGGTGACGCGGTTCTGGGGGAAGTTGTAGGTGCGGATCTTCTCACTGCGGTCGCCGGAGCCGACCATCTGCCGGCGCTCTTTCACGATCTCCGCCTGCTGCTTCTCCATCTCCATCTCGTAGAGACGCGAGCGCAGGACGCGCATGGCTTTGTCGCGGTTCTTGATCTGCGATTTTTCGTCCTGGCAACTGACCACGGTGTTGGTGGGCAGGTGGGTGATGCGCACGGCGGAATAGGTGGTGTTCACCGATTGGCCGCCGGGGCCGGAAGAGCAGAAGGTGTCGATGCGAATATCTTTGGGCTCGATCTTGATGTCCACCTCTTCGGCTTCGGGCAGCACGGCGACCGTGACCGCCGAGGTATGCACGCGGCCTTGCTGCTCGGTCTCGGGCACGCGCTGCACGCGGTGCACGCCCGACTCCCACTTGAGCTGCGAGTAGACCCGCTCGCCCTCGATGATGGCGATCACCTCCTTGTAACCGCCCACGCCGGACTCGGAGAGCGAGAGGACCTCGACCTTCCATCGCTTCTGCTCGGCAAAGCGCGTGTACATGCGGAAGATTTCGGCGGCAAAGAGCGAGGCCTCGTCGCCGCCGGTGCCGGCGCGGATTTCGAGGATCACGTTCTTCTCGTCGTTGGGGTCCTTGGGCAAGAGCAGAACCTTCAGCTCTTCTTCGAGGGCCTGCGCGCGGGGCTCCAGCGCGGCAATCTCGTCTTGGGCCATCGCGCGCAGGTCCGGATCGCTCTCGGCCAGCATCTGGCGCGCGTCCTCCAAGCCCTGCCGCACTTGCTTCAGCTCCCGGTACTTCTCCACCGGCGTCTCGATCTCGCGCAGCAGCTTGGCGGTCTTGTGGTATTTTTCGTGGTCGGCGATGACCTCAGGCAGCGCGAACTGCGCTTCAAGCTCGTTGTAGCGCTGCTCCATCTGTTCCAGGCGGTCGATCATGTGCGCACTCCGTGCTTTCAGGTTTTGGATGAGGGGATTGCAAAGGGGAAGGGCGGAAAACGAGTATGAGCGGCGGGCGCCGCTAGAGGAGCGCCGGGATGGGCTGGTGGAGGGTCACTTCGCTTTCTATTTTAGCGCGAAATGGACGGACGCTGTGTAGACGGACAGGCTCTACCGCTCAAACGGCTGGTGGCCCCGGTCCCTCGCTTTCGGGGACCGGGGTTGAAGCTCTCAATCCTCCTGCCAGATTACTCCCCCAAAGTCGGCTTGTGGGGCGGCTTTGGGCTGAAGCTGGGTGGGCAGACGACCCCACCCTGATCCTCAGCCCAGGACCATGGCGATGGCGCCGGCGGTGATGAGCAGGCCGCCGACCAGCTCCCAGCCGCTGAGCTTTTCGCCCAGCAGCACCCAGGCAAAGAGCATGACCAGGGGCACGGAGAGCTTATCGAGCGGGGCCACGCGGGCGACCGGACCCAACTGCAAAGCGCGGAAGTAGCACAGCCAGGAGAGGCCGGTGGCGATGCCCGAAAGGGTGAGAAAGAACACGGTGCGGCGGTCGAGCGAGCGAATCTCGCCGTGCTTGCCCAAAGCCAGCGCAACGCCCCAGGTAAAGACCACCACTACGCTGGTGCGCAGCGCGGCGGCCAGGTTCGAATCTACGTGAGCCACGCCCACCTTGGCGCAGAGCGCCGTGGCGGCGGCAAAAACGGCGGCGAGAATCGCCCATCCAATCCAGGTCATGGAGATCATGGTACGGCTCCCGGCCTGCCTTCCGTTGAGTACACTGGAACGGTGATGCGCGCGTACGTGCTGATTGCCATTGCCGTTGTCCTGGCCGGTCTCTCCGGATGCGGCTATCACACGCCGGGCGCGGCCACCCACCTGCCGCCCGGCGTAAAGACGCTGGCCATCCCCGTATTCGCCAACGACACCGTCTTAAACGGCACGGGGAGGGCCTTGACCGAAGCGGTGATCCGCGAGTTCGTGGCCCGCACGAACTTCCGCGTTATTCCCAAGGCCGACGCCAGCGCCGATGCGGTGCTTCACGGAACGGTTCTGAACGAATTGATTACGCCGCTCACTTACAACACGCAGACGCAGCAATCGTCCAGCTTCCTCATCACGTTAGTGGTTTCCGTCACGCTCCAGAGCAGGAGCGGAAAAATTCTTTACCAAAACAACAATTACGTGTACCGCCAGCAGTACCAGTCCACTACCGATCTGCCCACATTTTTCTCTGAAGATCCAGCGGCCATCCAGCGGCTTTCCAGCGACTTCGCCAGCCAGCTCGCGGCCGACGTGCTGGAGGGCTTTTAAGGCGCCGCTCCCCGGAGGGCATCATGAATAGGACTGGTCCCGCCGCACCGAGAGAGGTATTCTGGAGCCGCATGATCGATGTATCCATCGGAGCATTCACCGGCTGCGCTTTTAGCCGGCCGGGGTTCTCGCGGGAGCCGCTGTGCCGCCAGGAGCCGGTCTTTTGACCGGCTCGCGCGCGGGCGCAGGCTCCTACACCACGGCGGCTAAGGCGGGCGCGCCGGGATTCGCGGCCGTCAGCCGCTTCGTGGCCGAGGTGGAGAGCGCCGCGGCGGGCAAGGGCCGTCTGCGGGCCGGCTATGTGCTCGCCGGTGATGAGATTTTCCTGCTCGACCGCTGCCGCGAGGCCATGCTCAATGCCTTTGTCCCCTCCGGCCTGAGGGATTTTTGCCTCTCCGAGTTCGACCTGGCCGAGACTTCGATCTTCGCGGTGCTCGACCGCGCGCAGACTCCCTCGCTGATGGCGCCCTTCCAGGTTCTTTTCGTGCGCAACCTGCGGCAGCTTTATACGCGCGGCGCCAAGAAAGATGAATTCGCGGCTTTGGACCGCTACTTCCGCTCGCCCAACCCACAGGCGGTGCTGGTGTTCGTCGCGGATTTTCTGCACATCCCCTCCGACGTGCGGCGCATGGATCTGGACGGCAAAAACCGCTTCGAGAGGCTGCGCGAAACCCTGGGCGAGCACTGCGGCATGGTGGAGCTGGCGCGGGTGAGCGAGGAAGACGCCATGCGCTGGGCGGTGGGAACGGCGCAGACCGAGGGGGTGCGCCTGGACCCGGACGCGGCGCGCGAGCTGGTGGATGCGCTGGGCGCGGACATGATGCTGATTTCCTCGGAGATCGAAAAGCTGCTGCTCTACGCCGCCGGGCGGGGACGGATTACGCTGGGCGACGTGGAGACGATGGTGCTGGCCGCCAAGCAGCGCTCGCTTTATGAGCTAACTGACGCCATCAGCGCCCGCGACCGGGCCCGCGCGCTGGCGCTGCTGCAAGGCTTATTGAACAGCTCCGATGCCGGCGACGACGCGGCCATCGGTCATCTTTATATGCTGGCCCGCACCTTCCGGCAGATGCTGGTGATTCTGGAAAAGAACGTGCGCGATTCGCGCGCCATCTGGCAGGCGTTGTGGCAGGGCTTCCGTATGCCGCCCTTCGC
The DNA here is from genome assembly GCA_021800255.1 of Acidobacteriota bacterium. Lineage (GTDB taxonomy): Bacteria > Acidobacteriota > Terriglobia > Terriglobales > Acidobacteriaceae > Telmatobacter. The sequence continues at coordinate 12,301 of JAJYZC010000052.1, forward strand.
CGCCGACGATCTGATCCGGCAGGCGCGCCGCTACAAGAGCCGGCGCGAGCTGACGCGCGCGCTCAGGCTGGTGGCCCGCGCCGACCTGGAACTGCGCTCGTCGCCGCCGAACAAGCGCCTGGTGCTGGAGCGGCTGGTTTACGATCTGGCCTCCGAACCCAAGCCGGCCGCGCCCGCCTGGACCTCCGCCCAGTTATCCTTCGAGGGCTGACGCGGCAAGCCGCTGCCGGCCCGGCGCAATTAGTGCACGCCGTGCTCGTTCATCCAGGGCCCGTACTCCTTATCGGTGCGCTGAATGTGGTTGGTGAGCCAGTCGCGTAGAAAGGTCAGCAATTCAATGCTGATCGCGGTTTCGCCCTTCTCGAACTTGGCCGCATACTCCTCCACCTGCTTGGTCAGATTGCTGTGCACGGTGCGGTGCGCGGCGAGGCCGGGATAGCCTAAAGCCGCCATCTTCGCCTCCTCAGAGGTGAAATGTTCGCGCGTATACTGCACCAGCTTGCGCAGCAAGGCGCCGGTCACGTTTTGCGCCTGGCCCTTCATCATTGCGGCGTGCAGGTCGTTGAGGATACTGAAGAGAACGGTGTGCTGATCGTCCAGAGCCTTCACGCCCACCGAGTAACTGCTGTCCCACGTCAATAGCGCCATTCATTTGCTCCTGCCGGCGAGCCGGCAAGGACACTATCGGCAGCGGAGCTAAAAAGCTGAGCGGCGCGGACGCCTCGGCCCGGCAAAACCTCAGCTCACCCCGCGTTCATTCAGCCACGGGCCGTACTCCCGGTCCATCTCCTCGATGTGCGCGATATACCAGTCGCGCAGGTTCAGCAGCAAAGGGCGCATCTTCAGCCCTTCGCCGTGCTGCACGCGCTGGGCAGTGTGCCGAATCTGTTCCAGGATTTCCGAGTGGGCGGCGCAGTGAGCGGCCAGGCCGGGGAAACCGGCGCGCCGCATCAACTGCTCTTCGCTGGCAAAGTGCATGTTGGTGAACTCGATCAACTGCTCCAGCAGTTGGCTCACCTGTTCGCGGCCGGAGCCGCGCACCACCGCCAGCCGCAGCTCGTTCACGGCGTCCATCAGGATGCCGTGCTGGTCGTCCATGGCGCGAACGCCGATGGGGCAAGCATGATTCCAGGTCAGGAGGGTCACGTGGAACTCCTCAGGAGAATATCGGCCGGGAGCCGGCGGCGCTTGATTGGCCGCGCGCGCCTGCGGGTGACCAAGGTTTGAGGGCTGCGCGGAGCAGTGCTGCGCGGCAGCCGTATGGACGCCGCCAATCACGGTTTTATGCAATCGCTGGCGGTATCCGAAGACGGTTTCCCGCTCCGCAGGGCGCACAATATAGGAGTTGGCCGCGTTGCTCACCCCCGCGAACCTGCTCGCCGCCGCGCTGGCGCTCATCCCCTATCTGGCGGCGGCGTTTTTCCCGCGCGCTGTGGCTGGGTGGACGCGCGCGCTGCCGGCGTGGGCGCGCTTGGCCTGGCCGGCGGCGCTATGCGTTCCGTACGCGCTGGTGGCGTGCGGGGCCGGGGTCTTTCGCTGGGGATGGCTCCTGCTTTACGCCGCGCTTCCGCCCGCGATTGCGTTCCTCTTGTGGCAAGCCGCGCGCGCCGATGAGGCGCAACGCGGCAACTGGCGGGACTTCCTGGTTCTCGCCACGCTGGGCCTGGCTGTGGATTTGCGCTGGTTCCAGGGCGCCTGGCCGGCCCGGCTGGACATCTTCGGCAAGGTTCTGCTGCTGGACGCTGGCATCTACGGCTTTCTCGCCATCCGCCAACTGGACGGCGTGGGCTTCGATCTGCGGCTGCGCCTGCGCGACGCCGGGATCGGCCTGCGGGAGGTGGTTCTGTATGTACCCATTGCGCTGGCCGCCGGCCTCGGAATGGGCTTTCTGCACCTGCACCGCACCTGGCCTGGTTTCACGGCCATCGCCGTGGCGTGGATCTTCACCTTTTTCTTTATCGCAGTGCCGGAGGAAACGTTCTTTCGCGGGTGGCTCCAGAACCTGCTGGAGCGGCGCATCGGACGAACCCCGGCGCTGTGTGTGACCGCGGCGCTGTTCGGCCTGTCGCACTTCAACAAGCTCAATCACCTCGCCTCCCACTTCAACTGGCGCTATGTGCTGCTGGCTGCCTTGGCCGGCGTCTTTTATGGCCGGGCCTGGCGGCGGGAGCGCAGGGTTGGCGCATCCGCCGTCACCCACGCCACCGTGGACGCGATCTGGTCGCTGTGGTTGAAGTGATGCCGGTGCGGGTGTTCGCGGCCGTAGATCAGGTAGCCCCAGCCGACGCGCATGTTGTGGTCCACGCGCCCCGGAATGGTGACGGCGATGGTGATGCCGAAGATGGCGTGCGCAATGGCCAGGGGATAAAGGTTGCGGTAATGGAGAAAGATGAGGCACGAGGCAATGCCCCAGACGATGGTGGCCGAGGCAAGGATGGGACTGGGCAAATGGGCAAGCGCGAAGAGGCCGGCGGCGGCCACGGCGGCCTGCCGGGGGCGCGGGAACACGCGCAGCAGCCGCGCTAAAAAGAAGCACTGGAGCAGAAACTGCTGCACGCCGGCCCAGAGCGCATAGGCCCAATAGGTCTTGATGAAGAGGAGCGGGCTGCCGGGCAGACGCAGCGTATGGAGACGCGCGGCCAGCGCCGCCGCCGCGAGGGCGATCGCCAGCGCCATGCCCACCACCCACAGGGAGCGGAAAAAGTTGGCCGTGCGCAGGCCCCAGGCCTTGAGGCCGTCAAAGGAGATCGAGGTGATGATAATGACCGCAGCCACGGCCACCCACCACAGCAGCGATTGCCAGGGGCGCGGCGTCCAGATCACCAGCAGGATCAGCCCGTAGGCGATGGCGATCTCCAGCAGTACGCGCCCTTTCCTCCGCGCCGCAGCGGAGTCTGCCTTCCCGGATGAGGCGGCTCCGGGCTGTGCCATACAAACGATGGTAATGCAATCTGCAGCGGCTATTCCAGGATGACGGCGGGCTCGGGCTCGCGGCTGTGCAGGGTCATGGCCACGGCCGCGCCCACGATGAGCGCGCCGCCCATCCAGGCGTAGGGGCCCAGGCGTTCGCCGAGCAGCTCCACGCCCAGCACCGCGCCCAGCGCCGGTTCGATGTTGAGAAAGACGCCGGCGCGCGAGGCGGGCACGTGGTGAATGCCCCAGTTCCAGAGCAGGGTGGTGGCCGCCGTGCAAAACAGTCCGCTGATGGCCAGCGCCGCCCAGGCCCGCAGGTTGACGTGCGCGAAAGGTATGGGTTCGATGCTCGCGTGGGTGAGAGGCGTGAGCAGCCAGGGCGCAAAATCCCACAGCGCCAGCATGGCCGTTCCCGCAAGAATGGTATAGGCGGAGACGACCGGCGGGCTGTGCGTCTCCATCAGCTTCTTGCTGAGCAGGATCCAGGCCAAGGCGATGATGAGCGAGACGATCACCAGCAGATCGCCGGTTAGCGATGGGGTTTCGTTTCCGGCGGCGGCATGGCTGCCGCCTAAAACCACCAGCGCCGCGCCCGCCGTGGAGCCGCCGAGGGCCAGCCAGCCGAACCAGTCCAGGGACTCGCCGGCAAAGAGCGTGGCGGCCACGGCCAACAGCACCGGCATGGCGCCCACCATCAGCGAGGCGTGGCTCACGGTGGTCAAAACCAGGCCGTGAAACTGGAGCAGAAACTGGATGGGAACGCCGAAGGCTGCGGCAAAGAGCAGCATCCGCAATTCACCTTTGGTGAGCCGTACCCGGTGGCGCAGCGCGACCGGCAGGATGCCCAGCGAGGCGAAGAGGAAGCGGTAGAGCACCATGGAGCGGACGTTCATCTCGTCGAGCGCGATCCGGCCGAAGAAGAAGCCCGTTCCCCACAGTGTTCCGGCCAGGGCGCAGGCGCCATAACCAAGTAGCCGAAAGCGACCCTCCAGGGCTGGATGTGCTGCCATTCTTTCTTTAATGTCGCACACAGGCCTGGCGGCAGTACCGCTGCTCAAAACGCGCCCCATCGGCGAAAATTGAACGGGAGCGCAAAGAGATGGCAAAGCGGCTGAGAGCATCGCGCCTTTGGTTATGCGCGGGGCTTTGGCTGGCCGCGGCCGGCGCGCCGCCAACGCCAGGCGCGATTGCGCGGGCGGAGAGCGGCAGGGCGCGCGAATCCGCGGACCCGCCCGTAAAAGAGCGCGCACTTTCTGACCAGTTTTCCAGCAAACTCGCTCCGCGGCCCGCTTACAGCATTCCCGTCGAGCCGTTGGGATTTGGCCAGCCCAACGCCGTCTATTTGGGAATGCGCATCGCCCAAGTTTCGCTGGACTTCATGGGCGAGGACCGGCTGCTGTTCACCTTCAAAGTGCCCTCCTTGCTGCGCCGCGATGCCGCGAGCAGTGAGGAGCGCCGGATTCGCGCCGTAGTGCTGGGGCTGCCTTCGGGAACCGTGGAGGCCGCGGCGGCGTGGACCGTGCACGACTACAACCGCTATCTATGGATGCTCCACAACGGCCATTTTTTGCTGCGCAACGAAGATAATTTGCTGGAGGGCGGCACATCGCTGGCGTTGAAGCCTTTCTTGCAGTTTCCGGGACCGCTGCTCTGGCTGGAGCTCGATCCGACGCAGCAGTTCATGGTAACCGACTCGCGCGAGCCGGTTGCGGAGGCGCACAAGGCGGGCGCGGCAGCCGGCTCGTCCAAGGCTGCGGGCAGCGCGGGGACGACAGATGCGAGCGCACCGCCCCAATACGTCCTTCGGGTTATGCACCGCAATCCCAGCCAGATCATCCTGGTGAGCCGGATCCGCTCGCTGATCCATCTGCCCATCAATTCCACCGGATACGTGGAGGAGCTGCGCGGCAGTGACTCGGAGTGGACGTTGAACTTCAACAACTTCACTGGCGGCAGCCGAGTGATTGGCGAGGTGCAATCCGCCTGCGCGCCTGGCGAGAATTTTGTTTCCACAGGCGAGATGCTGGTAACCGCCTGCTCCGATACCGGCGGCGACCGCTTGATGGCCATGACCACCGGCGGGCGCATTCTTTGGGAGTATCTGACGCCGGCAGCCGACATTTGGCCGCAACTGGTGCTGGCGGCCAATGGCTTGCGGATCGCGCGTGAGACGCTGGTCACAGACTCCGGGACCGGCCCCTTCAATCCTCCCGGCTCTGAAAGCGTCAGGGGCCAGTTGGTCCGCGTCTTTGACGCCGCCAACGGCGACTTGGTTCTTCAACTGCCCATCAAGTCTGCGCTTGACGGCGGCGGCAACGTGGCGATTTCCCCCTCCGGGCGGCGCGTTGCGGTGCTGAACGGCGGCGCGATCGAAGTCTACGAGCTGCCTGCGCCGCCGCCATTGCCCGCGCCGCCAGCTTTTGTGAACGGCCAACCGGCGCATTGAGTGCCCGCCATTTTCGCCAGCGCAGGGGCGCGGCCTGTGTAAACTGTGCGGGGGAGGGTTTATTGGCTACGGCTGCCGTCCACTACGCGGCTGCGGCGGTTACTGACCGCGGCTGCAAACGCCCCTCCAACGAAGACGCCTTCGCGCTGTCTGTCGAGCGCGGAATCTACGTGGTTTGCGACGGAATGGGCGGCGCGGCGGCCGGGGAAGTAGCCAGCGCGCTGGCGGTGAACGAGTTCATGCGGCAGCTCGCGCACCGCTCCGCCGAGGTTCCGTTGCCGGAGGCGGCTGAGCAAGCCATTCGCGCCGCCAATCACGCCATCTATTCCCGCTCCCAGCGCAATCGCAAGCTCAGCGGCATGGGCACCACGCTGGTGGCCCTGCTCGTAGACGAACGCCGCGCATGGATGGTCAATATCGGCGATAGCCGCGGCTACCGGCTGCGCAACGGCCGGCTGGAACAGATTACGCAGGACCACTCGCTGGTGGAAGAACAGGTTCAAATGGGCCGCATGAGCCGCGCCGAGGCCGCGCGCTCGCCGCTGAAGAACGTCATCACCCGGGCGCTGGGCACGCAGAGCCAGGTGATGGCCGATGTATTTGCGCTGGAAGCCGAGGCCGGCGATCTGTTCCTGCTTTGCACCGACGGCCTCACGCGCGAACTCTCCGATTCTCTCATCGAGTCGCTGCTGTCCGTCGATCTGCCCCTGAATCAACTGTGCGAACGGCTGGTGGGCGCGGGGAATAAAGCCGGCGGCCACGACAACATCACCTGCCTGCTGGTGCGCGCCAACGGATAGATGGCGGGCCCGGTCTTTGACCGCATTGAAGTCCGTTCCGTCGAGTCCGTGCTTTCCCGGGTCCCAAAGGGAACCTGAGAAAGCACGGGAGGGTGCAAAATCAAGCGGCCAGACTCCTAGCCGGTGAACATTTCTGGCCTGCGCCATCCGCTCGTGGCGATCATGGACGCTTGAGGAACCTCAAGTAGAAAGCCGCGAACACCATAACAATGCCGATGTTCACTGTCAGCCGCTCCCAGAATCGGTTTCTGAAGAACGCAAAATCTACGCCAGTGATAACGGCCGCCATCGCCACCACGTAAAGCACGCCAGCTACGTGTCTGCTCATTTCAGTAAGCCGTCCTCTTTTTTTGATCTCGAAAACGCAGGAATTATACGCCTTTGACGCCGCTTGCCGGCCGCTGGCTGCGCATCCATTCGGGCTGGCAGCCGGCATCGCAGAAGAGCCTGCTGTACAAGACAAACACTCAGCGGCCAGCGCCGGGAGAAGCGCCTCAGTTTGGTTGCACCAGACTCTTGAGCAGGCGCACGTTCCGTTCCTCGTCGCCGGGCTCATCCACCGGCGTTTCGGCGATGAACGCCGCATGATCGAAGCGCTTGTCGTTCAAGAGCCGCCGGAATGGTTCGATCCCCATCGTTCCCTGCCCAATGTGCTCGTGACGGTCGAGCTTCGATCCGCGCGTGGCCTTGGCGTCGTTGCAGTGCCAGAGCTTGACCGCGTTGAAGCTGACGGTCGCGGCGGCTTGGCGCATCGTCTCCTCATAGCCGGCAGCGCTCACCAGGTCGTAGCCGGCCACATGCGTATGGCAGGTGTCAAGGCAGACAGCCACGGGCGCTGCGGTCCTGAGCCGCGCGACCAGCTCCGCCACCTGCTCAAAGCTGCCGCCCAGTGAAAACTCCGCGCCCGCGGTGTTCTCAATCAAGATGTGAAATCCAGTTCCCTGCCAGGCCATCCCGTCGAGAGCGCGCTCAATGGAATCCGCCGCCAGCTTCAGCCCCGCATCGCGCGTCAGGCCCTTCCATGATCCTGGATGCAGCACCAGGTATTCCGCGCCCAGGGCCAGCGCGCGTTCAATCTCGCCGCGAAACGCGGCCACGCTCTTTTCGCGCACCTCGCGCGATTGGCTGCACACGTTCACCAGGTAGCTCGTGTGAATGACCAGCGGCCCCACGTCGTGAGCGGCGCGCAGTTCGCGCACCCTCTCGGCTTGCTTAGGGTCCACTTTGGCCGCGCGCCACATGCGCGGGCTCGACGAGAAGATTTGCAGGGTGTTGGCGCCGATCTCCCGCGCCCGCTCCACGGCGTTTGAAACCCCGCCCGCGGTGCCCAGATGCACGCCGATCCTCTTCACCATGCGACTAGTCTACAAGCCGCCGTTCGTAGAATCGGTCCGCAGACCGTCTCCGGTTCAGTGATAATCTAGGGCCAGTTATGCATTCTAGGTGTTTTCCCCTGCCGCCTTCGTGCGTGCTCACGGCCATTCTCGCAATCTCCGCATCTTCCGCCCCAGCGGCCGGCCAAAAGGCGCACAAGGGCATCGTGAAGTTTCCGCCTCCGGAGACTGAAATCCGCGCGCCTTTCGCTCTCCATGCGCCTTCCGTGCAGGCCGGGTCGATCGCGTTTCGGGCCGAGGACTCGATGACAGCGCCGGACCGCCAGGCAGCCGCGGGCGCCATGCCGGCCATACGGAAGAGCGCGGCGCTGGCGGGCTTCGACCTCGATCACGGGAGATGGACTTACCAGCAGATTGTCTGCCCGGTATTCCCCAACCATGTTCTGCTTTTGTTTTCGCGCAACAACGGCGCAGGCGATGTGAGTGAATTTTCTGCGGCCGTGCCGCGCAACACAGAAGACGCGGCGCGCATTCTTCCCATTCTGCGGCGCAGTTACGCCCTGTTTCCTCCTGCTCCGGCCAACGGCTTGGCGATCTCCGTCTTCAATTGGATCCGCGCCGGGGAGAACCCGCGCAAAAAGGCGCCCTGGCTGACGACAGCGTTATGCTATGCGGCGTTGACGGGAACCCGAGTAGTGCTTCCGGAGCCAGCCGGGAAGAACACGAAGGCAGGCGTCCCGCTGGCGATGAGCCCTTTGTTGAACGTTGGCGCAGACGGCTCCGCCGTGATCCGGTTTGACGATGTTGAGGCGCCGCAGCACCCGAAGGAATGGGATCTGGCCTTCAACAGCGATGGAGAGCTGCTGCGAGTCACCGTGACGCCCGTGCCGGCCTTGCGGGTGACACCGCTGCCGTAGGGAACGTAGAACGCCGTTCGCGCCCCTTGTAAATGGCCCATCCAGCCCTGCGCCGCCGGATGCGGTCCGCGATTCTGCGGCAAATTTTGTAACGAACCTTCCCCTTCGTGTCTCTAAATAGAGAAACGTATAGCTGGTCCGGCCGGGCGTTTCCGGAGGCGAAGTTATGGCGCCAATTGCGTCAACGCTGGTTTTGAGTCCGCGTGATCTCATACGGAAGTTTCTCGTTCTCATCATGTTGATGGGGCTGGCTGCGCCAGTTATCGCGCAGGTGGACGCGCCCGCGCCGCAGACAGCAAGTATCAGCGGCACGGTGATGGACGCCGGTGGGGATATTGTTCCTGGCGCCAGCGTCACGCTGATAGGGCCTGCAGCCGGCGCCGAGCGCACGCTGCCGGCAGACAGTAATGGGGCCTTCGACTTTACCAACCTCAACCCTGGAGGTCCTTACTACGTCACCATCAGCGGCAATGGATTGGTGCCCTGGAAATCTTCTGCGGTCACCTTGCAACCAGGCCAGATCATGTTCCTTTCCGGCATCGCGGTCCAGTTCTCCGGAGGATCGACCTCCGTCACTGTGTCCGCTTCCTCTGAGGCTCTTGCCGTCCAGCAGGTGCGTGTGGAGGAGAAGCAGCGCGTTCTGGGGATTGTGCCCAATTTTTACGTCGCCTACAATCACGACCCTGCGCCGCTCACGGCCAGGCTGAAATTTGCGATGGCTTTGCGGGCCGGAACCGATCCGGTCACCTTGGCGGGAGTGGCTCTGCTTTCCGGGATGGACCAGGCAGGGGACACGCCCGACTACGGCCAGGGCGCCGAAGGTTACGGAAAGCGCCTGGGCGCGAACCTCACTACGGGGTTTACTGACATCATGATCGGCGGCGCGATTCTGCCTTCGCTGCTGCGCCAGGATCCGCGCTACTTCTATCAAGGCACGGGCACGACGCGGTCGCGGATATTTCATGCGCTTTCCGCCCCGTTCATCGCCCGCGGGGACGACGGGCGGTGGCAGCCCAACTTCTCGAGCGTGGGCGGCGATCTGAGCGCGGGCGCGATCTCAGAGGCGTACTATCCGGCAGCCGACCGGGGCGCCGGCATGTTGTTCCAGAACGCGGCGATCACCAGCGGCGGCCGCATGGCCGCCGGGGTCATGCAGGAGTTTATTTTGGGCCGATTGACGACCGGGGCGAGGAGCCGCCAGGAATAGGACGGACGCAGGGCCTGCGATTTTCGCGCCAAACACGGCGCGAAAGGAGAGCAACGCGCATCTCGCGCAATCGAGAATGGGGCGCTGAGACTGTCTTTAGCTCCGGAAGGCGCCGGAGAATCGAGGTAGTAAAATTCAAAGTTATTCAGGCTCTGTTTTTTTACTGCCTAATGCACTTTTACGGTGGTGAACGTGCTACATGGATACTCTTTGATTCAGGGCGAGCCGCGCCAGGGAAACGGCACGGCCTTTAACAGCACAGACCCCAGCACGGGCGCTCGATTGAGCCCCGCGTACCATTACGCATCCGTTCAGGACCTCGAACTTGCCGCCGGTCTGGCCGAGGAGGCGTTTGCTACTTATGGCAAGCTGCCGGGCAAAGAAAGAGCGCGCTTTCTCCGCCACATCGCCACGGGTCTGGAGTCCATCGCCGCCGAACTGGTTGAGCAGGTGAACCTGGAAACCGCGCTCGGAGAGGCTCGTCTGAAGGGCGAGCTGGCGCGGACGGTAAATCAACTGCGCCTCTTTGCCGAAGTGGCGGAAGAAGGGTCGTGGGTGGATGCGCGCATCGATCCCGCCCAGCCGGACCGCCAACCGCTGCCCAGGGCCGACATTCGCTCCATGCTGCACCCCATCGGCCCCATTGCGGTCTTTGGCTCCAGCAATTTTCCGCTTGCCTTCTCCGTGGCCGGCGGCGATACCGCCTCCGCGCTCGCAGCCGGCAATCCCGTGATCGTCAAGGCGCATTCGGCGCATCCGGCCACGTCTGAGATGGCCGGCCAGGTGGTCTGCCGCAGCGTGCGCGAGTGCGGTTTGCCGCCGGGCGTCTTCGCAATCATCTTCGGGCCGGGCACGCAACTGGGCACGGCGCTGGTCAAGCATCCCAAGGTAAAGGGCGTCGGCTTCACCGGATCGCGGACCGCCGGCAGGCAGTTGATGGACCTTTGCGCGGCGCGCCCCGAGCCCATCCCCTGCTTTACGGAGATGAGCAGCGTGAACCCTGTCTTCGTGCTGCCCGAGGCTCTGCGCACGCGCAGCGCCGAGATCGCCAAGGGGCTTTTTGGGTCATTCACCCTGGGCGTGGGGCAGTTCTGCACCAAACCGGGAATGGTCTTTCTGCCCCGCAATGAACATGCCGGCGCCCTGGTGGAAGAACTGAAAGGCCACGTGCAACGCGCCGCCATTCCTCCCATGCTCACGCCGGGAATCTCCAGAAGCTACCGCGAGGGAGTGGCGCAGCGCCAAGGCGCGAGCGGTGTGGAGACAGTAGCGGCCGCCGAGGCGCCCGATACAGTCGCCGATACCTACGCCGTCCCCATCGTCTTTCAGGTCAACGGCAGCGATCTGGTGCGCAACCCCCATCTAGCCGGCGAGATATTCGGGCCCACCACGCTCGTCATCCGCTACGAAAATATCGAGGAGCTGATGGCGCTGGCGCGCGGTCTGGAGGGGCAACTGACCGCGACCCTCCACGGCACCGAAGCCGACATCGCCCAGTTCGCGGGTCTGGTGAGCGTCCTGGAGCGCAAAGCGGGAAGGCTGATCGTCAACGGCTTCCCAACCGGCGTCGAGGTCTGCCACGCCATGGTGCACGGCGGGCCCTATCCGGCCACCAGCGACAACCGGTTTACCTCCGTCGGCACGCTGGCCATCTACCGCTACGTGCGCCCGGTCTGCTACCAGAACTTTCCCCAGGCGGCCCTGCCCGAGGCCCTCAAGGACAGCAATCCGCTCGGCATCTGGCGCCTGGTGAACGGCAAATTCACGCGCGCTGAGGTTGCGGATGCTTCTTAGGCTTCGGCAGGCAGAGGGTGAGAATTCCGGAGAGCAGCAGCGCCACCGACATTAGAAAAATGCCCGCGCGCGCACTTCCGGTTTTCGCCTGCAGCAGGCCCACCCCATAAGCGCCGATAAACCCGCCCATCGCTCCGAAGCTGTTCACGAGCGCCATCACTTCGCCGGACACGTTCTTGGGCATCATCTCCGGCATGATGGCCCAGAAGGGGCCGTAGGGAGCGTACATGCCGGCGCAGGCGACGATCAAGCACACGTAGGAGAGCCAGAAGCTCGTGCCGGTCGCCAAATAGGAACTGAAAAACGCCACCCCGGCAAGTATCAGGAACGGAGCTACGAAGCGCTCGCGCTCGAGCGCGCGGTCGGAAAAGTAGGCCACCAGCACCATCAGAATGACGGCCAGCAGATAAGGAACGGCGGTGAGCAAACCCACCCTTCCGATCCCTTGTTTCGACCCCGCCCGGATCATCGTAGGCAGCCACAGCACCAGCCCGTAAACTCCGATGCTCCAGGTTAGAAACTGCGCGCAGAGCAAAATCACGGCGGGAATACGCAGGGCCGCAAGCAGGTTTTTCATATGCGGCAGCGATTCCTGCTCGCGCTCCAGCTCGAGCTCAATCCAATCCTGGCTCGGCTTGTTCAGCCATTTTGCCTGCCAGGGGTGGTCGTGAACCACCGCGATCCAGACAAAAGCCCAAACGACCGAAGGAACGCCTTCGATAATAAACGCCCACTGCCAGCCGGCGGCCTTGATGATGTATCCGGTCACCGCCGACATCCAGGTAACCGTAACGGGATTGCCAAGAATGAGAATGGCGTTGGCGCGCGACCGCTCTGAACGGGTAAACCAACTCGACAGCAGAATCAGCATGGCGGGGAAAATCACGCTCTCCGCCACGCCCAGCAGCGTCCGGTCGAGGGCCAGCAGCCAGAAGAGCCGGATCACGCCGGTCAAACTTGCCAGCGCGCCCCACGCCAATAGGGCAAAGAACACCAGCCGCGTGGCGCTGCGGCGGTGCGCATAGGATGCACCCGGTATTTGGAACAGAAAGTAGCCCAGGAAGAAGAGAGAGCCAAGCAAAGCGTTCTGCGATCCGGAGATGTGCAGCGTGGCCGCCAGTCCGGCAGCGGCGCCAAATCCATAATTCGCGCGATCGAGATACGCCAGGCTATAGGTGATAAAGACCAGAGGCAGCAGATAGGCCCAGCGGCGGCGCGTACCCTCCCCTTGCGCAGCACTTTGCTCAGGCTGGCCTATGACGGCTTCGTCAGGCATTTCAACGTTATACCATTCGCCGGCAGCGTTACTAAGGTCGAACGGCGCCGGCTCTCTTGGCGCGGGGCGAACGTGTGGGCAGCCTCTGCGGCGCCGGCTTTAGAAACGCGCCTTCCGCCGTGACCCTCGCCTTGGCTCCATGCAAAGGAAATTGGGGAAACGCGGCACGATTCACATGCGAACGCCGCAAGCTCATCCGGTACAATCGTCTTGCGATTGCAGCGAAAGAGCGCGCCTACATTCCTTGCAAGCGAAAGGGCATCCCATCGCAACCATCCATCTCACTTCGATATTGGAGACGGGCGACCCGGAGCTTCTGCATGTTTCCACCCACGCGCCCGGGCCCTCGGGGCGGCTGCCGCTCTCTGCGCAGATGCTTCTTACCGAGCCCTCGGGAAATCTCTTCGGTCTGACCCAGAACGCCGGCATGGGCTGGAACCCCAATCGGCTGCTCGACCCGGAATTTTTGATCCTCAGCACCCACGGCGG
>JAJYZC010000095.1 GCA_021800255.1 Acidobacteriota bacterium
GCTCCCGCGTTCGCTCCACACGCGGGTCTTTCATCTCGGCAAAGTACTTCAGGGGACTCTCCATGTCCCCATCTCAACCTCTCTATCCCGCTCTGCATATAGCGTTTAAGATGCGTTTGCCCTGCCCGCCCTCATGGTTCGCCCGTTGCGCCTGCTCGAGCCGGACAACGGCATTGAGCTTTCCCGCCGCGGCCGCGGGAAGGTTCGCAGCATGGCCAGCGTCAGAGGCCGCATTGAGCCCCCCCCCGGTTGCGTGGGTTTTTCCGGCAGGAGGTCTTTTCCCTGGAGCATGAATCCTGCGGGGAATGCATCGCTGGATCGAGGCCGTCTGCGGGCGGGCGATCCAGATCAGCGCAAGCTGCGCCAGCATAAACAACGGGCCTCTCCAGAGCGTTCTGGAGAGGCCCGAAAGTTGTGCCGGTTGATGAGGTTGCCTACTGTTCGACAATCAGGGTCATTTGCGCAGATTGTTGCATGCTCCCTGAGGTCGCAGTGATGGTAACGGTTGATGTCGAGGACCCAGTAGTTGTTGAGCTGGAACCGCCGCAGCCGGAGAACAGGCCCAGGCCTGCAAAGAAGACCAGCGCCAGCAGGAGCAGGTGCAAGCGGTCGCGCTTTCTGAAGCCCAGGAAGAAGCACAGCGCGAGCGCCAGACTCGTCATGGGGATCAGCGGCCTACGGCCGTCGTGGTGCAGCGCGGCGCTCGACGGGCCATTGATGGAGAGTGTGGTAGTCTCCGCCACTCCTTGCGGAACCGTGAGCGGGTTGGGGTTGAAGGTGCAGGTATAGCCTGAGGGCAAACCGCTGCACGTGAAGGTTACCTGGCCGGCGAAGTTGTTCACAGAGGAGACGGTCAACTGCGTCGTGCCCACGGTTCCCTGAATCATGGTCAGTGACGGGATCGAGATGTTGAGGGTCATGGCCGGAACTGTGCCCTTTGGATTCACCGTGAAGGTCGCAGTAACCGGCGCCGCTGCGGCCCAGGTGGTAGCGTTGCCGGGCTGTGCGGCGGTGATGGTGCAGGTGCCAGCGGTCAGGAAGGTTGCCGTATCGCCTGACACCGTGCAGACCGTTGTGGTCGAGGAGCTGTACTGGATGGGCAAGGCGGAGCTGGCCGTCGCCGTCAGAGTCAGCGGCGTGCCGACCACCTGCGTTCCCGGATTGACCCAGGTGATGATTTGCGTGGCCAGCGGCGGGAGGATGTTGAGCGTTCCCAGAGGCGTCACAGTCACCGCCGAGTAGTCGGTGCTCGCCGCCTGCGTGGCGTCAATCACGATGGTGCCTGAGGTGGCGCCGCTCTTCTGAATGGGAATGGTGAGCGTGGCTGTGGAAGTGGAGGTGCCTGAGGCGACCGTGCTCGCGCTAAAGCTCCCCGTCATAGTAGATGACGGATCCACAGTGAAGACGATGGGATTATCCGATCCGCCGCCGGTAGCCGAGACCGGAACCGTGATGCCGCCCGTAATTCCCGGCGAGGCCGCGATGAAGTAAATGGGCTGCGTGGGAGGTGTAAAGGTGATAGTCTGGGCCGCCGGGTTGACCGTGATAGTCTGCTGCACCTGCGGCGCGGCCGTGTAGTTTGCGTTCGCCGCTTCGTTAGCGTCGATGACGATCGTGCCGGCCTGCGTCACCGTGAGCATGGCCGTGGAGGTGGTGCTCGTGGAGGCGGCGCCGGAGATGGTTCCTGTGCCGGTGCTGCTAGCGTCGACGGTGAAGATGACTTGATTACCGGAGGCGCCGTTGGTGGCGCTCAGCGGGATCGTCACCTGATTCGGCGCCGGAGCGTAGGTGTATGTCGTGGGCGAAATCGGCGCGAAGGTGAGGGACTGCGCGATCGGGTTGACGGTGACCGTCACTTGCTCCTGAGGCGCAGGACTGTAGTAGACACCGTTCACCAGCGGGGGGCTGCCCGCCTCGTTGGCGTCAATCACGATCGTGCCGGCCTGCGTCACCGTGAGCGTGGCCGTGGAGGTAGAGCCGTTCACGGTGGTGGAGGAGATGGTCCCGGCGCCCTTGCTGGACTTGTCAATGCTGAAGGTGACCGGGAAGTTCGACGCGCCGTTGGAAGCGACCAGCGGAATGACGAGTGGGTTGGGTGGAGCCGAATAGTTATAGTTGGTGCCTTCGGCGGGCGCCACCAGGGCGAGGGTCTGCGGCGTCGTCGCGGCGAAGCTGGCTACTGTTGCAGTGCCTTCGCCACCGTTGGCCGTGTCGGTCACGCTCAAGGTTGTGGTCTGGGCGCCGACGTTCAAGGGGTTGAACGTGATGGTGGCGCCGTAGGTGCTGTTCGTTGGCGCCACGGACAAGGTGTTGCCGGTCGCGCCCGTCACCGTGGCGTCGCCTATCCCGATCGATGAACAGGTTGATCCCGCTGAGGCGCCGAAGTCAGAGTTGGTGGATACAAAGGTCAGGGCTGCGGTCGTGGTGCACGGGATGGCGTTGTCAACTAGGTCCGCGGAACCTGTGGAGACCGGGCCTTCGTACACGGCGTTGGGCACCGTCAGGTCGCCCATGAGCAGCTCTCCGGCGGCGTCTGTCCCGCTGAAAGCATTCCCGGCAATATCCGTCCCGCTGCCATAGTTCATGAGGTAGATGTTGCCTGCCGCGTCTAAGGCGAGCGATTTAGCGTTCTGGCTCGATACGGCATACTGATCCGCAATATCCGGACCTCCCGTTTGCGTATTGGGAATGGCGTAGATGCCGTCGTACAGGGTTCCAACGTAGATGGTGCCGGTGGTTTGGTTCACCGTAACGCTGGCCAGTATGTCGTCGTAGCCCCCTGGTTTGGTGTTGGTGAACGTCTCCAACAGTGTCGCGCTCGCAACCGGCAGTGTCCCCGCCAAGGCCGAGGCAGGAATTTCCCACAGGCTCGAACTCGAAGCTCCCGAGCTGCTTACGTCGTTTGAGCCGCTTACCAGGTAGTTGGCGTCGGTGAAGAACATATTGCCCCACGGATCGAAGGCGATCTGACTGACTCCACCATTCGTGTCCGAGTAGACCAGCACTCCCGTGCCGGCCGGCTGGCATTTCGTGTTGCACTCGAAGATGTAGTTTTCGCCCACACCCGCCTCACTTGGCTCCGTAACCATATAGAAGTTGCCGGAGGGATCGAAGGCGATGTCCTTCAGGCCGCCGTTTTGCGGCGACGGCGCCGCGGGGGTGGAGGGGTAGGTGACAAAGGTGCACTCCGCCGTGTCCTTGGTGCCGCCCTGGCAGGCCGGCGGCGCGGTTGACGGGGCATCGGTCAGCGTTGCGTAGGCGCCGTTCACGAACGGCAGCTTGTAGATGATGTTGTTGTAGAGGTGTGAGATGTAAAGATTGTTATTGCTGTCGATGGTGATCCCGCCGGGACCGCTGACAGCCACCGGGCCCGCAGCGTTTGTGCCATTCGTCATCAAGGCGCCGGTTTTTACATTGATAAAGTCGACGGTGTTGTCGTAGCTGGTGCCTACCACGAACTCACCATCCTGGGTGACGGCAAAGCTGCCGCCCGTCGGATTCTCGGTGTCGGTAAAGGCGCCTGAAGGATAGAGCCAATTGAACTGGGTCATCTGCAGCGAGGGCACGCCGGTTGGGGTTGCGGTGGTGACGGTGATATTGGCCGTCGCCGTCGCCTGGCCGTAAGACACTCCGCTGGCGCTGCCGCCCGCCTGGCTGGCTGTGATGGAGCAGCCGCCGACCGCAATGAAGGTAACCACGGCCGGAGAATCGGCGCCGGACAGCGTGCACGTGTTGGTCGTAGTTGAGGTGAGGGTGACTGGCGTCAGCCCGGAACTTGCCGTAGCCGTAAGCGTGACCTGCTGGCCTACGTAGCCCGTAGCCGGCGGAGCCGGGCTGAAGGTAACGGTCTGCGATTGAAGGGACGACGTCGATGCCGTGCCGGAGATGGTGACGGGGATGGTAACGGCCGGGGTACTGAGGATAATGGCCCCCGTTCCGCTATAGGGCCCGGCCGTGGTACCTGCCGGCGGGGCGAACTGGGCCGTGAAAGCGCACATTTGCCCCGGATTTCCGGTCGTACCTCCCGTGCAGCCGTTCGTCGTTGCCGGCGCCAGGGTGAACCATGTGTTGGTGGGTTCGGTCACGTCGGTGCTCGCCAGCGTCGCCGTCTCATTGCCGGCGTTCTCTGTATACACCGGGCCGGAGCCGCTGGAGCCGTTGGCCACGGAGCCGAGGTTGATGGAGGCGCCGGAGATTTCATTACGTAGGATCACGTTGGCCGACTTGCCCGCGGCGCTGGCCACGTACAGGTCGCCCTGCAGGTCCATCCACAGCGAGCTGTTCGTTTGCGGCGAAACAACGGCTTCGATGGTGACCGCCTGAGAAACAGTCAGGGTTCCGCTTATGTTAGGAATGCGGACGATGTTGGCGCTCCCGCCGTCGGCGACGATCAGGCTGCCGGAGGCATCCACCGCTACGCCGGTGGCCGCAGTCACAGTGCTGGGAGGCGCGACGGTCGTGACCATGCCGCTGCTGGAGACGATGAAGATCACGTTCAGGCTGGAATCAGCGATATACAGGTTGCCGGAGGAATCCACGGCAATCCCCTTGGGGCTTTCCAGGCCGACCGGCGAGGTTAGCCCTTCGATGGCCCCTTGAGCCAGCGTCACTCCGGCTTGTCCGGTGGCGAGGTTGAAGTAGACGACGCGCTTATTGCCTGTGTCGGAGATGTAGAGCGTGCCGTTCGGCCCCACGGCCAGCGCAGCCGCGTTCATCAGCGCCGTGCCGCCGAAGGCGGTGGAAGCGCTGACGATGGTCTGCGGCGTGCCGGGTACAAATCCTGGGCTTGCGGTCGTGTTGGCGTTGAGAATCCCGATTACGCTGCCAACGCCGGAGACGCTGCCGCCGATGAACAAATCGTCGTTGAGGTCAAAGGTCAACGACGTTGGCTCAAAAGAACTGTTTGCACTGCCCAAGCTGATCTGGGTCGGCGTGGTGGTCGAGGTCGATCCCGCGGGAAACTCGAGGATCGCGCCTGCTACGGAGCTATCGGCCACAAACACATTGCCGGCGGCATCGGCTACCACGGACATCGGGCTGCCGAGTCCGGTCGTGTACATCGTTGAGACGCCGGGATCGACGTTGGCCATCGCGGCTTGGCCAACTCCCGTCAGAGCCGTAGCTCCGCTGACGGTTCCGTCTGCTACGACCAGCACCGCTCCGCGCTCACCTGCCGCCGTGGGCGTGAAGTTCAAGGTTACTGGATACGACGAAAACGCTGCGGCGGTCATCGGACCGGCGGAGAACGTGCCGTTCGTGCCGCTATAGGCAGTCGTACATGTTGAGCCGGCTGTGGCCGTGAAATCGGTGCTGGTCACGCCGAACTGCTTGACGGCGACATTCTCCGTTGGAGAGCACGAAGCGCTGCTGTCAAAGATGGTTGCGGTGACCGCCGCGGCCGCCGTTCCCACCGGCTCCGAGCCCAGCGAAAAATGACCCACAGGGATGAACGAAACGACGTCGCCGCTGTTATAGGGAATGCCGTAGAGGTTGCCTTTGGAGTCGACGGCAACGCCCTTACCGCCCTGCGTGGTAACTATGTATGTGCCGCTCAAGTCCACGCCTGAGCTCGAATTGGGAATTGCAAAGATGCCATCGGCGTTGGTGCTGAAATAGATGGTTCCGTCGCCGGAAATGGCCAGACCGCTGATGCCGTTGCTATAGCCTGCGGAGTTTTTATAGCTCAAGATGACGGTGGGCGTGCTGGGATATGCACCGGACTTGAGAGGCAGTTCATTCAGGTTCGTCGTACCGCCCGAGCCGTTTGCGCCGTCGACAAAAAAGATGTTGCCCCACGGATCGACCTGCAGTGCGCCAACCGAAGCCGTGTCTGCATAAATGAGCTTTGGAGTGGCAGAGGAGCTGGCGATGCA
>JAJYZC010000096.1 GCA_021800255.1 Acidobacteriota bacterium
AGGTGGGCGTGGTGCGCGGGCATCTGCGCGAGAAACGGCCGCAAGCGAGCGTCTACAACCGGCTGTGCGACCTGGAGTGGCGGCAGACGCCGGGCGAGATCGCGGCATGCGGCGGCATCGCGATGGTGCGTGCTGCGGCCTTCCGCGCGGCAGGCGGCTTCCGGCCGGACGTGATCGCCGCCGAAGACGACGAGTTCTGCGTGCGTGTGCGGCGGCGGGGATGGAAGATTCTGATGCTGGATACGCCCATGGCCCGGCACGACGCGGCGATTGAGCGCTTCAGCCAGTGGTGGCGCCGGACGCGGCGCGCAGGCCATGCGTATGCGCAGGTGGCGGCGCTGCACGGCGGCGGAGAGGACCGCTACTTTGTGCGCGACCGGCGGCGGATTTTGATCTGGGGGCTGGCGCTGCCGGGCGCCGCGCTGGTTCTGGCGCCCTTTACGCGCGGCCTTTCGCTGGCGGCGATGCTCTGCCTCTACGCGCTGCAACTGGCGCACATCGCGCGCGGCTGCCGCAGGCGCGGCTGGGGGGCGGGCGAGGCGTGGATCTACGCCTGCTTTACGGTGATCTCGCGCTTTCCGGCTTTGCAGGGGCTGCTCGAATACCATTGGCGCCAGAACCGCGGCCGGGCGATGAAAATCATCGAGCACAAGGGGAGTTCATGAACGGCGCAAACGACCGACCGGCGGCAGCAGGTACGCGCAGGCGGCGCGTGGCGCTCGCTGGCGCGGGCTACATTGCCGACTGGCACGCGAAGTGTCTGGCCTCGGTGTCCGGGGTGGAGCTGGTTGCGGTGTGCGACCCTGCCCTGTCGCGGGCTGAGGCGCTCTGCGCAAAGTTTGGCGTGGCGCGCGCCTATGGATCGTTGGATGCGATGCTGGGCGCGGAAAAACTGGACGCGGTACACATCCTGGCGCCGCCAGACAGGCACTTTGAGGCGGCGCGCGCGGTGATCGAAGCCGGCGCAGGCGCGTTTCTGGAAAAGCCCATGTGCGACCGCGCGGCCGACTGCGAGGAGCTGGCGAGACTGGCCGCGGAGCGCGGCGTGCGCCTGGGCGTGGGACACAACTTTCTCTTTTCCGAGCCCTACGAGCGGCTGCGGCGCGACCTGCACAGCGGCCTTCTGGGCCGCATCGACCAGATCACGATCACATGGAACCGCTTTTTGCCGCAGGCCGCGCACGGACCCTTCGACATCTGGATGCTGCGCGACCCGCGCAACATCATGCTCGAAACCGGCTCGCACCTGGTGGGGCAGATGCTGGACCTGGCAGGCGAGCCGGAGGAATTGGAAGCGCGCGCGGGTGACGCGGTGGAGCTGCCCACAGGCCGCAGGTTTTATCGCCGCTGGCAGGTGAGCGCCATGAAGAGCCATACCACAGTTGAACTGCGCTTCTCGTTCGTTCCGGGATTCGGCGAATACAACCTGCACGTGCGCGGCTCACTGGCCGCGGCCACGGCGGACCTGGAGCGCAATACCTACACGCTGGCGCGCTACCACGCCAGCGATCCGGACTTTGAGAACTACAAAATGGTGGCCGAGCAGGCCAAGAGCCTGAAACAGCATGCGCGCCGGACCCTCGCCAGGTACGTTCTCTCCAAAATGCACCTGGAGAAGCGCGGCACCGCGTATGGAGAGAGCATTGCGCGGGCCATGGATGCGTTTTACGCCGCGGGAGATTTGGATGAGCGCGTGGACGGGCTTTTTGGGGCGCGGGTAATCCGCGTCTGCGCGCAGATCGGCGCGCGGGCCAAGCTGCCGGAGACGGTTGCGCCTAAGCCGATGCCCGCGCCGCCGCAAACGGCTGCGGAACCGCGCGTCGAACCGCGCGTCGAAGCGCGCGTCGAAGCGCGCATTGAACCGCGCATTTTGGTGCTGGGCGGAACCGGCTTTATCGGCAAGGAACTGGTGCGGCAGCTCATCGCGGCGGGCCGCGGTGTGCGCCTGCTGGTGCGGAGCGCGGCCAGCCTTCCGGAAGCGATGTACGCGCAGGTGGACTGCCGGACCGGCGACCTGATGCGGCGCGAGGATCTGGTGCGCGCCATGGAAGGCGTGGAGTGCGTCGTGCATCTGGCGCGGTCGAACGTGAAGACCTGGACAGACTACCGTAGGTTCGAGATCGAGACCACGCGCCAGGTGGCCGAGTGCGCGCTGGAAACTGGCGTGCAACGGTTCGTCTACGCGGGCACCATCGATTCCTACTACGCCGGCCGCGGCGCGGGCACGATCACCGAGGCCACTCCGCTCGATCCGCGTATTGCAAGCCGGAACCTTTACGCGCGGGCCAAGGCGGCTTCAGAAGAGCTTCTGCTGCGGATGCACCGCGAGCGCCGATTGCCGCTGGTGATTGTGCGGCCGGGGATTGTGATCGGGCGGGGCGGCAGCCCGTTCCATTGGGGCGTAGGCATGTGGTGGCATGAAGCCATTTGCCAGACCTGGGGCGCGGGGACGAGCAAATTGCCGCTGGTGCTGGTGGAAGACGTGGCGCGCGGCCTGATGGCCGCCATGGAGCGGCCGGGCATCGAGGGACGGTCGTTCAACCTGGTTGCAGACCCCTGCCTGAGCGCGCAGGAGTATCTCGACGAACTGGACCGCGCCGGGGGAATGCGGCTCGAGCGCCACGCCATGCCGATCCTGCGCTTCTATCTCACCGATCTGTTCAAGTGGATGGTCAAGGTTGCGGTGCGGCACCCGGAGCGGCGGCTGCCCTCCTACCGCGACTGGGAGAGCCGCACGGCGCGCGCGCACTTCGATTGCACGGCGGCGAAGACGGCGCTGGGCTGGCAGCCGGAGAGCAGGCGCGACGCGATGGCGCGGCGGGGGATTGCGGAGCCGTTCAGAGACTTCATGGCGTAGTCCGTGGTTTGCCGCCGCTTCCTATCCGGACGCTGGGGCGCACTATTGCAGGGGTGAGGGCAGGGCGTAATAGCCTTTTTTCACCTGCACATGCGTTCCCTTCCCGCAATTGACCGCGATGCTCCGGAAGGTGCCGTCCATTTTGGCGTCGGTGGACGTGTAGGTAGCCAAGTACTCCGTGCGCAACTCGTCTTCGATCTCCGCAAAGGCCGCGCGCAGCTTTGGCCCGTTGTTGCCCACGTCGATCATCTGCCCTCCGGTCTCGTCAGACAGCTTTTTCGCGGCGGAATAGCCCGTATAGCCCAGTCCAAAACCGCCGTAAAAATGGGGGTCGGCGATCAGAATCACGTAGATCATCACGTTGTTCTTGAGCGCCGCGTTGACCGCCTGTTGAAGGGTGTGGTCGCTGCCTTCGTCCTCGCCATCGGTGAGGATAATCATGGCCTTACGTCCGCCCTGCTCGCTCATCTTGTCGTAGGCGGCCTGGTAGATCGCGTCATAAAGGAGCGTGCCCTTGGGTGTTCCATACACCGGAACCGGCCCCTGGCCGAGGCCGGGAATGCCTGCGGAGCCGCCCCCGCCGGCATCGTTGATCTGGGCCTTGTTCATGGCCTGGGCGAGTTCCTGGGCATCGTTCGTATAATCCTGTAACAAATTCACGTTCACGTCGAACGAGAGCAGAAATGCCTCATCCTTGGGCCGCAGCACTTGTCTTAAGAACTGGCTTCCGGCCTGCTGTTCCAGCGGCAGCACATCCACCTGGCTGCCCGAGGTGTCCAGCAGGACTCCCAGGGTCAGGGGCAGGTCAGTTTCCGCTGCAAAGCTCTTCAGCTTTTGCGGCACGCCGTTTTCAGAGACTGAGCAATCGTTTTCGGCGAGGTGCGGCATCAGCTCGCCGTGCTTGTTCTTGACGGTGAAAAACAGATCGACCAGGCTCACATTCATTTTGAAGGTGGCCACCGGCTTTTGCGGGGGCGGGGCCGGAGCATTGCTTACCGGAGCCGCGTCCGGCGAAGGCTCAAGCTGCGCCCATCCCGCGGCGGCAACCCACGGCAGGCCGAGGAGCATTGCGGCGACTCTCAATTTGATATGCATGCCCGTCAATTAGACGAAATCCTTGCCCTGATGAAAGCATAATCGAAACTCTTCCGGGCGTGCGGGCAACCTGCGCAATCCTGGCGCGTCTGATACTCTGAAGGAGTGTTCCAGATCTTTTGCTGTTCTGTGCGCTATATGCTGCGGTCGGGCCGGGGCTGCAACACGAGGCTCCGGCGGGAAGGATTATCCGTGACGTACGGGGTGTGCGCAATTGCGGCGGCTGTGCTTTTCGGCGCCAGCTTGTATGGACCCATGAGGGCTGAGGGGCAACAGAAATCCGCCGTGCCCAATGCTCCCGCGCCCCGCGCCGCTCCGCCGCTGGCTGACATAGCCGGTCCCATTACACCCGGCCAAGGCGCGACCGCGCCGGCCTCGAGTTCGTCTTCTTCAGCCTCATCCTCGCAGCAGGCGCCGGCTTCGCGGCCCGCTACCCCTCCGCCCGCTAGCCAGCCGGCCAGTTCGGTGCAGACCACGCCCCCGGTAGAAGGCTCGGGAGCGGTCGCCCAATTTGTCGTCAACGTAAACTTTGTCCAGGTTCCGGTCACCGTCAAGGATTCGCACGGGCGGCCGGTTGCCGGCCTCACCTGGAGGGACTTTCAGGTCTACGAGAACAATACGCTGGAACCTTTGAAGGTTTTCAGCGTCGATCCCGCTCCGCTGGCCATCGCCTTTGTGATCGATCAGGGTCTGCCCTCCAACATCATGGCGCAGGTGAATGCCTCGCTGGGCGCTATCCAGGACGCGCTGACTCCCTATGACGAGGCCGCGGTATTTACTTACAGCAACGGCTCTAGTGAGCTGACGACTTTCACTGGCGGGCAGAGTCCCCGTTTGCCGGCGGTGCTTTCCATGGCCCAGGCGGCCGGGACTGACCCCACGGTGCCTTTCAACTCAGGCCCGCTGGCGGGTTGTCCCATCTACCAGAATGGCAACTGTGTCGATCCCAATATCCAGCCCGGGCGTTCCGCCGGCGACAACACCTTTATCACCATCCCCAAGGAAATACACACCCTGAACGACGCCATCCTGGCGGCCGCCAAAGCTCTGTCGACGCGGCCTCCCGAGTACCGCCGCATCATCTACGTCATCTCTGACGGCAGGGAGTATGGCAGCAAAGCCACTTATAAGCAAGTAGTGCAATACTGCCAAACCAACCAAATCGCGGTCTACGGCACCCTGGTGGGGGACAATATCTGGGGGGAAGGTTTTGTGGACCGCTTCCACCTGCCCTTCACCATGTACGACAACATCCTGTATAAGTACACGGCTCTCACCGGAGGCGATTTGGACACGGTGCGCGGGGTCAACGGCATTGAAAAGAGCTATACCCTGATCGCCAGCGAGGCCCGCAATCAGTACACGTTGGGCTACCTGAGCCATGAGTCAATCTATGACGGCAAGTACCGCAGGATCGATGTGCGCGTTGATCGCCCCAACCTCGAAGTCATCGCCAAGCCGGGCTATTACCCCTCGGCGCAGGATTACCGCTAGAACCTTTTCTGCATGATTTCGTAACCGTCAAGTGGCGGGGAAAGTAAACGCCATTCGCGGCGGCTGACACGCCCGGCAACACTCCCCGGAAATTGTAGAATCGCCATAAAAACACAAGGGCCTGTGCTTAAGCACAGGCCCACGATTCTCTCTCCTCAACATTCCCCG
>JAJYZC010000097.1 GCA_021800255.1 Acidobacteriota bacterium
CCGGCGGATGGTGGACCACGCCCTCGTACTTGTCGGCCCAGGCGGCGTAGCTGAAGAGGCGCTGGATGGAGAGATCGACTTCGACCGCGGCCTGTTCCTCGCCTACGGCGCGGGCCAGCCGGCGCGAAACCTCGTCGCGGCGCTGAATCATGTTTTCGGCGATGTAATAGACGACCTGGGCGCGGTTATGCGCGCTGGTGCGCGCCCAGCCGGAGGCCTTGCGCGCCGCTTCCACCGCATTGCGAATGTCTTTGCGGTTGCCCAGCGGCGCCTCGCCGAGCAACTGCCCCTCGCGCCCGTACACAGGGAAGGAATAGCCGGAGTCAGGCCGCGCCTGCTTGCCGCCGATGTACTGCTTGACGGTGCGGTCGATGGCGGAACCGGCAGGCGTGAAGCCTTCCTCCTCGTCCGGAGTCTGGATACGGTTCGCCTTGGCGCGCGCCGGCGGCAGCGTGTGCAGCCACTTGGGCGTCAGGTATTCGAGCATCCCCTCGCGCCCGCCCTCGCGGCCGTAGCCCGACTCGCGATAGCCGCCGAAGCCGCAGGCAGCATCGAACTGATTGGTCGAATTCACCCACACCACGCCGGCCTTCATCTGCGAGGCCAGGTCGAGGGCGACATTGATGTTCTCGCTCCAGACGGTCGCGGCCAGGCCGTAGATGGTATTGTTGGCCAGCTCCACGGCCTCGGCGGGGGTGCGGAAGGTCATGCTGACCAGCACCGGGCCGAATATCTCCTCTTGCACGATGGTGGCCGCCGGATGCACGTCTGTGAGCAGGGTGGGCGGAAAGTAGCAGCCCTTTTCCGGCAGCGGTCCCGCAAAAGGATTGCTCGGCTGCCAGCAGCGCGCGCCCTCGGCCACGCCGGCATCCACCATGCTGCGGATGGTTTCAAGCTGCACGGGCGAAACGATGGCGCCGATGTCGATTCCCTTGTCCAGGGGATGGCCGACACGCAGGGTTTCCATGCGTGCGCGCACCCGCGCATAGAACGTCTCCGCCACGCGCTCCTGCACCAGCAGACGCGAGCCGGCGCAGCAGACCTGGCCCTGGTTGAACCAGATGGCATCCACGATGCCTTCAACCGCGGAGTCGATGTCGGCGTCGTCGAAGACCACCACCGGCGATTTGCCGCCCAGCTCGAGGGAA
The DNA here is from genome assembly GCA_021800255.1 of Acidobacteriota bacterium. Taxonomy (GTDB): domain Bacteria; phylum Acidobacteriota; class Terriglobia; order Terriglobales; family Acidobacteriaceae; genus Telmatobacter. The sequence continues at coordinate 1,149 of JAJYZC010000097.1, forward strand.
AGCTTTTTGTGGGATTGCGCGGTGGCTTTGCGGATGGTGCGGCCCACCTCCGTGGAGCCGGTGAAGGCGATCTTGTCGATGCCGGGATGCTCGATGAGCGCCTGGCCGGTGCGCGCGTCGCAGGTGAGCACATTGAGCACGCCGGCGGGCAGTCCCGCCTCCATAGCCAGCTCGGCGAAGGCCAGAGCCGTCAAGGGGGTATACCGGGCCGGCTTGATGACCACCGTGTTGCCGGCGGCCAGCGCCGGAGCCACCTTCCAGGCGAACATCAAGAGCGGAAAGTTCCAGGGAATGACCTGGCCCACCACGCCGCAAGCGGTGTAGTTCGGAAACTCCTGTTCGAGCAACTGCGCCCAGCCGGCGTGATGATAAAAGTGCCGCGCCACCAGAGGAATGTCGATGTCGCGGCTCTCGCGGATGGGCTTGCCGTTATTCATCGTCTCCAGCACGGCCAGGCGGCGCGAGTACTTCTGCACCTGCCGCGCCAGGGCGTAGAGATAGCGCGCCCGCTCGTGGCCGCTGAGCGCCTGCCAGGCGGGGAGGGCCTTGCGTGCGGCGGCCACGGCAGCCTCCGCATCCTCCGCATTGCCCTTGGCAACCTCGGCGATGATGTCGCCAGTGGAAGGATCGCTGGTGGTCATGTACTCGCCGCTGGCCGGCTTCACCCAGGCGCCGCCGATGAACTCCTGGAAGCGGCGATGATGGCGTTCGAGCCATTGCACAGCCTCTTTGGGATCCTCCGGCGCGGCGCCGTACTCCATGGTGTAGAACTTTTCCGCAATGCTCAAGAGCGTCTCCTTCCCAACCTTCCGCCAGCCTGCCCTTTCCCAGGTCCCGAAATCGGGGACCTGGGCCACCCCATTTGCCTGGGGCACACCAGTTGCGAATTACGCGATGGGATGCCGGTAATCCGCCGAATAGCGCCCAGTTACATGATGCTCCAGTTGGCGCTCGATGTCGGCCAGCATTCCGCTGGCCCCGAACCGAAAGAGTGACGGCTCCAGCCACGGCCGTCCCAGCTCGTCTTTCATCATGGCCAGCCAATCCAGCGCCTGTTTGGCCGTGCGGATGCCTCCGGCCGGTTTGAAGCCTACCGCCATGCCCGTACGCTCGGCGTAGTCGCGGATGGCGCGCACCATGGTGAATGAGACCGGCAGCGTGGCGTTCACCGCCTCCTTGCCCGTCGAGGTCTTGATGAAGTCCGCGCCCGCCATCATCGCCACCCAACTGGCGCGGGCCACGTTGCGCAGCGTCATCAGGTCGCCGGTGCCCAGGATGGCCTTCAGATGCGCCGGGCCGGCCGCTTCCTTGAAGGCTGCGATCTCGTCGTAGAGGGCCTGCCACTCGCCGCCAAACACATGCGCACGGGTAATCACGATGTCGATCTCAGAGGCGCCGGCTTCCACGGAGCGGTGAATCTCCTCCACCCGCTCGGCCAGCGGCGAAAGCCCGGCGGGAAAGCCGGCCGAGACCGCGGCTACCGGAATGCCCGACCCTTCGAGAGCCTTTACAGCGGTTTCAACAAAGGCGTGATAGACGCAGACGGCGCCCACGGTCAGGTGCAGATCTTCAATGCCGAGGCCCTCGACGATGTGCCGCTGCAGAGGGTTGCGCGCCTTGGCGCACAGCCGCCGCACGCGCTCGGCTGAGTCGTCGCCGCTGAGGGTGGTCAGGTCCATGCAGGCGATGGCCCGCAGCAGCCATGCCGCCTGCTCTTCTTTCTTAATGCTGCGCCGGGCGCAATGCGTGGCCGCGCGCCGCTCCACCGCGCTGGTATTCACGCGCACCTGCTCTACCCAATCCACGTTCAGCGGGATGCGCCGGTTGGGTTCCAGCGCGCGCCCGTTCAGAACCACCGGAATCGGCTGAACGGCGCCGGCCGCGCCGGCTGCGCTTGTTACTGGTTGGAGGGACATGGAATTGTCTCCACGAAAAACCCAAAAGTCAATTCAACGCCAAAAAGACAAGCTCCCCTGCTCAACGCAAGGGAGCCGCAACAACTAGAAGCATAAATCTTCCTCTTCTGCAAAGCAACGGCGGGCCAGGAACCGGCAGGGCGGACTATGACGGCAGAGAAAAACGGAAGAAAGGGACGGAAATTGCACAGGGGGACTCAAAGAAGTCTCTGGGCAAGCAGGTTTTTGTCCTGTAGACTGCATTCGACTTACCGGAGTGCCGTTTGGATCACGGAGGCGTAGCTCTGCTTCGCCTTTCGGGGCCAAGGAACGCACTGCGGCGGGTAAGGCGGGCGCGTGGAGATTGCACTGACTCCCCATGTGGCCGCCGCGGCTCTGCGACGGCAGCGGGTGGCCTGTTCCCAAATTCCATCGCGCCTCCGTGTTCAAGTGCCGAGGGTTCGTACCACAAGAGGAGGATTAACGATGCCCAATTTTCATCTGAACTACGCGGCTGTGGTGGTGGCGGCTGTTATTCAGTGTGTGATCGGAGTGCTCTGGTACGGCGTGTTCTTCAAAAAGTCGTGGAGAGCCCGGGTTGGTTTCAAGGAAGGCGAGAAACCGAAGGGTGCGGTCTTCGCCCTCGTTTGCTCCTTCGTCGCCAACTTTCTTCTGTCCTTCGCGCTGGCGAACGTGCTGCTGGTGACCAAGCATGCCTTTATGGCAGGCTTCTCCATTGGCATTGTGTGCTGGCTGGGATTCATGGCCCCGCCGCTGTTCGCGCAGCATATTCAAGAGCGCCGGTCCGCCAACCTGTTCGCCATCAATGCCGCCTATTGGCTGATAGCCATGGCGGTCAGCGGCGGGGTGCTGGCGGTTTGGCATTAGGACGAATCCTGGCCTAAGCGGTTGGTGAGCCAGTCAAGCGGGCGGACTCCGCCCGCTTGGCGGTTACAATCAAGCCATGAGTAAGATAGTGATCGCGACGGATGGGGCTCCGGCTGCCATCGGGCCGTATTCTCAGGGTGTGCGCGTAGGCAACCTGATCTTCACCGCCGGGCAGATTGCGCTCGACCCAGCGACGGGGCATGTGGTTGGCAACGGCATAGCCGAGCAGGCCACGCGCGTCTTCGAAAACCTGAAGGCCATTCTGGAAGAGGGCGGCAGCAGCCTCGATCGGGTGGCGAAGGCCACTGTCTTCCTGAAAGACATGAACGATTTCGCCGCCATGAACGCTGTTTATGATGCTTATCTGGGCCAGGATGGCGAAGGGCCACCGGCGCGTACCACTGTCGAGGTCTCGCGGCTGCCCAAGAACGCGCTGATTGAGATTGAGGTCGTAGCGGAGGTCTGAGACGGGGCTGCGAATGGGGCGCCGTTGCCCGGCGCATTCGGCCGGCGTCCGCTGAAGGTTCCGTCCATATCCCCAGGAGGCGGCGTTGGCCGAAACACCCGGAAAAATCGTGCGCAGCGAGGCTGAATGGCGCGCGCTGCTCACTGCCGAGCAGTATCGCGTACTACGCGAGAAGGGCACCGAGCGGCCGTTCACCGGCGCACTGACCGAGAACCACGAAACCGGCAACTACCACTGCGCCGGGTGCGGCGCACTGCTCTTCTTGAGCGGAGCCAAATTTGACTCCGGCTGCGGCTGGCCGAGTTTCATGATTCCCGCCGATGCAAAAGCCGTCGAGGAGCACGTGGATCTCAGCTTTGGGATGCGGCGCGTGGAGGTGACCTGCGCCCGCTGCGGCGGCCACCTGGGCCATGTCTTTCCCGACGGTCCACGGCCGGCGGGACTGCGCTATTGCATCAACTCGGCTTCGCTGACCTTTGTCCGGCCGGAAAAATGAGGCTGCTCGCAATAAAAACCCCGCCGAAGTGTGCGGGGTTTGCGAGAATACGAATTTCAGTTCCAAGCAGATGTGCGGAGAAGCCCGGCTTAGGCCTTGGCGATCTTCCCGCTCTTGATGCAGCTTGCGCACACGCGCAGCCGTTTGGGCGCGCCGTTGACCAGAGCCTTTACGACCTGCAAGTTGGGGTTCCAGCGGCGGCGGGTGACGTTGTGCGCGTGGGAGATATTGTTGCCAAACTGCGGCCCCTTGCCGCAAATATCGCATCTCTGTGCCATGGTATTACTCCGGATTCGTGAGCCTTCAACGGCCATAACCCGCCACCGAAGGCGTACAGATGCGCACCTCGGCGGCCTGCCGAATCTATAGTATACACGTAAGAGGGCAGGTAAGAGCCAGGGCGACTCTTTTCCAATACAAGATGAGCCTGAAGGGTTAGTCATGCTGGGAAGTGAACGTCAGCGTGCATCAAGCAGAGAAGTTGGATTTGGAAGGGATGCGCCGGTTCGTCGCGGCCAGCGGGGAAATC
>JAJYZC010000098.1 GCA_021800255.1 Acidobacteriota bacterium
AATAACCGCAATGGCGCGGCTCATCCGGCAATGCCAGCATGGCTTCTACCAGCTCATCGTTCATCCATTCGTCAGCGTCCAAATGCAACTGCCAGGGCCGGGTAATGGGCAGATTGTCAATCGCCCAGTTGCGTTGCGCCCCGTAATCTTCGAAGGGATGCTGAACCACGGTCGCGCCCAGCGAGCGCGCCAACTCCACGGTTCCGTCCTGGCTGAAGGAATCGACCACGAAAATCTCGTCTGAGACGCGCCGCGCGCTGGCGAGCGTCGCGCCCAGCGTATCCTCCGAGTTGAAGCTGAGAAGAATCACTGTAGGCCGCATGAGAAGAATGGTAACGCAAATTGATTGCACAACCGGCCCCGGCCCGCATCCTGTGTCCAGTTACCTGGGCTATAGGCGCTCCAATGGCCCATTACGCCGCAATCGAATAGCAGGCGGAAAATGCATTGTCATTGTTTAGCCTGATTTTGGTCTTTACTCATCGCAACGACAGCGGACTTCCAATGTTTTTGCGATTTCTGCCGACTTTGTCCCATCGGGAACCTGGCCGTTTGCGCACAACGCGCAGCGCAGCATGTTGATAACAACGGCGATTTCACGCTAAACAATTACGGGACATTGGGGGAGGTTGGAGAAAAAAGAATGCTTCGCCTTACTTTTAATGAAAACTGGCCCGAGTCGTGGAAGTTGACTTACATCTATGACGAGATCGAGCTTTGGGGATCTCGCAGCAACCTGGGCTACTTTTATCAGTACCGTATCCGCCGCGGTTGGGCAATCCGCAGTGTCGAACAGCTAGTTGCGGTTGGGAGCGAGATTTTGGATGTGGCTGCGGGCGGCGGTAATTTCACCCTCCCGCTCGCCGAAATGGGGTATCGGCTGACCTGGAACGACCTCCGCTCGGACCTAGCCGGCATGGTGCAGCAAAAGCACGAGTGGGGCCAGGTTGAGTACGCGCCCGGCAACATCTTTGAGATCGCCAGGGAATGGGAAAACCGCTTCGATGCTGTTCTCGCCCTGGAGGTCATTGAGCACGTCGCGCATCCGGATGAGTTTCTTGCCGGCCTAGCACGAGTCACTAAGCCGGGCGGCAGGCTGTTTATTACAACTCCCAATGGGGCATATTTTCGCTTCGCTCTTCCTCGCTTTTCAGACTGCCCCGATCCGTCAGTCTTCGAGTCGGTGCAGTTCAAGCCCAACTCTGATGGCCACATCTTTCTGCTTTATCGCGATGAAATCCAGACCCTGGCCGACCGCGCGGGGCTCTATGTTGAACACATCGCTGTGCTGACTAATCCTTTGACGAGCGGACATGTCAAACTCGGGCATCTTTTGCCGTTACTTCCAGAGTCTCTCGTAATGGGCATCGAGCAGGCTACCCGCAAGCTGCCGCGCATACTTTGCGACAAGCTGCATTGCCAAATGGTCGCGATTCTGCGCAAGCCCGGTCAGGCTTAGTCTGTACGTCGCAATGCTATGCGCCAGCCACTGCTCATGAGCCGATTGCAATCCTGGAAAGCGTTTTTGGCGCCCAAGCTGCGCCGCGTCGCCGAGCTCTTCGTTTCGCAAGGGATCGCGCTGGCGGGCAACCTCCTTTATGGTTTTCTTTGCGTCCGCCTGCTGCCCATTCCCGATTATGCGAAGTACTCCGTGGTCTTCAGCGTATTGGCCGCGCTAACGCTGCTCATGGATATAGGCTTTTCCGGGGCGTTACTTCCCCTTATCGGCGAGCGCATCGACGATCTTGATTTGATTGCTGACTACGTTGCCTCTCTTCGGCAGTTGGCTCACTGGCTGTTTTTACTGGTTGCCCCGCTAACCATCGTTTTCTTCCCGCTGCTGGTCCACCACCAGCACTGGAGCTGGCAGGTGGTGGCGGGCATGATCGCCATTCTGCTGGTCGCCTCCTGGTGCGCGCGCGTGGTCGGAGCTTATGGCGCGGTGCTTATCGTACGCCGCGATCGCGGTTCCTGGTACCGGGCGCAGATTGTCTCCAGCCTGGGCGGCCTGGCCCTGCTGGGCGCCTTCTGGGCGATCCATCGCCTCAACGCCCTTTCCGCCATACTCATCAATGTGGCAGGCATTGTCTACATCAGCCTGGCTTATTACTACCGGGCGCGACGCCTGCTGAAGACCCCCGGCCGTCCCTCGGAAAGGAAACGCAAAGAGATCGTCCATCTGGCGTTGCCCAACGTGCCTGACGCCATCTTTTATGTGCTTCAGGGCCAAGTATCGTTGGTTCTGATTACCGCCTTCGGCTACGCTTCAGGGGTTGCCAGCGTGGGCGCACTCACGCGGCTGTCGCAAATCTATGCTTTGGCCACTCCGATGAACATCCTCCTGGTTGAGCCGTACTTTGCCAGACTGCCCAAGGCCAACTTGAAGCGCGACTACCTGCTTGCGCTAGCGGTGCTGACCGCCATTGGCGGCAGCGTCGTTCTACTGGCGGCTCTTTTCCCCAAGCTTTTCCTTTGGGTGCTCGGACCCAAGTATGCGGGCTTGCGTTTCGAGGTTCTGCTGGTCATAATCGCAAGCTCCTGCCGCTATATAAGCGCAACCATGTGGATAATCCATAACGCACGCAAATTCGTGTATTGGTGGAGGACCTGGGCCTGGATCACTTCTATGATAATCGTGACAGCCATTTTCCTTTGGAAGGCCGATCTCAGCACGGTGAGCGGGGTGCTGATGTTGAGTGTCGCCACGGCCGCGGCTGGACTGGCGCTGACTATCACTACCGGTATTTACGGCTTCGTGCGCGGTCCACGCGAGTTAAAAAAGAACCCATTCCGTCTCCTTCTTACCCGATAGAAAATGTCTGATCTTTCAGGCATGTTATCTCCGCCCGGAGGAACACGAAAAGGCGCTATGGACTCGACAGCTAAACAGCGGGAGCGGACGATCCACAATATAGCGGCCGGCGCCGGCGAAAACCCGTATCATCGCGCATCATTCGGCCTTGGCAACCGGCTGGCGCGGCTGTTGTGGCAGGCCGTCTATCTGCTGTTCTATCGCACCTCCCCACGGCCCTTTCATGCCTGGCGCGCCCTGCTGCTGCGGCTGTTCGGGGCTAAGCTGGGGCCCGGCTGCCACTTCTATCCCAGCGGAAAGGTGTGGGCGCCGTGGAACCTGGTCTGCGAGGATTGCTGCACACTGGGCGATGGCGCCGAGATATACAACCCCTCTCCCATTTATCTGGAATCGCATTGCGTCATTTCCCAGCAGGCATACGTGTGCGGGGCGACACACGACTATAACGACCCTGAATTTCCCATGATCTCCTACCCCATGCGGCTGGGGTCTTACTCGTGGATCTGCGCGCGGGCATCGGTTGGACCGGGGGTGAAGGTGGGCGCCGGCGCCGTTCTCGGATTGGGCTCGGTGGCTACCCGCGATCTGGAGCCGTTCGGCGTTTACGCCGGCGCGCCGGCCCAAAAGTTGAAGGAGCGGCCGCGTAGCGCGGTGGCGGAAGGCGGCGCGGCAGGAAAGGAGAAGGCGAAGAATACCGGGGATAGCCGTTAGCTGAGGTAAGTTCGCGCTGACTGCAAGAGGGAACTCGCAGAATCTGAGTAGCGAGGCAGCAGACAAAGGTGCTGCGTGTTTCATAAACCCGATGGGGATGGTTTTGCCTCGTGTGGAACCCGGCGACGAGCCGGGGCACACGAGACTGACGTGCCACGACCTAACATTTATGAAACCCGCTCTTAGCAACGCCGAGCAAGTTACTGAGTTAGCGAATTAACAGATTAACATAATGAACAGGTATGCCTGATCCCCTCCGTGCGCCAAGCAGCGGCGTACGGAGGGGATCAGGCATTTATGGGGCAATTTCACCTTACAGCAGCTCCGAATTGGCTTTAGACCTCCGGCTCCCGGACGCCAAAATCGCCGTCATCGGGGTCAACTGCGCCCTGCCAGGGCGGCTCAGAGGCCAATCCCTGCGCCATGCTCAAACCGCCGGGCTTCTTTGCCGGCGGCTTCTGCTGTTTATTGGCTCCGGTAAAATCAACCAGCAGCCGGGCCACGCCCGCGTTGCCGCCGATCGTTCGGTCGACCATGGCCTTGGCTATCTTGCGGGAGTTGGCTTTTACAGCCTTATTGATTTCGGCGCGCAGCCGGTCTCCTGCATCCTGGCCGCCGGCGGCCGGCTGTGTTTTGATTGCACCGCTTGATTTGCGGTTTGCCGTCCTGCTTGCCGTCTTGCTTGGTTGCTGCTTTCTGCGCTTCTTCCATACTTCGGCCATCTGTCCGCCATTCCCGGCCAACCCTCCGCTGCCGTTTGCACGCACAGAAAAGAATGAACCTCCGGCTTCACTACGGCACCGCTCTGAGAATGCATTGTTCGCTTACCATTCCTTATCCGGCGGGCGGCATCGGTGGTTGCGGCAGCCCTCGCTTTGGCGATGATTGGGCGAGGGCGGAACGCGATGCACACCTACAGCACCGGAACATTCACGACACCGGAACCTTCTTCTTTCCCGGCCTGCGCTTGAGCCGCGGAGATGGCCTAAAGAGAAGATTGGGAGGGCCAAGTGAGCGTTTTCGGTCCACTCGTTGGGGCGCAGCATCGTGCAAGGTGTCTGCACGGTTTCTGCAACGAAGAGAAGCGAAATCGCTGTAGCGGCCCACCGCCGTACCTATTGCTTGATTTCGGGATGATTGTCCTTAGCCTAACCGAAGCGGGGCCAATTCTCTGCAAAGGGCTGCACTGGACTGCGCGCAGTGGTATCTGCCAGGAGCAGTATGGAAATACGCTTTGAGCGCGTGTCATGGCCCGAACCGGATTGCCTTGATTCCGGCGCGATTGTTTCTCGCCCGACATCTCCCCACAATTCTTCCCACATTGCGGTGTGATTTAGATCACCATGTTAATAGACGACTGAATTCGTCGTATATTAAATGAAGACCAAATTGGTCGTATTCCTAATGGGCGGATATGGTCTGCCGTTGTGGGCTGGCCTGTGCCGCTCGCCCGGAGAGTAAAAGCCTTGAAGAGGCCGATGGGTAAGCTCGGCATTGCGTTTCAACTCATTTATTTTGTTTTATTTATCGCTTCATTTCCAGCCATGGCAAGCGTGGGTGGAAGCATCTCAGGGACGGTAAAAGATCCGTCGGGAAGCGTGCTTCCCCATGCTCACGTACGGGTTCGGGAGGTGAATACCGGACTTTCTTATGGGACGACAACCGATAGGCGTGGGTATTTCACGCTGCCCGTGCTGCCGGTGGGCCGTTACGAGCTGGACGTGGAAGCTCCGGGTTTTGGCGCCTATCGGCGCAAAAGCATCCGGCTCAACACCAACGCGGCCCTCACGTTCAATATCGAACTGGCTGTGGGCAGCGTGGAACAGACGGTCAGCGTTTCTGACAGCAGCCTGCACATCGAGACGAGCAGCACGCAG
>JAJYZC010000053.1 GCA_021800255.1 Acidobacteriota bacterium
ATTCCCAACGATAACTCCGTATGTCATAACGCCTTGCCCTGCCATTTTCTTTTGCTCCCTTCACCCTTTCCGCAACTGCGGTTTGAGGCCGCCTGCCGTTCCCGGACCACGCTCCCGTTCCAGAACCCTCCCGCCAGCGGCGTTTTCAAAGAGAAGCCTGGCTGTGCGCGACCGTACCGTGTAGTTTCAAGTGGCCTCCGGGCTGGCCTCAATTTCTTCCAATGTGCGGCCGCGCGTCTCAGGAACCCACAAGCGCATGAAGATGACGCCAAACACGCACACCACCCCAAAGATCGCAAACACGGCATACTCAGACATCGCGGCAGCCATGATCGGAAACAAGAGCCCCACCAGGAACGACCCAATCCAGTTGAACGAAGATGCTAGTCCAGTACCTGAGCCCCGAATCGCCAATGGAAATATTTCGCCGACAATCACCCAAGTCAAAGGCGCCCATGTGAACGAGTACAGGGCCACATAGATGCTCAGAAACACTACGACTGTGTTGCCGCCCAACGACAGCTTCAGCATGTGCAGCAGTGCGGGCGCGATGAAGGAAATCGCCATGATGATGCCGCCGGCAGTCAGCAACGCGCGCCGGTTGATACGGTCAGCAAGCAGAAGAAAGAACAACGATCCTAATACCAGGATAGCGCCTTCCACCATGGGCCACATCAATGCCGAGTGCGTTGAGGCGCCGCTTAGCTGCTGCACGATGAGCGGCAAGTAATAGAAGATGGCGTTGGCGCCCTGAAACTGCTGCAATGCGGCAACCCCCAGACCAGCTACCACCAGCGGCCGATAGTGTTTTTGCAAAAATGCTTTGTAATGTCCTTTGGTCCGGTCTTGTTCGTCGTGTACAGTTCGTTGAATATCCTGCAACTCATCCTCGATACGCCATCGTTCCGACCGCACCGTCGTGAGAACCTGTCTTGCCGCGTCGATAAGACCGTGGCTGACCAAGAAGCGGGGGGACTCGGGTAACCGAAGCGTGCCAAAGAAGAGAATGATTGCGGGAACGACGGCGGCGCCGAGCATCAGGCGCCAGCTCCAGGTCCCAGACAAGCTATCGAGGAGAAAGTCCGCGACATAGGAGAGGAGCATCCCAGAGACGATCATCACCTGATTGAGACCTGACAAGCGGCCGCGGACCTCGGCGGGGGCCATCTCTGACAGGTAGGCAGGCACCAGCGCAGAGGCAGCGCCGACTGCCCAGCCCAGGATAATGCGCGCAGCTACGAGATAAGCCACGCCGTTATCCGGCGCTATTGCCGAAAGTGCTGCTCCTGCTATGAAAACCAGCGAGGCCATCAGAATCAGCCGGCGCCGGCCATACCGGTCTGCCAGCCGCCCCGCCGAAGCGCCGCCAAGAATGGCGCCTAGCATCACCGCCGAAGTGATCAAGCCAAGATCCACTGGGCTGTGCTGCAAATTCCATTGCTGCTGGAGGATCGGCAGGGCGCCCGTCATCACGCCGATGTCGTACCCGAACAAGATGCCTCCAAAGGCGCCAAAAAAGTAGACGAACGTCAGGCTTTGTCTTCTTTTTTTGCCGATGACTGGATCGCTTGTTGACATATTCGTTAACGCGAGAAACCTGCCGTTGGAGGTCTTGGCTGGCGGCGCTGGCCCGGCCGCAACGGCTCTTCCTGCCGCCTTGCCAAAACTGCCGTAGAAAGCGTTTTCCATACGTTTACCTTATTCTCCCCGTTGATGTCAATTTACCTATCGAATTAGTTCTTCTGCCTGCGCACCGGATGCGATAATATGGAAAGCGATTACTGGGCCGAACTGTATGAGGGCCAGAATGCCGAAATCTGCGCAGGAAAACAAAAAAAGACGCTCATTGCTCGACATCCGGGCAGTTGCCGCCAGAGCCAAGGTTTCAATCGCAACGGTGTCAAGAACCATCAATCGGGTCCCAACCGTGAACGCCAAAATGGCCAAGCGTGTTTGGGACGCCATCAATGAACTGGGCTACATCCCCGACATTCAGGCGCGCGCCCTGGGTTCGGGGCGCAGCGGAATGATCGGCTTGGTCGTTTCGGAAATTACCAACCCGTTCTTCCCGGAGCTGATCCAGGGCTTCGAAGATGCGGCCATCGAAAACGGATACGAAATTCTGATCAGTTCCACGAACTACGATCCCAAACGTATGGAACTCTGCATCCGGCGCTTACTGCAGCGCAAGGCCGAAGGCGTCGCCATTCTGACCTTTGGCATCGAGCAGCCCTTATTCGAAAAACTGGCGGATCGAAACATCCCCTTGGTCTTTGTGGACGCCGGTCCCGACCGGCCCGATGTGAGCGTTTTAAAAATCGATTACGCTCACGGCATTCGCCAGGGCGTGCAGCATCTGGCCGCCCTTGGGCACAGGAAGATCGGTTTCATATCCGGCCCCTTGACACTGCACTCGGCGCAATCCAGACTCGCGGCCTTTCTCAACGCCGTTGACGAATGCGGCATCCATGCGGAGCCGGAATGGCAAGTCGAAGGCGATCATACCTTCGAAGGAGGAATCCGCTGCATGGAGCGCCTCCTGGATGCATCGATGCGGCCTACGGCGGTGATGTGCTCCAATGATGTGACCGCGCTGGGCGTACTGCACAAAGCCTACCGCGTAGGATTACGCGTCCCCGATGACCTCTCAGTCATCGGCTTCGACAATATACAGATGGCGAAGGTGATGATCCCGCCGCTGACCTCGATTCGAATGTCTCCGATCGATATTGCCAATGCCGCCGTCAAGGCCCTGAAAGAGCATATTGAGGCGGATCATCCGCGCCGTGAATATAAGGTCGATACTTGCCTCGTCGTGCGGGAATCCACGGCCTTTCCGCCCGGGGCCATGGATGACTTAAAACCTTCCCAGCGCAGCGATCCTAAACCGCTCCCATCGATTGCAAAAGGATGATTCATCTCCGCGTCTCATGTTCCCTGTTTCCAACCCGGATTGGATGGAACCCATGCGAGCAACGCATTCCCGAAGCAGCGTTGGCTTGCCTTGCATCCACGAAAACCAAGAGAGCTGCAAATGCCGGAATAACCTCGGCAGGAAAGATGGGATAAGCATGAAAATGAGAATGAATCCCGGACGGATGCTCATTATTGCGTTGACGTTGGCAGGTGCTACGCCGGCAATGGCGAAAACGGGCGGCGCGGGGGCCCATATTGCTCCGCCCAGGCCGAAGGGTCCATGCGACATCTACGCAGCAGCCGGCGACCCGTGCGTGGCGGCCTACAGCACCACGCGCGCGCTGTACGCCGCATACAACGGCCCGCTCTACCAGGTGATAAGGCTCGGCGTTAAGGCCAACGGCATCTTTGCGAGAGTCTCGCTGGGTGGTACGCAGGTCGCGGCGACTTTCGGGGGCGGCTCGAACCTGGGATGGGTTCATCTCCGCAAGGAGCAGCCCGTAAAATTGGAAGTGATGTGCGGGTACACTCGCGACAGCCATCCCGAGGCACAGCTTATCTGGGCGCCAATCAGCAACAAGCCCGATCCTGCCGCTATCGCCGCCGCGAAAGATGCAGATGTGGTTATCGCTGTAGTTGGCATTACCAGCCGGCTTGAAAGTGAGGAAGCGCCCGTTGATCAACCCGGCTTCTTTGGTGGAGATCGTACCAACCTTAAAATACCGCATCCCGAGGAAGCTCTAGTCCGGGCAGTAGCCGCTACCGGCAAACCATTGGTTGTGGTGCTGATGAACGGTAGTTGCCTGGCCGCGAAGTGGGAAAAACAGCACGCCAGCGCAATACTTGAGGCGTGGTACTCGGGCGAGGAAGGTGGAGCCGCCATTGCGGACACTCTGAGCGGCAAGAATGATCCGGGCGGGCGTTTGCCGGTTACGTTTTATCAAAGTGTTCACCAGTTGCCTCCATTTGAGGACTACTCGATGGGAAATCGCACCTATCGGTATTTCAATGGAGAGCCGTTATGGCCGTTCGGCTATGGTCTGAGCTATACCACCTTCAGTTACAGCGATCTAACATTGCCCCAGACAACCTTGAATGCCGGTGCCCCCGTCGACGCTGACGTAACCGTAACGAATACGGGAAAGGTGGCGGGCGACGAAGTTGTGGAGCTTTATTTGAAGTTCCCGCCGGTTGCAGGCGCGCCGCGGATCGCCCTTCGCGGATTCCAGCGTATTCACCTCCAACCGGGCGAGCGCCGCCAGGTTCATTTCAAGTTGCAGAATCGCGATCTGAGTATGGTGACCGAAGCAGGGCAGCCGATTATCGCTGGCGGTGACTACACAATCAGCATTGGTGGCGGCCAGCCAGGCACGGGAGCGCCTGAGGTCACTGGGCACTTCCATATTGACGGCAACCTCAGCCTGTCTGAATAGCGGAGCTCCGCATCGGAACTCTACGCACTGGAGCTGATGGTCAGTATCTGCCCCCAAGTACACAGATAGCGGGGGCCAGGCGACGCGCTGATGGACGCCAAGCGCAAGCACAACTTGATCGTGGTTCGCAGGGCATTGGGGAATGCGTAATCCGGAGGGAACCGCAGCCGTTGACCGGCACCCTAAGAGCTTCGAAAGCTCAAAATCCTAGTTTCCATAGGGTTAATTAGGGTTGGCCGATTGGCTAAATGGTTGCGGGGGCTGGATTTGAACCAGCGACCTTTGGGTTATGAGCCCAACGAGCTACCGGGCTGCTCCACCCCGCATAACCAGTGTAGCAACACCGCAAACAGGGGTCAATGGCGATTTAGCGGGTCGAACCCGGATCATCCCCGTTTTCGGGTCATCCTCCATTCGGTACACTGCTGAGGACCGTCTTTCTGTCTGCTACCCCGAGGAAAGCTGCCGATGTCTCAGCTTTACGTTGCCGTTCTGGCCGTCATCGTACTCACGTTGCTGGCGGTTGCCTTCTATCGCACCGCGCGGGTGAAGACCAAGACCGATTACTTGGTAGCCGGCCGCTCCTTGCCGGCCTTGGTGCTGGTGCTCACGCTGCTTACATCATGGATTGGCGCCGGCTCGCTCTTTGCCGGGGCCGAAAACGCCTATGAGAACGGCTTCGCGGCATTGTGGCAGCCGGCCGGCGGCTGGCTGGGATTGCTGCTCATCTACTTCATCGCTCCACGTGCCCGCAAATTCGCCCAGTTTACGCTGCCCGATCTGCTGGAGGCGCGCTACAACCAGACGGCGCGCGTGCTGGGCGCCATCGCCATCCTCTTCGCCTTTACCGCCATTACCAGCTACCAGTTCCGCGGCGGCGGCGACGTGCTGCACCTCATCTTCCCCGGCGCCGTCAGTTCCAACCTGGGCGCCTTGATCATCGCCGTCTTCGTGATCGTGACTACGGCCATGGCGGGCATGTCGTCAGTGGCGTATATGGATGTGGCCATCGGCACGCTAGTCACCGTCATCTGCATCCTCGCCGGGCCCATCCTGCTGGCCAAAGCAGGCGGCTGGCACGGCCTGCACGCCGCGCTGCCGCCGCAGTATTTCCAGGTCTTCGGCAACTACCGGCTAAGCCCCGCCGGCGTGCGCGAGTCCGCAGCCATGGGCTTTATCCGCGCTATGGAGTTCCTGGTGCCGACGCTCTTGCTCATGCTCGGCAATCAGGTCATGTACCAGAAGTTTTTCTCCGCCCGCAGCGAGCGCGACGCGCGCATCTCGGTGGTGGGATGGACGCTGGGCACTATATTCCTCGAAACGCTCATCATCGCCATCGCCGTCATGGGCCGCGCCCTCTATCCCACCGGCGAGGTGGCCATGCGCCCACGCGAGATCATTCCCTACACGGCCCGCCACGGGCTGCCCGCAGTGATGGGCGCGCTTCTGCTCGGCGCCATCTTCGCCAAGGTCTTCTCCACGGCCTCCAACTACCTGTTTTCTCCGGCCACCAACCTGGTCAACGACATCTTTGTGCGTTACCTGTCGCCCGGCGCCTCCAACCAGCGCGTCCTGCTCGTCTCCCGGCTGGCGGTGGTGCTGCTGGGCTGCTGGGCCTTCTACCAGGCGGTCTACGCACAGAGCATTCTCGAGAAGATGCTCTACGCTTACACGATCTACTCGGCTGCCCTCACGCCGGTGGTGCTGGCGGCGTTTTATTCCAAGCGCGTTACGGCCTGGGGCGCGGTGGCCGCCATCGCCACTGGCACGGTGGTCACTCTGGGCTGGGACAGCCCCGCCATCAAGGCCTCGCTCCACCTGCCGCCCATCCTCGCCCAGCGCGACGCCATCTTTCCGGCGCTCTTGGCCGCCGTAGCCGCGATGATTGTGGTGAGCATGTTCACGCCCCCGCCGCCCCCGGAAAAGCTGGCGCAGGTAGCGGATTGACAATCGTCCGGGCAGTACTTTTGACTTGAAGGAAGCTTAAAAGCTATGACCGGCGCAAGCCACATTTCAAGCGATCTTGCTGCGCATATCGCCGCGGTAACAAACAAGCGGGCTCGATTTGTCCTGGACGCAATCGCGAAGCACGGCATCGTCACAACGGAAGAGATCAATCAGGCAGGATACGAGCATCCGCCTCGCGCCGTTAGGGACGCCCGCGAGTTGGGCTTCCCCATTCTTACCGTGAAGGTTAAACATTCAAACGGACGTTCTATTGCGGCCTACAGATTTCCTGATCACGCGCGGTTCGGGTACGGCAAGGATGGCAGACGAATCCTGCTCAAGAAGGAAAGGGAGGCAATCTTCGAGGCTGCCGGATCAAAATGCCGGATTTGTGGAGCGGTGGAGAATCCGCAGGCCGATCATCGCGTTCCATATGAGGTTGGAGGAGAGCCCGATGCCGACGACGGCACCGTGTTCCAGGTTCTTTGCGGATCTTGCAATCGCAAGAAATCTTGGAGTTGCGAGCATTGTCCCAATGGGTCTCAGTACCGCAACCCCACCGTCTGCGCGACATGCTATTGGGCAGGAGCGGAAGACTACGAACACATCGCCACAGAACAACGGCGCAGGGCCGATCTGGTTTGGGAACAGGACGAGATTGATGATTACGAGAGATTGCGTGAGCAGGCGCGAAGGGCTGCGAAGGCCGTTCCAGAATATGTCAAGCGATTGTTGCGAAGCACTTAAGCAAAAAGGGCAGCCTGAGCGGAGAAATCGTCGAGGGAAAGCGTAGACCTTCGATGTGCCAATGGGAGCAAGTGGGAAACATACAGGGATTCCACCGTAACATCCTTACGCCCATTCAGCGTGGCCTGGCTTGACCGGCCTACATCGAGCAAAATGCGTCTTCCAATTTTTTCTGGAAGCGGCTCGCCATACGATCTGTGTCCGCAGGAACCGTCATAGCTGAGAATAAACGGGATTCCTTTGTCGTTTAACAACTCCAAGCCTTCAATGAGCCGGGCGCGAGTAACGCCGGTAAAATATCGCCGATCGCGGCCGCCGCTAGTTCCCTGGTAAGGTGGATCAAGATAAAAAATATCGCCGCCGCATGCCTGACGAATCAATTCAAAAAAGTCGCAATGGACGGCACGGCACTTTCCGGCGAGCAGGTGATGAGCGGCCAGAATTTCCGACTCCATAGTTTCGGGACGGGTACCCGTCCGCCGCTTGTCAGGCGACTGGTTGAACTCCCCAGCCGGGTTGAATCGCACCGAGTTTTTCACGCACCTGGCGAGCAAATAAAGCAGCTTTGCCGGATCGTGATCCGCGTTAAAATCCGCGCGAATATCGTAAAACGCCTCGATAGGGCGCGCCCTTTCCTTACGCCAAAGGTTGCGATAATGCTCTGCAATATCCGCAGGGCTTGTGAGGATTGCATCCCAGAGCCCTACCAACGGATCGAGGATGTCTCCTATCAGGTAGCAAGAAAACCTCTTTTGGGCGGCAGCGGCCAGCGTCACGGCGGCGGATCCCGCAAACGGCTCTACAAGCCGTGTGAATGGGGAAGCTGGAACGTGGCTCAAGATAGCCGCTGCAAGTCTACGCTTGCTTCCCTGGTAAGGAATCGGATGGGGGACTGGGAATCTCATGAATGCACACTGTCAGTTTACCGTTCAGCGAATAAGGCGGAACAGAAAACATTCGTGCAGATGTGAAATTCCAGGGCCGTTCCCAAAATGAATGTGACAGTCCCATGCGGCAAATTCGTGAAGGGGCCGGTAGCGTTCTCACCGCTATTTCCCGCCTTTACTGACGCCATGACCGTCCAGACAACAAGACCTGCGCATCCCGGCGATTGCATGACCTGCGCCCTTTACTTCCCTATGTCGCGGTGCAAGGTCTTCACCTCGTAGCCGGCCTTCTTCAACCGTCTGCCGATCTTCTCGGCCATGGCCACGCTGCGATGCTGGCCGCCGGTGCAGCCAAAGGCTACCGTGAGGTAGCTCTTGCCTTCCTTCACGTAATGGGGCAGCAGGTAGAGCAATAGCTTCGTTGTGCGGTCCAGGAACTCAGTGGTCTGCGGGAAACCGCATACATAGGCGGAAACTTTGGGGTCGCGGCCGGTCTTCTTGCGGAATGCCGGCACAAAATGAGGGTTAGGAAGGAAGCGCACGTCGAAGACCAGATCCGCGTCTAAGGGGACGCCATTTTTGAAGCCAAAGCTCAAGCACGAGATCAGCAGGCGCGGCGGCTCTTCCTGGCGGCCAAAACGGGCCTGAATGTGCGCGCGCAGCTCATGCACATTGAAGTCTGAGGTATCGATCAGCGTATCCGCCACGTTGCGAATGGAATCCAACAGTTGCCGCTCTTCCACGATGGAGCGGGAGACCGTTTCACTGCGGCCCAGCGGATGCGGCCGCCGCGTCTCAGAGTAGCGCCGCACCAGCACCGCATCTTGGGCGTCCAGATACACCACTCGCGTGCTGAGGAGATTCTTAATGCGCTTCAGGATTTCGGGCAGCCGGTCGAGAGTGGCGCCCTCGCGCACATCCACCACGATGGCAGCCCGTCCCACCTCAGAAGAGCTGCTGACCAGGCGCGCGAAATCGGGCAGCAACTCCAGAGGCAGGTTATCTACGCAGTGAAAGCCCAGGTCCTCAAAGGTCTTGAGGGCCGAAGCCTTACCCGCCCCGGAGATCCCGGTGACGATGACCAATTCCTTGCTCGGATTGCCGGGCTGCTGGGCGTGTTTGACGGCCACCTACGCTGAGCCTTTCCGGACGCCCGCTGCAAGGCGTCATGCGCTCATGCTACACCGGATGGCAGCCTTTACACCGGCTCCGGTCCCGGTCGTAGAAACATATGTACCCGTGAGGCTCAAGAAGCAATAGCCCAGTAACCGGCGTCCAACTGCTTCAAGGCCCAGGCCGGCTCCAGCGCCAGCGATAACAGCGGTCCCTGGCCCGATGGGCAACCCAGCCGGATCAGCGCCTTTAGTTGTTCCGGTGTCTCGATGCCCTGCGCCACCACCCGCACCCCCAACGCGCGGCCAAGGCGGATGAGCGGCTCCAGCACTGCTCCTTGCCTTCCGGCCATCGCTGCGCTCGCGGTCAGCTTCGCATCCAGCTTCACCAAGCTGAGGGGCAGGCGCACCAGGTGATTCAAGGGCGCCAGATGGCTGCCGAAGTTGTCCACTGCCGCGCGCACGCCGCAATCCATCATGCGCTGCAGGGTAACGACGGCTGCATCGGGGTTTTCGTTCAGCGCACCCTCCGGCACCTCAAAAAGCAGACGCGACGGGTCGGCGCCGCTGGCCGTAAGCGATCTCTTCAACTGCGCAACCAAATCGGGGTGATAGAACTGGCGCGGCGTCAGGTTTACAGCTACAGTCAGATCTCCTCCTGCCAGCCGGCCGCTCCAATCCTGCAACTGCCGGCATACGTCCTCAATGGTCTCGCGTCCCAAAGCAACGGAAAGCCCGGTTTCCTCGGCCACGGCCAGCAGGTCTCGAAGGTCTTCCATGGCGGCGTCTTGCTGCCGGAAGAAGAGCTGCGATTCGAACCCTTCCAGCCTGCCATCCGCGAGCCGGTAAACGGGCTGATAGCGGATTTCGAAGAGGCGCTGGTCCAATATCTGCCGCAATTCACGTTCCCGCTCCTGCCGGCTGGTGACGCATATAGCCAAGTGCCTGTCGAAGATTTCATAGCGCGCACCACCCGTCTGCTTGGCGCGATACATGGCAAAGTCCGCATCGCGGATCAGCAGTTCGGCGACGGTATGCTCCGCTCCGGCCATCGCCACGCCGATGCTGGCGCCGGCCTGAACAAAGCGGCCAAAGATATCGACGGGGCGCTCCATCTCCCGCAAGATGCGATTGGCTACGACCTCCAGATCGCCGGCCGAGAGAATGTTTTCCACCAATACGGCAAATTCATCCCCGCCTAACCGCGCGGCGGAATCCTGGGGACGCAGGACCGCCTGCAGCCTTTCGGCCACTGACTTCAGAAGCACGTCGCCGGCGGCGTGGCCCAAGGCGTCGTTGATCTCCTTAAAGCGATCCAGATCGAAGAACAGCACTCCACAGGTCTGATCCGGCCGGCGTGTGCGGCGGCTGAGCGCCAGTGTCAGCCGGTCGAGAAACAAAGCCCGGTTGGGCAATCCGGTCAGTGTGTCGTGCATGGCGTCATGCTGTAATTTGGCCTCGGTCTCCTTCTGCTCGCCGGCATCGCGAAAGCTGAAAACATAGCCCACCTGCGCTCCGTCCACCAGTAGCGGAGCGATTTGCATGCTCACGTCCACCAGGTCGCCGGCCTTGGTCACGCGCACCGTTTCTACCGTGGCCCGTCCATGTTCGTCCACAGCCTTTTCAAGGGTCATGTGCTCGTTCAAGCGCGTCTCCGGCACAATCATCTCCCGCAAGCTGGCGCCGCTGGCCTCCTCGGCCGTGTACCCGAACATGCGCGTAAAGGCAGGATTGGTGTACAGAATATGATGGCTGTGTTCGATGGCCACGGCTTCGGGGATGCTGGCCAGCACGTCTTCCACCAGGCGCGACTTGGGAGCGCGCTCCTGTCCGCCGGGATGGGCGACAATCACCGCCTCGCGTAACTCCGCGTTCAAAATGCTGTAGGTGCCTTCCAGGGGCAGCAAGCGTCCATCCTTGGACGGCAGAGTGGCATGAAACGGGCTGCCCCGTTTGGTCCCCGCCAACCGCGTCTGCGGCTCCGCCGTGCCCGGAAAAAGTCCCCAGATCACGTCCTCGACCGGGCGCTCAACCCACTCTTCTTCGTTCACTCCCAACATCAGCCGCGCTTCCGCGTTGGCGAAAATGATGCGGCCCGCCCGTTCCAAAAATACCAGGACCGGCAGCGCATCCAGGATTCTCTGCTGTACCTTGGGATCCGTGTTTTCCTCAGGATTCAAGCCTGTAGCCTTTCGTGCAGCTCCGGTAAGGCCCGCCCCTCCTCGTTCCCGTTTCCGCTCGTTAGGGTTCTTCAAAAGAACTGGCGCCGTCATATACAGCAGCGTATGCCAGATGCGATCCGGCATCCATCCCCTAAATCGGGCATCGGGTGCCACCAAAGTCTTTGCTACGATGGCTTGCGAATTGCTCGGGCGCCGCCCTGGCAGCCAGCCGGAAGCGAAGAACCAGACATGCGCGAGCGGCCGGGGATCCAGCGCGCGTCAGGGAATTTCTACGAGTTCCATCTGGCCGTCGCGGCGGCGGTGGAGAACGAACATATCTCCCGACGCAGTGCGGAAGATCAGCAAGTCGCGGTCGCGGAATTCGGCCTCTTTGACGGCCTCTTCAATGGTCATCGGCCGCAGCGCAATCGCTTCGCCGCTTTTTACAACGTGCGGTTCGACCACCGTAGTACGGTCGGGAAACGAGTGCACCGCAATGGTCGCGCGCGTTTTCGCCGGCCGTGCGGATTTGGCGGCTGCAATTTCGGCGGCATCGGCGGCCGGCTGGGCGGCGCGCGCCTTAGGGTGCGCCACGGGCGGCGCTGTGAGAACCTTTTCTTCCTTTGGCAGCCGTTTGCTCGCCAGCCGCCGGTCCCGGTACCGGCGCACCTGGTTCTCAGCGTGCTCAATGGCCTGGCGCAGCGCCGCATCCAGCGTCGCCGCTTTCCCCACGGCCGCGAACTTTTGCGTTCGCGCCTCCACCGTCAACTCCACAATGCGCACGTGCCGCTGCGCGGCAAAGGTGATGCTGGCGCGTGCGCCCTTGCCCAAAATGAGGCCGATCCTCTCCATTCCTTCTTCGGCTTGCGCCCGCAGCGCCTTTGAAACCGTCAACTGCCTGGCGGTAAACTCCATTTCCATGGTCAGCCTCTGCCTCTCATTTCTCTACCGTTCCTGTCCCCAGGCTCAATCTCCCGTCGTGGAGCACAGTATATGGCGAAACGGCCTCCAGCTCCTAGCCTCTAGCCCGGTTGACGTGACTGACAGTGCGAACAACTGCTGCAAATCACTTCAAGCGAAATCCGTAATCTGGAATCTTGTCCAGGACTCAAAGGCTGGTGGGTGAGACAAAGAGCTAGTAGCTAGACGCTAGAGGCCGTTCTTCAAATCTCCCAGCGCAGCAGCACCGTTCCCACCGTGAACCCGGCGCCCACCGCAGCCAGCAACACCAGGTCGCCGTTCTTGAGCTTACCCTCTTCGATGGCTGTCTCCATGGCCAATGGAATGGTGCCCGATGAGGTGTTTGCGAATCTATCGATATTGACGATCACCCGATCGGGCGGCAGGCCCAGCCGTTCCGCGGTTGAGGTGATGATCCGCTTGTTGGCCTGGTGAGGAATAAAGCACCCCAGGTCCTTGCCCGTCACCCCGTTACGTTCCAGCAGCGCCGCCGTAAGTTCGGCCATCTTACGCACCGCGAACTTATACACCGCCGGACCGTCCTGGTGGATGTAGTGCATCTTCTTGTCCACCGTTTCGTGGCTGGCCGGATTGAGGCTGCCGCCTCCGGGCATGTTCAGGCTCACGCCGCCTGCGCCGTCAATTTCGTTCAATCCGTCAATAAAGCCAATTTCGCCATCCTCTGCCGGCTCCAGCAGCACCGCGCCGCCGCCGTCGCCGAAGAGCACGCAGGTGGTGCGGTCGGTGTAATCGGTCATGCGCGTGTTGGCGTCGGCGCCGCACACCAGGACGCGGGAGTGCATGCCGCTCTCGACCATTTTGACGCCCGCCTGCAGCGCATAGACAAAACCTGAGCAGCCGGCAGAAACGTCGAATCCCCATGCGCCGTGGGCGCCAATCTTGTTCTGCACCAGGGATGCGGTATTGGGATACATCATGTCGGGCGTGACCGTGCCCACGAGGATGACCTCGACTTCATCCGGTCCGATCCCCCGCGCCGCCAGGCATCGCTTGGCCGCCTCGGTGCAAATATCGCTTACGCCCTTGCCCTTGGCCAGCACGTGCCGCTCGCGGATTCCGGTGCGCTCCAGAATCCACTGGTCGCTGGTCTCCACCATCTTTTCCAGGTCTTGATTGGTAATCACATCGGGAGGAACATAAGTTCCGAGCGCCGAAATCTTGGCGCGGCGGCCCACCACGGGGCGAACGGTCAGGCTCAATGCATCTCTCCTTGTAAAACTCGTCCAAGGGGCGCGAGGCCGTGTGGGCCGAGCAAGGGCGTCCCTAGTCCCTATTCCCTAACAAAAAAGTACCGGGTTACCTACTGCGCCCGTACTAGCCCGTTACCGTTGCTTCCTTCCGGACCTGGCGGGGTTGGCGGGATTACGTCGCGTAGGACCCGGCACTGACTGATTTTAGCACCTGTATGCGCGGACAGCCGCCGTCAGCTCCACTCCCAAGCCGCGCCGTTCCCAAGTCCCAAAAGCAGGGGCCTCCTGCAGTCCATGCCCTTCGGCTGGCTTCAGGAAAGCGGCATCATTGAGGGTTGGCAGGGAATGCGCAGCCAGACGCAAGCTTCCGGTTCACGGCTGCCGATTGGTTTCCCCTTCGCAGCGAACTGGGAGCAGGGCAGAATCGGCAAAGGTGCGCCTTCGACTTCAGACCAAACATCCGCGTTCTCCGTAGTTCTTGCCCTTCCGCTCTGTGTTTCAATAGAATCAATGGCCATTCCCCGGAGATCGACGGTGCATGGGCGGCTGATTGCCGCCAGGCGCAAGGCGCGCGAGTACGCTATGGTGGCGCGCGCGCTGGCCTCCACGGACCACCCGGTCCTGGCGCAGATTATCCCCGCTCGCTTCTGCAACTTGAGCTGCGCCTACTGCAATGAGTACGACAAGGTCTCAGAGCCTGTGCCGCTCGATGAGATGTGCCGCCGCATCGAGCACCTGGGCCGCCTGGGCACGGCCATGATCGGACTCTCGGGCGGCGAGCCGCTCACCCATCCCCATCTCGACGGCATCATCCGCTGCATGAGGCGCACCGGCGCCATCGCCGGCATGATTACCAACGGCTATCTGCTGAACGCGGAACGTATTGAGCGCCTAAATCGCGCCGGCCTCGACCACATGCAGATCTCCATCGACAACCTCGAACCCGACGAGATCTCAAAGAAAAGCCTGAAGGTCCTCGACAAAAAGCTCCAAATGCTGGCCGAATACGCGGAGTTTCACGTGAACATCAACTCCGTGGTGGGCGGCGGCATCAAGAACCCCAATGACGCCCTGGTGATCGGGCGGCGGGCGCTCGAACTGGGCTTTGAATCGACCATCGGGATCATCCACGACGGCGACGGGCAACTGAAGCCGCTCACCGGCGACGAGGCGAAGGTCTACTTTGCGATGACCAACCGGAAGAAGACCAACTATGCGCGCTTCGACAAGTTTCAGGAGGCGATTGCGCAGGGACGGCCGAACGACTGGCGCTGCCGCGCCGGCTCTCGCTACCTCTACATCTGCGAGGATGGGCTGGTGCATTACTGCTCGCAGCAGCGAGGCTATCCCGGCATACCCCTGGCCGAGTACACGCGCGAGGACCTGAAGCGGGAGTTTCTCACCGCCAAAAGCTGCGCGCCGCACTGCACCATCGGCTGCGTGCACCGCATCAGCTATATCGATCATTGGCGCGCGCCGCAAACCCGGATGGTGGCGCCCAGCGGGCAGGAGTTGGTGAAGATTCAGACCGGGAATTAAACCGGCCCGAGGCCAGCGTTCGCGGACAGGCGGAGTTGCAGGCGTTCGACAGGCGGATGCGATTGAAGCCGCGGCTCAGCTTATATGCAGACTTTAGAACAAGATAGGGCTACTTCCTAAGGATCTGGTGCAGCTTTTCGCGTTGCACGGTGAAGGTATCCAGCGCATTCTGCACGCGACCGAGCACCTCCTGAATCTGAGCGATGTAGGCAGGCAGCGCGTTCCACCAGGCACGCACGGTCTGCTGCTGGTCGAGCATAGCCAGGGCCGTGCCTGAAGCGGCCGCGACCAAACCCGCGCGGCTCTTGCCACTCACGAGAAGAACGCCGCCGGCAGCCAGTGAGCCGACCGCGGCAACCCGGATCAAGCTCATGGAATCCGTTCCCGCGGTAGGCGGCGTGGCGGGGGAATCGTTTGCGGGTTGAGAGAGAGGCACAACCACCATAATTTCTCCTTCAGCTCCTTTGCGCGTCAACGTCAGCGAGTCAACTTTCTCTCAAGTTGTATCACCCCCATCGACGGGCTGCGATGATTTTTCGCGGCTGGTGGTCCGCGTGACTTCTGAGAGATTCGAACTTCAATCCAGGTCGAACTCGCGCAGCGGCTTGCCTTCGGGAGCATCCTTGGCCTTGCGCAGGGCCTCGGCAAATTTCTTTTCGAGCAGGTCGGCCTTGTTCTTCTCCGCGTCCACGCTCTGGCGGAAGATGGACTCTTTGCGCTCTTCCTGCTCACGCATGGCTTTGGCCGCCATCTCCAGATCCTCGAACATCCGTTTGCGCGGCGCCGGGGTGTGGCTCACCACCAAGCCCGTCGCGCCGTCGATCTTGAGCATGGCGCCGCAATCGGGGCACGCGACTTCAAACGTATCCTGTTTTGTCTTCGCCATAAACAAGATTGTAGGCGTTTTCCAGGCCGATTTACATAGCCTGCCTGACGCACTCCTCCAGGCGCGGCCGGCGCGCAATGGCCGGCTTTCCGGGGGAAGGGGAGCCAGTCTGGCCCACTATCTGATACTCAGCCCAATAGTTGCCGCAATCACGATCATTTCGGTCGTATATTTGTTTCATGGCTTCGTTTTCAGCGGCAAGGCCGCAGGTTTCCCCTCGAAGACACTGGCTCCGCTGGGCAGCGATCAGCCTGGCCATCCTGGCTGCACTGATTGTAGCCGCCATCCTGATATGGCAGGCGATCAGCGCCGCCGGAAATCCGAATCCTGTGGCTGAGCGTCCAGGCTCGGCCGCCGGCGTGGTGGATATCGGCGTGCTCGTCTTCCGCGAGGGGCTG
The DNA here is from genome assembly GCA_021800255.1 of Acidobacteriota bacterium. Classification (GTDB taxonomy): domain Bacteria; phylum Acidobacteriota; class Terriglobia; order Terriglobales; family Acidobacteriaceae; genus Telmatobacter. The sequence goes on from JAJYZC010000053.1 coordinate 16,199, forward strand.
GAATGCGTTCTGGTGCTTTCCGCCATTACGGCCAGCTTCGTCCGGTCGGACCAGCCCTATCGCCGCCCCGTGGTTGCCGGCGTAGCTGCGGGCTTCCTGGCCACCATCGTCACCTGGTTTATCGCGGTGGGGATTGTGGACGATCTCACCCGCAATCTGAATGCTCTCTACGTTCAGGCCGGGACAGGTCTGCTCGCCATTCTCGTGCTGCTGATCGTCATGAACTGGTTCTTCCACAAGATTTATTGGACCGGATGGATTGCCATTCACAACAAGCGCAAGCGGGAGCTGCTTGAAATTGCCGTCCAGGGCATTCAGTCGCGGCGCGGCGTGCTGTGGGGAATGGCGCTGCTGGGATTCACTTCGTTCTATCGCGAGGGCGTCGAGGTCGTGCTCTTCCTGCAAAGCTATCGGCTGAAGCTGGGCGGAAGACCGGTCTTCTACGGGGTACTGATCGGTCTCGCGCTCACCTCTGCCGTAGCCGTGCTCACATTTCTCGCGCATCGCAAACTGCCCTACAAAAAGATGCTCGTCTTCACCGGCGTCATGCTGGGCGCAGTGCTGCTGGTGATGGTCGGCGAGCAAGCGCAGGAGATGCAGGCTGCTCATTGGCTTCCAACCACCGCGATTCCGCTGCTCGCCGGCAGAATCCCGGCCTGGATGGGGCTCTGGTTCTCGATATTTCCCACCGTGCAGACGCTGGCAGCCCAGGCGCTTGCCGCTGCCGCCGTAGCCGGGTCTTATTTTGTCGCGCGACGATGAACGGTTTGGGACAAGTGAAGGACGGCCTGGTGATCAACGCAGACGCCGATAGCCGCCGCGGCCGTGTTCATGGAAAACTCTTGACAGGCTGCCGCGACGCAGCCAAAGATGGATGCGCCGGGAGCAGGTGGCATATTTCTGCGGCGCGCCGCACCAGGGCTGCTCCTGAGTTGTTCTACCCGCAATGTCCGCCGCAGCCGGCTGTCAAGCGCCATCCGTTGCCGCGGGCACGACCCTCAAGAGACCACGGAAAGAACGAAGTCACTTTGTGAACCGGCGCGGCCGATTCAGAATTCAGAGGAAAATCAAATGAGAAGAAATGATCTGCTCGGTCTGCCGCCGCTGATTGCCTTAGCGATCTCTTGCGCATTTTTGCCGGGCTGCAAACATGGCGTTTCCCCGTCGCCCTCGGCGCAAACCGGCGAGGCATCTTCTGTACTCACGATGCCGCTCAACATCGAGCGCCTCAATCCCGCCATCAACCGCATCATCCCCGCTGGAGCCACGCTGGAACGTCTGGTGACCGGATTCCAGTGGGTAGAGGGCCCGGTGTGGGATAATGGCGGCCTCTACTTTGCGGCCATTCACTCCAACAGCATCGAGAGATGGACGCCAAGCCAGGGTGCGAGCCTCTTCCTTCAGCCGAGCGGCTACCAGGGCAAGACGCCGTACACCGGGCCGGAGTCGGGATCAAATGGCATGACGTTGGACGCGCGCGGGCGGCTGACAGTGGCCGGACACGCGCGGCGCGATGTGTTTCGCCTGGAGTCGCTCAGCCCCGATGCCCAGATCACGATTCTCGCCGACAGCTACCAGGGCAAGGAGCTCAACAGCCCCAACGATCTGGTCTACCGCTCCGACGGTTCGCTCTACTTCACTGACCCGCCCTACGGGCTGCCCACGCAGGGCGACAACGATCCGTCGAAGCAGCTAAAGGTAAATGGCGTCTACCGCATTCCTCATGCGCTGGAGCAGAAACCCGGCGCCCCGCCCGACCGCGCCGCACTGCAACTGGTGGTAAGCAACCTGTCGCGGCCCAATGGAATTGCCTTCTCGCCCGGCGAAAAGTATCTTTACGTGGATAACTCCGAGCCGCAGAAACTGTGGATGCGCTATCGCGTGCAGCCTGACGGCGCTTTGACGGACCCGAAGGTGTTCTATGACGCGACCTCGATTCGCGCGCGCGGCGTACCGGACGGCATGAAAGTAGACACGGAGGGCAACGTTTATAGCGCCGGACCCGGCGGAATATGGATCTTCTCGCCTGCGGGCACGCCGCTGGCCATCATCTTCACGCCGGAGACCGTGGGCAATCTGGCCTGGGGCGGACCCGACCGCAAGACGCTTTACATCGCGGCCGCTTCCAGCATCTATCGCATCCAGACGGATGTGGTGGGCGAGCCGGTGGTGCAGCCCAAATAAACTCGTTCGTGCTCGCGCAGCATCCTCGCCGCTTAGCCGGCTCGGCGGCCTGCTGGCGGGCGCGGGTGCGCGCGGCGGCTATCTGCAACGGCGCACAGTACTTTGCACCGCCCGTCTTCGCGCTCATCTGGTTCACCAATGCCTACAACGTCAAAGATCGCCCGAGCAGTGAGTCCGCGATACCATGAGGAGTGCGGAAAATCGATCCGGCATAGATGAGAATCGCTCCGGAATCTTTTTCCTGCGGAGAGGAAACGATGACAGAATGGCCCGGAAGTTTTGGCCGCAATCGATTCAAGCAGGCGCTTGCCAAGGGCGAGCGTCAACTCGGTCTCTGGAGCGGGTTGGCCAGCCCCATTGCGGCGGAGATTTTGGCCGCCTCCGGCTTTGACTGGATCGTGATCGACGGCGAGCACGCCCCCAACGATATTCCTTCGCTTCTGGCCCAACTGCGCGCTATGCGCGGAGGCACGGCCGAGCCGGTCTTTCGCGTCCCTTGGAACGATATGGTGATGATTAAACGAGCTCTCGACGTGGGCGCCCGCACCATCCTCGTTCCCTTTGTGCAAAACGCGGAAGAGGCGCGCAAGGCAGTGGCTGCGGCTCGCTATCCACCGCTCGGAATTCGCGGAGTCGCGGTGGCGATGCGTGCCGCCGAATACGGCCGCATGGCGGATTATCACCGCAACGCGCACCTGGACACCTGCATTCTGGTACAGCTAGAAACCAGGGCCGCGCTGAAGGAGGTCGAGGCCATTGCGGCCGTGGATGGCGTGGACGGCATGTTCATCGGCCCCAGCGACCTGGCCGCTGACTTCGGCCATCTCGGCAACCCCAAGCACCCCGGCGTGCAGGCCGCTATTGCGGACGGCTGCAAGCGCATCCGCGCCGCGGGCAAATCCGCGGGCACCCTCACATCCAACCTCGACGATGCGGAAGGCTGCTTCGAAATGGGGTTCAACTTCACGGCTGCGGGCGTCGATGCGGCAATCCTGGCGCGAGCGGCCGAGACTATCGTTTCGCGCTTTCCTAAGCTGTAGGCCGCATCGGCAAGGAAGCGGTTTGCGTTAGGGCCGGCACGGCCGCGGAATGCCGGGTTAGAAACGGGGAAGAACAATCGCATGTCCTTCGCTCCGCGCAGAATGGCAAAGCTGAGACTTCTTGGACTGAGACGATTGCTATTCGCCGATAAGCCCTCGACATTGTGGTAATGGACACGCTTAGACACACAGGAGAATCATCATGGCTACAGTAGGATTCGTCGGCCTGGGCATTATGGGCCGGCCCATGCTTAGGAACCTGTTGAAGGCGGGGCATACGGTCGTAGCCTACGGCCGCAATGCGGCGAAACTTGAGGCCTGCGTGGCCGATGGCGCCGAGCGCGGCGCGTCGAACGCAGATGTCGGCGCGCGGGCGGCCATCGTTATCACCATGCTGCCCGACGGGCCGGATGTGGAGGAGGTGGTGCTAGGAGCGGAGGGAATTCTTTCCGGCGCCAAATCCGGCTCGCTCCTCATTGATATGAGTTCGATCAGCCCGCTGGTTTCGAAGAAGATTGCTGCGGCGTGCGCCGGGCGCGGCGTGGATTTTCTCGACGCGCCGGTGAGCGGCGGCGAACCCAGGGCCATCGACGGCACCCTGGCGATCATGGTGGGCGGCAAGGAGGAGGTTTTTCGCAAGGCTGAGCCCGTGCTCAAGTGCATGGGATCGAGTGTTACGCTGACCGGCCCCGTGGGCGCAGGCAATACCACCAAGCTGGCCAATCAGATTATGGTGGCGTGCAACATCGCCGCTATGGGCGAGGCGCTTACCCTGGCCACGAGCTGCGGCCTCGATCCGGAGGTGGTCTTCAACGCCGTGAAAGGCGGCCTGGCCGGCAGCGCCGTGCTCAACGCCAAGGGGCCGATGCTCATCGCCCGCAACTTCAAGCCGGGATTCCGCACCCTCCTGCACCAGAAAGACCTGCGCAATGCACTCGAGGCCGCCGGGGCCAGCAGGGTCTGTCTTCCGCTGACTGCGCTGGTGCAGCAGATGATTTCGTCGCTGATCGCGGATGGCAAGGGCGATCTCGATCACTCGGTTATCGCCACGTTCGTTGAAGCGGCGTCGCACGTTGAGGTGAAGCGGCCAGGGGCCGGCGCGTAGGGGGCCGCGCCGATTGCCTGTTAGCCGCCCGCGGCCTTAAGCTGCTTCACGTGTTCCGCACGCACCTCGCTGGCTGTAAACAGCCTTAGGAACGGCGCGCCCTTGGCTGCGGCTTCCACGGCCGGCCGGCCGTGAGCGTCCTCGCGTTCCACAACGCACACCACCGCGGCGACAATCATTCCCGCTTCTTGCGCAGCTTCGATGGCGGCAATCGTCGAGGCGCCCGTGGTGCACACGTCGTCCACAATCACCACGCGCGCTCCCGTGCGGCAGAACCCCTCGATGCGCCGGCCGGCGCCGTGCGCCTTTTCGGCCTTGCGGACCAGGAAACCGTGCAGCAGCGGCGCTCCCGGATGGGATTGCGCCCGCCAGGCGCTGGCCGTGGCTACATTGGAAACGATCGGATCGGCGCCCAGGGTGAGACCGCCCACGGCCTCGGCCGCGACGCCGTTTGTCTCCAGCAATTCGAGGATCGCGTGCCCGGTCAGCCGCCCGCCCTCGGCGTGGAGCGTGGTGGTGCGGCAATCGATGTAATAGTCGCTGACGCCTCCGGCAGAGAGCTTGAACTGGCCCAGCTTAAAGCTCGTCCGGGCCAGAAGAGGGAGCAGTTGTTGCGCGTAGGTGGGGACGGTCATCGCATTCGATTGTAAAGGCAGAGCGTGGATTCTGGATTGACTTCACTGCAAATAGCGATGCGGCTTTGCGCGCGGTAAACCCGCGCAGCCTGTGATGGAACCCTTGCACCGATTGTGCTTTACCCTGGTGGTATGCAATTTCCCAAGGTCTACCCCATCCTCGACGCTTCCGTGATTCCCGCCGCAGGCCGTGCGGAGTTTCTGCGCCGTCTGGGTTCCTCACTGGCCGAGGCCGGCGTAACGCTGCTCGAATACCGCAACAAGACCGGCGCCGATACAGAGATACTGGCCGACGCGGCGATACTGCGCGCGGCTCTGCCCGCTCCCAACATCAAGCTGATTCTCGATGATCGCGCCGATCTGGTAGCAAAGGCCGGCTTTGACGGCGTGCACGTCGATGCCGGCGACGTCTCGCCCTCCGAGGCGCGGCGGCTGCTCGGCCCCAGCCGCATCGTGGGCGCGTTTGGCGGTAGCGATGAGCTTTTGCCCGGCATCTTGAACGCGCCAGCCGATTACCTCGCCGTCGGTCCCGTCTACACCACCACCACCAAGCAGACCACAAAATCGCCCATCGGTCCCGAGGGCGTTCGCCGTCTGCGCGCGCAGGCTGGCCCGGAGCGTGTGCTGACCGCCGCGGCCGGAATCACGCTGGCAACCGCGCCGCTCGTGCTCGCCGCCGGCGCCAGCGCCGTCGCCGTCTCCGCTGCCATCTTTCGCGCGCCTGATCCGGCCGCCGAGTTCCGCCGCTGGAAGGCCGAGTTGGGATGAGCGGGGCGGGATTTGCGTTTTCGCGGCCATGGTTGCATGGAATGTAATCTCAAGTTTTCAGTTCGTCTGATTACCGGAAACTTCCTCTGAAATATTTATAGTACGGGTTGTAGGTTCGTATTGCGGCTGACGCGCGCCCGCAGCACTATGGTCCAAAGGGGGGCCTGGAATGGGCAAATTCTTTGCAGGCATGGTTATCGGAGTTTTCTGTCTGCTACTGGCGGGCTTTTGCTATGTCCGTTTCGGTTTCGTCGATCCGCGCGCCGACGCTCCGGTAGAATTTATTGAGCGGGCCATCGCCATGCCCGCGCTGGATGCCGCAGTGGGCAGGCGCGCGCCAGAGACGAAAAACCCGCTCCAGCCTACTGAAGCCAATCTGACGGCGGGAATGAATATCTATCAATCCGACTGCTCTTCCTGCCACGGCGACCCGGTTCATCCTCATGCGATGCTCGCGAATGCACTCTATCCGCGCCCCCCGCAATTTGTAATCGACGCGCCCGACATGCCCTCCAACGAGAACTTCTACTTCATCGCGCATGGGGTGCGATGGAGCGGGATGCCGGCGTGGAAGCAGACACTCAGCAGCCTGCAGATTTGGCAGATCACCACCTTTCTGAACCAGATGGATAAGCTGCCTCCGCCGATGGAGAAGGAGTGGCGGACCGAGGCTTCGGGCACAGCCGGAGACGCGACGGTCGAGCCCCCAGATTCCGCACACAGATATGCAAAGCCACAGTTAACTGAAGCCGGCTGCGACATGCGCAAAAATGTGCAGGGCAAACGCATCTTAAACGCTATATGCAGAGCGGGATAGAGAGGTTGAGATGGGGACATGGAGAGTCCCCTGAAGTACTTTGCCGAGATGAAAGACCCGCGTGTGGAGCGAACGCGGGAGCAT
>JAJYZC010000054.1 GCA_021800255.1 Acidobacteriota bacterium
TTCAGGAAGGTTTTTCATGCGGCGCTGACCTCGGGGGTGTTTCAGTTCGAGTCCGCCGGAATGCGGGACGTGCTCAGGCGCTACAAGCCAGACCGGGTGGAGGAATTGACGGCGCTGAACGCGCTCTACCGGCCGGGACCGATGAGCATGATCGACGACTTCATCGAGCGCAAATGGGGACGGCGCAAGGTGGAGTACATGCTGCCCGAGATCGAGGAGATTCTGCGCGAGACGCTGGGGGTGATCGTTTACCAGGAACAGGTGATGCAGATTGCCAATGTGGTGGCGAGCTATTCGCTGGGCGAGGCGGACCTTTTGCGGCGCGCGATGGGCAAGAAAGACCCGAAGGAGATGGCCAAGCAGCGCGACCGCTTCATGAGCGGCGCGGCGGCGCTGGGTCATCCGAAGGATACGGCGGGCGAGATCTTCGATCACATGGAGAAGTTCGCCGGCTACGGCTTCAACAAATCGCACTCGGCGGCTTATGCGCTGCTGGCCTACCAGACGGCGTATTTGAAGACGCACTATCCAGTGGAGTTCATGGCCGCGCTGCTGACGTCGGAGACCTCGAAGCCGGAGAACGTGGTGAAGTACATCGGCGAGTGCCGCGAGATGGGCATCCGCGTCGAGCCGCCCGATGTGCAGGTTTCCGGCGCGCAGTTCACGCCCCATGGTGAGGCCATACGGTTTGGACTGGCGGCGGTAAAGAACGTGGGCGCGAACGCCATCGAGTCGATTTTGAAGGCGCGGGCCGAACTGGCGAGCGCAGCGCCGGGCGGGCGCTTCAGGAGCTTCTGGGAGTTCTGCGAGAAGGTGGACCTGCGCGTGATGAACAAGCGCGTGATCGAGTCGCTGATCAAGGCCGGGGCGCTGGACTCGCTGGGCGCGCGCGGGCAACTGATGGCCGCCGTGGATAAGGCCATGGAGCGGGCGCAGAAGGCGCAGCGCGACGCGGCGCAGGGGCAGACGGGACTTTTCGGGCTGTTCGACGAAGGGCCGGCGAAGGGGCGCGGCGGCGACGAGTTGCCGCGCGTAGCCGACTGGGAGGAGAGCGAACGGCTGGCCAATGAGAAAGAGGTGCTGGGATTTTTCGTCTCTGGGCATCCGCTGGACAAGTACGCCGGGAAGCTGCGCAATCTGACGGGCGTAATCTCTACCGCTGAAGCTCTCGAACGCAAGCCGCCGGAGCGGCGCTGGGGCGGGCAGACGGACCCGGCGGACGAGATTCAGGTGGCGGGGATCATGCACGGGCTGCGCGTGCAGAAAAGCCGCCGCGACCAAAAGCTGTATGCGCAGGCGGTGCTCGAAGATACGGCAGGGAAGATCGACCTGATCTGCTTTCCACGGGATTATGAACGCTTGTCAGCGCAGTTGCGGATTGAGGCGCCGGTGCTGGTGCGCGGAGTGTTGATGGGCGACGAAGACGCAGCGCCGAAGATCGCAATCAGCCAGATTCAGGCGCTTGAAGAGGTCGAGGTCAAACTGCCCGGAGGAGTAAGAATCCGCATCAACGTGGAGCAGGCGACGGAAGAGACGCTGGCCGGGCTGAGGAGCGCCGCCGAGGCAGCGCCGGGACCGGGGAAGGTTATGATCCATCTCCAGAAGAAGGGCGAGTACGAGGTGATCCTGGAGCCGGAGGGCATGAGCGTGGCGGCGGACCGTGGCTGGGTAGAACGCGTGGAGGAACTGGTGGGCAAAGGCGCGGTGCAGGCAGTGGGATAGATGATCGCTCTTCGATGCGATCCACCAAGTGGGCGCACTTTGCGCCGGACAGGTTTCACGTGATAGTTTTATCGAGCGCGGCAGTCCTTCTCCAAAGTGCTGCGTAGCCGGCGGAAGATGCCCGGCTGGAAAGTAGACCCATGTGGCAGATCCATATAGAGGAGGTTTAAACGATGGCTTTGTCAGCAGAGCAACAGGCAATGCTCGCCTTGTTCCAGCAGCATGTGGTCGCGGAGATCGCCGGAGACCTCGACACAACGATGAACACGATGAACGCCAATCCGCATCTGAATCATGTTCCTACCATGGCGGGCGGCGTGGGCCGGGAGGGCGTGCGCGCGTTCTACCGCGATCACCTGGTCGGCAAGTTCTTTCCGCCGGACGTGAGGATGACGACGGTTTCGACCACCGTCGGTGAGAACCAGATCGTGGAAGAGCTCTTCATCAGCTTCACGCACACGACGCCTATCGATTGGCTGCTGCCGGGCGTTCCGCCTACAGGCAAACGCGTGGAGATGGCGGTAGCCGTCATCGTGGGGTTCAAAGACGGCAAGATATCGCATGAGCATATCTATTGGGATCAGGCCGGCGTGCTAGTGCAGGCGGGACTGCTCAATCCTGACGGACTGCCGGTGTGCGGGGCCGAAAGCGCCCGCAAGGTACTCGATTCGAAGCTTCCGCCACGCCAATTCTGATTGACCTTCCGGGGGCAGGAGAGCGCCGGCCAAGATTCCGGATAGGGGAAAACCGCAAGAAAGTAGAGGCCTTGGCGCAGCGTCTTGTTACTATAGCTTGGAGGCGGTAGTCCAGTTCCTATGACCAATTTGCTCACTCACAGTCTTCAATCCCGTTGCGTGCGCGCCCTTCCTCGCCGCAACCGATTGCTTCAAATCTTGGCCGCAGCGGCGCTCTGCTTAAGCCTCGCTGTCTCCGCCCATGCCCAGTTCGGCACCAACAGGATGCAGTTCCGGAACAACCCTGCGCTCAAGCCGCCTGCCGGCGCGCACGTGGCCATTATCGAATTCGACGATCTGGAGTGTCCTGCCTGCGCCGAGGTGAATCCCGTGCTCATGCGGGCCGTGGCGCAATACAAGATCCCCTGGATACGCCACGACTTTCTCATCCCGTATCACCAGTGGAGCACCGTGGCCGCGGTCAATGCGCGCTGGTTTGACACCAAGAGCAAAGCCCTGGGCAACGAGTACCGTAACGCGGTCTTCGCCGACCAGAATTTCATCTACAACCTGGCGATGCTGAGCCAGTTCACAGACAAGTTCGCTGTCAGCCACGGTGTGGTGATGCCTGATTTCGTCGATCCGCAAAATAAATTCTACGAAGAGGTTCAAGCCGATACCAGCCTGGCCAGGAGCCTCGGCCTCACCCACACACCGACCATCTTCATCGCCACCGATAACGCCAAGGGTTCTGTCGCCACCGAGGTTCTTGACCCTAACCACAACCTCGACAGCAGGATCAGTCAGGCCATCGCCGCCAACGGAAGGTAGAGCCGGCGGGACGAGCGCAGTCTCTGGGCCGGAAAAATCCTCGTGTGGGGTCCGGCGTCCGGCACTCCCAAGCGCGCGATGAAACCCCGGCCAAAGGCACCGATGGGCGCGCGGAATATCGGCGGGGCAGCGCCGGTGCTGACTATCCTTCGCAGAGCCGCTGGGCCCAGTGGAGGACGGCTTGCGCGCTCAGTTGCCTTCCCCCGGCCTCGCTGGCGGCCAGTTGCACGGCGAGATTGCCGATGGTGGAGCTTTCGGTTGCACCGATTGTGACCGGCAAGCCGGTGTGCTGTTCGGTGAGCGCGACGAGCAGCTTGTTGCGGGCTGCGCCGCCGGTCATTTGAATGCGCTGCAACTTGCGGCCCAGCATCCTTTCGAGGTTGGCGATGGCCGCAGCGTAGCGGATCGCCAGACTCTCGAAGATGGTGCGCGCGAACAGCGGCTCATTGCCCGCCACGTCGGGGATGGGAGCGAAGCCGCGCCGCGTGAGCTCGGCGTTGATGCGCGCAGGCATTCCGGAATCGAGCATCAGCGCCTCAGCGTCCATGTCCAGAACCCCGGCAGCATGGCATGCAGCGGCCTTCGTGACCAGGTCTTCAATCGGCCAGTTCCGTCCTTCAGCGGCCCAGCCGTCCATGCACTGCTTGAGCACCCACATGCTGTTGATGAGGGAGTGAAAGAGCAGCCCGCCGGCAGCGGCGCCCAGGTTGGTGTAACCGGCGCTCAAGGCAGCGCGCGTTGTAATGGGAGCCGGGATCATCGAACCTGCCAGCGACCAGGTGCCGGAGCTGATGTAAAAGGCGGAATCGAGGCTGGCGGGAATGCCGGCGATGGCGCTGGCGGTGTCGTGCGCGGCGGGCGCGATGATTTGCGTTTCGCGGAAGGCGCCAAGCTGAGCCAGCGGCCCTTGCAAAGGCCCGATGATGGTTCCGGCGTGGACGATGGGCGGAGCAGCTTCAAGAGGCAGGCCGAGGAGGCGGAAAACCTCGGCGTCCCAGCCGCCGGTCGTGAGAGAAACCAGTCCGGTGTGGGTCGCGCTGGTGTACTCGGCGACGCGGCGGCCGCTCAGCCAGTAGAGGATGAATTCGGGAAACATGACCCAGGGCGCGCGCGAAACAATCTCTGCGCCGTGACCGGCGGAGTCGGCGAGCAACTGGTACACGGTGTTGATGCGGTGCGGCAGCGCGCCGGTGCGCTGGTAGAGATCGAAAGGCGGAACCAGACGGTCCGCGGCATCTTTGACGGCTACCGTGCGTTCGTCACGGTAGCAGAAGGGCTCGCGCAGCGGCTTGCCGTCGGGCGCCAGGCGAACGTAATCCACGCCCCAGCCGTCCACGGCGATGGAGGCAATGCCTTCGGGCGCCGCCGCGGCGGCCTTGCGCAGGCCGTCTTCCAAACCAGCGAGGATAGAGCCGAGGGGCCAAAGCAGCGAGCCGCCGCGATGGACAGGACCGTTGGGAATGCGATGGACGACTTCAATGGCCGGTTTGCCGTCCCGCCAGCGGAGCAGGGAGACGCGGCAGCTTTCTGCGCCTAAATCGATGGCCACGCGCGCGGGTCGTTGCATCGAAAGAATTCAGTCTCCGCTTCTGCTCATCGCAAAAATGCTTCGCTCAGGCCGCCATCCACGGGAATCAGGTGGCCGGTGGTGCACCGCGCCTTGGGGCCGGCCAGAAAGAGGATGGCCTCCGCGCAGTCGGCCGGATCGATTGGCTGATGGGTGAGCGTGCGCTGGGCGTAGAAGGAGGCCAGGCGGTTGCGCAGCTCTTCGTCGCTCCATGCATCCTCAAAGGGAATGTTGTATTTGGCGAGTGAGGCGCGCACGCGGTCGCGGGGAAACATGGTGGATCCCTTGACCACAGTGGCGGGGCTGATGCCGTTGACGCGCACGTTGGGCGCCAGTGAGACGGCGAGTTCGCGGACGAGGTGCGAGAGCGCGGCCTTGCTCACATCGTAGGCCTCGCTGCCGCGCTTGGGAACCACCGCGTTGGCCGAGCTGGTGAAGACGATCGATCCCTTCAGCCCTTGCTCAGCGAAGAGCTTTGCCGCTTCCTCAGCGAGCAGGTAGTTGGCGGTCACGTTCACGTCGAGTGCGGCTGCCCACGCGCTGTCGGGAATCACGCCATCGGGCGAAGACGGAAACATCGCTGCGGTGTTGATGAGAATGTCGAGGCCGCCAAAAGCGGCGACAGTGGCGCGCAGCGCGCTGGCGATGGATGTGCGGCTGCAAATATCGACGGCTGCGCTGGCGGTGAACTCCGGCGCGGCAATCGACGCCATCTCCTTAGCGGCAGCGGCAGCCCCTTCCGCGTCGCGGTCGGCCACCACGACGTGCGCGCCGCGCGCCGCCGCCAAGCGCGCCACTTCGCGGCCGATGCCGCTGGCTCCGCCGGCGACGAAAACAACCTGGCGGCTGAGCTCCTTCTCCGGCGGCTGGCGGCGCAGCTTGGCCTCTTCAAGGGCCCAGTATTCGATGCGGAAGGCCTCAAGGGCCGGAAGGGCAACGTAGTTGGCGAAGACCTTGAAGCTGGCGGGGTCCATGCCGGTCTGGCATTGAGGAACGGGTCCCAAGATCTCGCCCTCAGCCAGCAGGCCGGCGCCGTCCATCACGTGAATGGCGTTGGTGTAAAACTCGCCGGTGATACGCGCTTCAGTCTTGTTCTTGCCGAAGCTGAACATGCCCAGGCCGGGGATGAGCACGACCGCAGGATTAGGGTCGCGCAGGGCCGGCGAATCGGCGGTGGCGAACTGGTGATAGTAGGCGCGATACTGCTCGCGGTATTCGGCCAAAGAACGCTCGATCTGCGCTTTCAGATCGTCGAGGCCGGCGCCTGCGGCCCAGGGCACGAAGAGCGGGCGAATCTTGGTGCGGATGAAGTGGTCCGGGCAACTGGTTCCCAGGAAGGCCAGCTCCCGTGCGTAAACCGAGTTGACGAACTGGAGCACGTCCGGCGCGTCGCTGAAGCTCGCAATCCAACGCCGCTGGGCGCTGACGCGGCCGCGGAGAAATGGAGCGATGGCGACGGCAAGGTCTTTGCGGCCCTGCCGGGCAGGAACCGCTTCGCCGCCGAAGCGCACAGGGCCTTTGGCCGTTCCGTGGCGCTCAATGAATTGGCCGATACTATCGATGACGCTGAGCGTGTTCAGGTAGCACTCACGCTGCGTCTGGCCCCAGGTAAAGAGCCCGTGGCCGCCCAAGACAATGCCGTCGCAGCCGGGGTTTTGCTCCACGGCGCGCTTCATCATCATCGCCAGCTCGAAGCCGGGGCGCTGCCAGGGAAGCCAGACCAGAGAGCGGCCGAACTCGCGGTTGAACTGCTCCATTTTGGCCTTGCCGTTGGCTGCGGCGGCCAGCGCGATGCCCCAGTCGGGATGCAGATGATCGACGTGCGGAAATGGAAGAAAGCCGTGCAGCGGCGTGTCGATGGAAGCAGCGACAGGATTGCCGCGGAAGGCGCAGAGCGGGTACATGGCCGCCATCTCGTCTTCGGTATCCGCGCCTTTGTAGCTGCGCTCGAGAGCCAGCAGCTTCTCTTGGTAGAGCGTAGCGAAGCCTGTGCGCTGGATGCTGCCCAGATCACCGCCCGAGCCTTTTACCCACAGCACCTCGACCGGCTCGCCAGTGAGGGGATCGGTTTCAATGATCTTGGAGCTGGTGTTGCCGCCGGCGAAGTTGGTGATGCGCAGGTCGGAGCCGAGGAGGTTGGAGCGATAGCGCAGCAGTTCGGGCTCGTCGAGCGCGGCGGCTACGCCCGCGTCCCAGCGGTCTTCGAGAAATTTGAGCGCAGGAGATGCAGTCTTTGTCAGCGTCATAAGAACTCGACTAGAGAGACCGGGAGCAGAAATCCGAAGCGCCTCAGTCAGATCAATTCTATACACTGGGCTGGTCGGATCGCAGACTCAGGTTACTTTGTCCTGGCTGTGGAAGGCGGAGGCAGCGCACTACGGTGTGACCATCCCATCCAAGGCGCGGCACTGGGAGGAACGAGTGCTCGCTTGATTGACGCGGCGCGCCGCCGTGACCGGCGACAATAGAGACGTGAGGACGACGCAGCGATTGGTAGTGGATCCCGAGCGCCTGGAAACGTCCGAGGCCAAAGAGGCGCTGGAGCGTGCCGCAGCGATCCTGTGCGCCGGCGGCCTGGTGGCGCTGCCTACGGAGACCGTCTACGGGCTGGGGGCGAATGCGCTGGACAAGGAAGCGGTGAAGCGCATCTTCCGGGCCAAGCGGCGGCCGGCGTGGGATCCGGTGATTGTTCACGTGGCTGCGGAATCGATGCTCGAAGGGCTGGCGAAGGAGATTCCTGAAAGAGCGCACCGGCTCATCCAAGAGTTTTGGCCGGGTCCGCTCACACTCCTGCTGCCCCGGAGTTCTGCCGTGCCGGATGCAGTGACGGCAGGACGGCCGCAGGTAGGGGTCCGTATGCCGGCGCATCCGGTGGCGCTCGAACTGATCCGGCGCGCAGGGGTTCCCATCGCCGCGCCCAGCGCAAACCTTTTTGGCCACATCAGCCCCACGACCGCCGCACACGTGCTCGACGATCTGGATGGCCGCATCGACGCGGTGCTGGACGCCGGCGCAACGGAGCACGGCGTGGAATCGACGGTGATCGATCCCTGCCCATGCCCAATGGTTATCTACCGGCCCGGCGCGGTGACGGCGGAGCAGATACGCGACGCGGCTGGGCCGGTGGAGTTTTTTGTGGCTAGCCAGGAACCGGCGAACAAGCCCCGGCGCGGGCTGCCTTCGCCGGGTGTGGGGCTGCGCCACTATGCGCCCAGGGCGCGCCTGGTGCTGGTGGAGGCGCCTCTGGACGAGCTGGGCGCGAGGCTGGCGGAGGCGGCGCGGGACTGGTCCGGCGAACGGCTGGGCGTGATGCTGCCGGCAGGCGTCGCCACGCCCGGCGAGCTTGCTCAAGCGCGCATCTACGCCTGGGGCCGGTGGGACACGCCTAAGGAGCTGGCGAGCCGGCTCTATAGCGGGCTGCGCGCGCTCGAGGCCGAAGGTTGCAGCGTGATTCTCTGTTCCCTGCCCCCGGGCGAAGGAATTGGGGCGGCCATCCGCGACCGGCTGCGCAAGGCGGCAAAAGAAAAATAACGAGTCGGCGAATAGAACCGAACAGACGCTGTAGGCGGCGGAAAATCGCTATCCGCCACGGCCGCGTGTGCGGGGTCTGGAATCGATCCGAGGGCCATCGATCAGTGCACCTTGAAGGCTTTGTCAACGATGGCGTTGGGATCGCGGCCGGTGGGAAGAAAAGTGAGGAGCGATTGCGAGGGCGTGCGAATTACGGCCACGTCATCCGAGGCGGAATCCACGGCCAATAGCAGATAGCTGTTGGCGGAAAAAGCCAGCGCCGATGGGCCGTCGCCCACGTGGATGGAGCCAATGCGCCTGCCGTCGTTGATGGAGTAGACGATCAGGTTCTGAGAGAGGAAGTTGCCCACGTAGAACAGGGAGTTGTCGCGGGAAACCAGGCCGCAGTCAGGATCGTCGCCCATCCTGTGCGCGCCGGTCACATCGTTGGAATTGGTGATGATCTCGGAGACCGAATCGGAGAGCGAGTTGACGGCGAAAATCTCGCCGTTGTCGGGTTTGAGGGCTAAAGCGGCGGGACCGCGGCCCACGTCCATGAGGGTTTGCAGTTCGCCGGGCTGGCCGGCGTGCGCAAGAGCGATGACCATAACCTGGTGACCGGCCGAACAGGGTACGAATGCCTTGGAGGAATCGGCTAGGATGACCGGATTCTGCGCGCCGGGGCAGCCGGAGATGACGGCGCGGACGCGGCGGGTAATGGGATCGATGAGGGTGACGGAGTTGCCGCGCTCGTCGGCAACGACAAGAGTTTTGCCATTCGGAGCGAGGCGCGCTGCAACCGGCTGAACGCCGGCGGGAATTTGGGCGATCTCGCGGCGAGCCTTCAGGTCGATAACGGAGACGGTGTTGGAGCCGGAGTTGGCGACGTAAGCGAGCTTGCCGGAAGCATCGAGATCGATGGAGAGCGGACGGCGGCCGAGAGGAATGGCGGCCACGACGGCGTTGCGCTCGGCGTCGATGACTGAGAGCGAACCTCTGCCGCCTAGCGCATCCGCGTTCCACCCCAGCGACGAAGACCTGTCGCTGGGGACCCCGGCGTTCCACCCCAGCGACGAAGACCTGTCGCTGGGGACCCCGGCGTTCCACCCCAGCGACGAAGACCTGTCGCTGGGGACCCCGGCGTTGACCACATAGATTTCATTGTGCGTGGGGCTGGCGGCTACGGCCACAGGATCGCGGCCCACACGGAGCTCGGCTTGCACGCGGACATCCACAACATCGAGTACGGTCACGGTGCCGCTGCCGCCGTTGGTCACGTAGGCGTACTCACGATAGTTGGCCGGATATTTGGGGAAGCCTGGAGATCTGCATGCAGAGAGGGCCAGCAGAAGCGGCGCAAGCAGGAGAATGCAGATCAAAGATGGGGCTGCCACGCGCCATTGGAATGGAGGCCCGGGCGGCCGCCAGGTTCTTTGGCGGCGCGGAGTGCGAGCGAGGGGGCCTGCTGCGCGGATGGAGGCTCGATGGGCGGGAGCATTCATTGGGCTGCGGCGGCGGCGTGAACGCCGCGGGGCAGATGGCGGCCGACAACGGGCGCGATACGCTCGATCTCGTCCATCATGCCTGCAAATTGATCGGGATAGATCGACTGAGGGCCGTCGGAGAGCGCATTCTCCGGGTGATTGTGCACCTCGACCATCACTCCGTCAGCGCCTGCGGCGACCGCGGCCCTGGCCATGGGCAGCACGCTGTCGCGGCGGCCGGTGCCGTGGCTGGGATCGACCAGAATGGGCAGATGGCTGGCCCGCTGCAGGGCCGGAATAATGCTGAGGTCGAGGGTGTTGCGGGCATGGTCGGAAAAGGTGCGCACACCGCGCTCGCACAGAATCACCTCGTAATTGCCCTCGCTCATCACGTACTCGGCGGCCATCAGAAACTCCTCGAGGGTGGCGCTCATGCCGCGCTTGATGAGCACCGGCTTGCGCAGGCGGCCGGCGCGCTTGAGCAGCGAGAAATTCTGCATGTTACGGGCGCCGATCTGGATCACGTCAGCCCATTCGGCCACCAGATCGAGAGTCTCGGCATCGAGCGCCTCGGTAACGATGCGCAGGCCGAAGGTCTGGCGGATTTCAGCCATGATGCGCAGCGCCTCAAGGCCAAGGCCTTGAAAGGCGTATGGTGAAGTTCGGGGTTTGTAGGCGCCGCCGCGGAAGAAGCGCGCGCCGGCCGCCGCTACGTGTTCGGCGATGGCGAAGGCCTGTTCACGGCTTTCGATGGAGCAAGGCCCGGCGATGACGGCCAGATCTTGGCCGCCGATGGCGGCGCTGGAGCCGGCGAACCGGATGACGGTGTCCTCTTCCTTCACGTCACGGCTGGCTAGTTTGTAGGCTTTGGAGACCCGGATGACCTCCGCCACTCCAGGGAGCGACTCCAGATTGCCGCGGTCGGCCTCGCCTTTGTTTCCGGTAATACCGATGGCCGTGCGCTGAGCGCCCGGGAGGGGATGGGCGCGGTAACCCAACTGCTCGATGTGCGCACAAACGGCCCGGATCTCCTCCGGCGTAGCCTGCGCTTTCATGACAACCAACATAACGCGCCCCTCGAACCCTCAGTCTAACCTAACGGCGCGGAGGGCGAAGGGCAATTCACGCAGCGTGTTTCATAAACCCGAGGTGGATGGTTCCGCCTCGTGTGCGACCCGGTAATAAGCCTGGATCCCAAGAGTTTAGCCTGCCATTTATGAAACCCGTCCAGGAGCTAATTTTCTCCAGGACGCTCGTGCTGCCCGGGTTCGGCGGAGGCATAATCTTAACAACGCAGATCGGGTGAATGGACCGCCGGGCAAGAGCGGCATCGCTCATTCAGATTGGTCGGCGGCTTCGATATTGACATTGGCTGCCACGACTGCCGGCGCGATGACCATGCCGATGAAAGCCAGCGCAATCAAAAGGTCATGCATCTGTTTTCTCCTTATGTGGCTCGCTGGATCTGTCCACACTTGGATAATCGGCTGGACAGGAGAAAAAGAACATACCACTAAAACCTTGCGGCCTGAGCGGGGAGTGTTATGGCGGCCTCCCCCGTAGGTAACGCATTGAGAGATTACAGTGATACAGCCGTCCGCCCGAACTCGCGCCACGGCGCTGAGGCAAAACTAAGGTAATTGGCGGGTTGTGCGCGCGGCATCGCGCTGCTGGGAGCGCCATTTGAGGCCCAGCCAGACCAGATAGCCGAGCTGGATCGTCCAGGCGACTGTATAGGCGGCAACGACAAAGTGGTGATCGATCATTTTATTCCGGGATGTGAAGTGGAAGAGATCGAAAGCCCAGTAGTAAGCCCAGCCGTAGAGGGCGGCAACGGCAGCGGCGAAGAGCGCGATGGCGAGTTTTTTCATTGTTTCCCCATTGTGGAATCAATCTTCATCGGGCGATCAACTTTCACGCATTTATGGTTCAGCGAGGGCAGCCTCGGCCTCTCTGGCGGCGATCTGCTGGCGATGGCGCTCGACATGAAAGCGCAGAATCAGGATCAACACTCCCCAGGCGAACCACGCCAGCATGTTCCACAAGAACGGCCTCAGCATCGAAGCCGCCATACCCGCGCCAGGCGCGCTGCTGAAGAAGACCGGAGCGGGATGCTGCGTGCGCCACCAGCGGTTGGACATGTAGACGATGGGCACATCGAGGGCGCCGAAGATGCCCAGAACGGCGGCCAGCGTCTGCATCTGCGGGCCGGCGGCGAAACGGCGCAGGAGCAGATAACTGACATAGATGAGCCACAGGACCAGGGTGGTGGTCAAACGCGCATCCCAGGTCCACCAGATGCCCCAGGCGCGACGGCCCCAGAGGGGTCCCGTGGTCAGCACCACCGAACAAAAGACCACGCCCACCTCGGCGCCAGCCAGCGCCCAGGCGTCGAACTTCTGCGCACGGTCAGGATAGTCATGCCGGGAGGCGAGAAAGCCGATGCAGCCTACCAGATTGATAAAGAAGAATGTAAACGCAACCGAGGCCGAAGGCACATGGCAGTAGATGATGCGAAAGATCTCTCCCTGCTGGGCGTCATTGGGCGCGACAAAGATGGCCTGATAATAACCCCAGATCAAAAGGGCGACGGTAACTGCGGCATAGAGACTGATGGAGACTTTTTTCATCGGGGAAACCCTGGCGCCTTTAATGCCTTTAGTGTACGACGCAGACAGTAAAGAGATGTGATTTAAATCACTCTGCATGGAAGACTACATCGAAGAGCAGAAGGCTGGCGGTGGTGAAGATGATGTCGTAGCCGGCGAGCATCTTGATCCATAAGGTGGGGTCGCTTTGGCCGGTGAGGATGGCGCCGGTGGCCAGCACCATGGCGAGCAGGGCGGGGATGAAGATGGGAAACAGGATCAGCGGCAGCAGCAGCTCGCGGTTGCGGCTGCGGATGGAGAGCGCGGCAAAGAAGGTTCCATTGGCCACCAGCGCCCAGGTACCGAGGGGCAGAACCAGGGCCAGCTTCCAGCCATCGCCCAAGATCTGCAGGTTATAGAAGACCAGGAAGACCGGGGCCAGGATCGCCTGCACGATGGTCACAAAGAGAAAATTGGCCAGCACCTTGGCCAGAAACATCTCTGCACCGGGGGTGGGCGCCATGCGCTGCGCGTCCAGGACCTGATGGCGGATCTCCCGCGCCCAGGCCTGGTTGAGGGCGCTCACGGAGGCGAACAAGATAGCCACGCAGAGCACACCGCCGGCAATCTCACGGGCAAACGCGGCTTGCGGATCGAAGGCCAGAGAAAAGAGCACCACCACCAGCAAGGCGAAGAAGAGCATGGAGTTGATGGCCTCGCGCGAGCGCCACTCGATGCGCAGGTCTTTGACAAGATGGGTCCAGAGGGCGCTCATCGCCGTTTCTCCTCAACCCCGGGAACGGGATGATCGGCTTCCCGTTCTCCCATCCTCGCTCCGGCAACGGGAGACGCGGATGCGGCGCCGGGAGCTTTTGTCAGATCGGCGGTGTGGACGGGAACATTGAGGGCCGCGGCGGCGCGCAGGTAGCCGTCGGGGCTCAGGATCAACTGCGTTCCGCGCGTTCCCGCCGAGACGCTGATGCGGTCAAAAAGGATTGCCGTTTCGTCCACGAAGATGGGATACGGCTTCTTAGCGCCGAAGACGGTTACCCCGCCGCGGACGTAGCCGGTGAGCGGCTGCACATCCTTGAGGGGCGCCATTTCAGCTTTGCGCCACTGGGCGGCGCGCGCGAGTTTTTTGAAGTCCAGCTCAGCGTCGCCGGGGATGACGGCAAAGACGTAGTCCGAATGGCTATCGGTGGTCAGCAGCGTCTTGAAGACCTGCGCGGCCGGCATGCCGATTTTTTGGGCGACAGCAATGGCCGACAGATCGTTGGGATCGACCTCATATTCGCGGAGTTCGAAGGCGATGCCGAGGGATTCGAGAAAACGCGCGCCATTGGTCTTCATCGCGTTGACCTTCCCGGCTCGTCACCCCAGCGGCGAAGACCTACCGCTGGGGACCCCGGCTCCATCGACGCCACGCGGCCGGCATGGAGGGCCAGCACCCAGTCGGCGATGGGCGCGGCCAGATCGCGCTGGTGAGTGGTGATAACGATAGTGCGGTTGCTTTGCCGGAAGCCTGCCAGCAACTCGACCATCTGGCGGGCCGATTCAACGTCCATGTTGGAGAAAGGCTCGTCGAGCAAAAGCAGCTCAGGAATGGAGAGCAGGACACGAGCCAGCGAGGTGCGCTGCCTCATGCCCTGCGAGTACTGGCCGACCGGGCGGTTCAGGTCTGGATCAAGACCCACCTGGCGGAGCGCATCCGCCGGAGACAGGCACTCGCGGCCGGGATAGAGGCTGCGAAAGTAACGCAGGTTCTCCTGCGCGGTGAGCTCGTCGTAAAGCATGGCCGCGTGGCTCATGTAGCCGATGCGGGCGCGGGCATCCTGGGGCTCGAAGCCGCCAAAGACCGTCACCGTGCCGAAGCTCGGCCTCAGCAGTCCGGCCAGGATGCGCAGCAGCGTGGACTTGCCCGCGCCATTCTCACCGATCAGGACATAACAGCGGCCGGTCTCCAGAGCAGCGGAAACCTGGCGCAGAGCGGCAAAGGAGGCGAAGAGCTTGGAGACTCCCTCCAGGCGCGCGCATAGCGGCGAGCCCTGGCCCGCGGCAGGGACTGAGGCGTTCATGGTTAAGCGGCCGGTTTGGGAGCGGGAGCAGGCGTCGTTGCGGTTGCGCCGCCCGGGTGCAGAGGCTGCGTGGGGGCGTACTTGCTCGCGCACTTGGCCTGGAGCTCGGTAGCGTGGAAGACGCCATCGCGTCCGTAGGTCCCTTCGGCCAGGGCCTGTGCATTGTCCTTGAAGGTGTCCGGAGGCGGCTCGGAACCGCTATAGGAGACCTTGAGCAAGCGGCTTGTAGCGGCCTTGGGCGAGTGGCTCTCAAACTGGCTCAACACGAACGTAACGTGGGTGCCGTCTTCGACGATGGAGCCTGGCTTTACGAATCCCTCCACGCGCAACTGCTCATGGAATGCCTTCTGACCCATGTGGCTGAGCTCGGGGATGGTCACGTAGTAGCTCTTGCTGGAGCCGTAGCCGGTGTAGGCGAGCCAACCGATGGTGCCGAGAATGATGACAGCGGCAATCCCGATGCGAAGCGTGGTACGAGAGTTTTTCATACCCTATGTTAACCATACGAGGATCAGCGCCTGCGGTCAATTTTTTCTCTTGCGCAGAGGGGGGCGCAGGAGGGAATGCGGTTGCGGGGGCGGACCGGTGAATTGCGGCTAAGTTGTTCGATACACGGAGAATCGGATGCCGTGCGCGGATTCGCAGCCGGTGGCGCGATCCCTTTCAACCGGGCATACAGCCCCATCGCCGAAGTGGCCTCAGTAGCCGCCATCGCCGGAGCGGATGTGATGAATGAAGGCAAGGACGGCAGGTATCAGGATCATCGCTACAAAGGCGAAACCAATCAGGAAATTGACCATTATTTTTGAGCCTCGGAGAAATTGGCGTTGCGCCGCTCGCCGTACCTGCCGCATGCGACAACTTCACCACAGTAGCGCCCCAGCAGGCAGGACGGAATAGCGCCAGAGTGGGGGGGCATATAGCCTCTTGGTAATTCAAGGTAATCATGGGCGCTCGATTGACGGCGACCCGCACACGGCAGGCTACGGCCGGACACTGTGATGGAGCACAGCAGTTCCGTCAGCGGCCGCGCGCGAGAAGGTGCGTGTGGAGATATTCACCGTCTCGGGCAAGCCGCCGGAATCATCTTTGTCTTTCCTGGTTGGAAATGCGGCCACAAGAGCCGGGGAGGCTACCAGGGCCAAGAAAGCGATGGCTACCAAGATTTCTTGCATTGCTACTCCTCCAAGGACCGGCCACGGCCGTACGGCAATTCGTAAAACCTGAAGCTGGGCCACACAATAGTAATCGCAAATGCGCGAACGATAGTAATCGCACGCATATTACTACTATAGGACGCCCGGCACGCGATACAAGGGGAATTTTGGAGGAATGAAGAAAACTTGCTGGACAAATCGCGGCATGGCCCATCCCCAGAAAAGGGGATTGACAGAGGGCTGGACAGCGCCATTTGCCGAAACTGCCGTAATTTTTTATCCCTCAGACCTGATCCCTGCACTTAATACCCATTGGCCACCAGCCACTCCGCCGTCAACTCAAACTCCGGCTTTTGGGCGCTCCGTCCAAGCTCAGCTTGGGCGGGGTTGGGCTGCATCTGCATGGCGGCCAGCTTTACCAGCACGTCGGCCTCGACGTTCACGGGCGCGCCTACGCTGAGCGTGTGCAGGTTGGTCCTCCAATAGGTGAGGGGCAAGATGGCGACCGTAATCTCTTCGCCGTCGAAGGCGGCGATGGTCAGGCTGATGCCCTCTACGGCGACCGAGCCTTTATGAACCATCCACCGGAGGACGCTTTCTGGTACGCGCACCTTCAGAGTCCAGTCGGTGGTTTGGCGGTCGAAGTCAGGGCTGGAATAAGGGACCACAGGTTCAAGGGAAGTCAGCTCTCCGCATCCGTCCACGTGGCCCTGAACGATGTGCCCGCCCAGCGGGCTGCCGGCCGCAGTGGGCAGCTCCAGGTTCACCTGCGCCCCGGGCCTGAGCGCACCAAGCGAGGTGCGGTCGAGGGTCTCTTGGGCGAGATCGGCGTGAAAATAGATGGGATCAGGGTCGAGCGCGGTCAGGCAAACCCCGGAGACGCTCAGCGAGTCGCCTTCGCGCAGCCGCGCCGCCACACCCGGCGCTTCGATGGTAATACGGCGCACGCCGCCGCGGCCGGTGAGGCTGACCAGCGTGCCGGTTTGCTCAATGATGCCGGTGAACATGGTTCCACTATAAGTGGCAAAGGGCAGGCGCGTGAATCTGGCAAGGCCGCAGGCAGCTTCGGCTGCCCTACGCCTCCGATTCGCCGATGGCCGCTTCTTGCGCCGAACTCGCGGCCACCGGCACGGGACGGCTGAGCGCGCGGTAGAGCAGCAGCAGCTTGAGGCGCCAGTGCAGGATCATCCCGAAGGCCAGCAGATAGAAGATCGCGCCGGTTTGTTCGAGGGAGATGAAGGAGTCGAAGTAGTCGCGCGCAAAGTATCGCACCAGCGCCAGCACCACAATCACCGCGAAGAACGCGCCGGATCGCTTCATCATGATCGCATCGCCCTCACGGCGCAGGCTGGAGGTGAGCAGCAGCGGATAAGCGAAGACAGTGGCCCCGATGAAGAAGGCCGCGACACCCCATAGCCACGGCACGCGGAACATGGGCACGAAAAACATGCAGAATCCCGTGGACATGCCCAGGGGCGGCATCACGAGCTTCTTTACGGTCACCGCGGTGCGGCCCTCGCGCACGCGCCAGATGAGGACACCGGCGAGGCCCACGAGCGTAATCGCTGCCTCGAATGCAGCAGTAGATGAAATCAAGACACTTACCTTCCAAGATAGGATTGCGAAAAACAAGGCCGGCCCTCAGGAGCAGAGCCAGATCGGTACACGACAGCCTTTATCTTAGATGCCCTGGGCTGAGGATCGTTTCACGCAGTGCGTACAGACGGCCAGGGATCGCGCAGGAGCGAAGTAAGGCCGAGGTCGTTGCCATGGCGCTCCACTTCTACATCCGCCATGGCAATGGAGCCGTCCAAGCCGTCAAAGGCGGGCACGGCGCCTGAGCCCATGATCTGCGGGGAAACGAAGAAATAAATGCGGTCTACAAAGCCGCCCGCCAAAAGAGCCGTATTCAGGCGCGTGCCGGTTTCGGTAAGGAGGGTGAGAATGCCTTCGGCGCCCAGCTTGTCGAGCGCTTGGCCCAGCGGCACCTGGCTAGAATCTGCGTCCAGGACTTCCACGCGGACGCCGCGCGCGGTGAGCTCGCGTAGGCGCGTCTCGTCACTGGAGACGGTGAAGATGAGCAGGTCATGCGCGGCGGTTTTGACTAGTTTGGAGTCGAGGGGAATGCGCAGGGCCGAGTCAAGAACGACGCGCAGGAGGGGGCGGCGGCGGCGCTGGCCGCTGCGGTCACTGAGCAGCGGGTCGTCGGCCAATACGGTGCCAATGCCGGTCAGGACCGCGTCGGCCTGCCAGCGCAGTTGCTGCACGGCCTGGCGGGAGGTTTCGCTTGTGATCCAGAACGGCTTGCCTCGTTTCTGCTCTCCGGGCACCGGCTTCAACGGCGAAAAACCGCCGTGGAGGGCCCCGGCAGACGGCGGCGCGATGCGGCCGTCGAGCGTCATAGCCGCCTTCATGAGCACGAAAGGGCGCTTCGACCGGCTCCAGCGGGCGAAGCCCTCGTTGAGGCGGCGCGCCTCGTCCCCGCACACCCCAACAGTTGTTTGAAGGCCCGCTGCCTGCAATGCTTTGAGTCCGCGGCCGGCGACGGCGGGGTTGGGATCGATGGTGGCGGCCACCACGCGGGCGAGACCGGCAGCGATGAGCGCCTGGGTGCAGGGCGGCGTGCGGCCGGTGATGCAGCACGGCTCCAAGGTGACGTAGGCCGTGCCGCCGCGGACGCGGTCTACAGCCATCCTATCCGCGGCTTCTCCTCGAAGATCCTCGGAAGGAATGGGGCGCCTCGCAGCTTTCAATGCCATGATCTCGGCGTGGTCGAGGCGGTCGTACTCGTGCCAGCCCTCGCCGGCGAGCTGCCCGGCGCGGTCGAGAATCACGCAGCCGACCACCGGGTTGGGCGAGCAGAGCGCGATGCCGCGCCGCGCAAGCTCAAGCGCGCGCTGCATCCAGTAACGGTCTTGGCCGGGGATGGAATCGGAGGCAGTCATCAGGGCAATGGCGAGGAACAATCAAGTGTACATTGAGGCCGGACGGCCACCTGAAATTGTGAATCTACAGCGTTCTCTGGCATTTGCGCGTCCGGTTCAGTCGTGAGGAACTTCCAGGGCCCCGGTGAGGCTGGCCACGCGTTCCACTTGATGGTTCCGGCACCAGGCTTCCAGACCGTGCGCCAGCCTCTCGGTGGCTCTGGGGTCGGCGTAGCTGGCCGTACCTACCTGCACCGCGGTAGCGCCGGCCAACAAAAACTCCACAGCGTCTTCCGGCGTGACGATGCCGCCCATCCCCAGGATAGGTATGCGCACCGTCCGGGCCGCCTCATAGACCATGCGCAGGGCAATGGGCTTGATGGCCGGGCCCGACAGCCCGCCGGCGACGTTGCTCAGCCGCGGCCGGCGCTGCTCCACGTCGATGGCCATGGCGCGAAAGGTGTTCACCAGGCTCACCGCATCGGCGCCCGCATCGGCGGCGACCGCGGCCATGTGCGCCACTGAGGTCACATTGGGCGAAAGCTTAACGATGAGCGGGCGCTTGGATGCGGCTTTGGCCCGGCTCACCAGATACTCAAGCGAGCTGGCGTCGGCGCCGAAGGCCATCCCGCCGGCGTAGACGTTGGGGCAGGAGACGTTCAGCTCGTAGGCGGCGATACCCTCCGCCGCGTTCAGCCGCTCGATCACCCCGATGTATTCGGCCTCCGTGTAGCCGAAGACGTTCACGATCACCTTGCAGCGCGGATACCGTTTCATGGGCGGCAGCTTGCGCCGCAGATAGTCTTCCACGCCCACGTTCTGCAGGCCGATGGCGTTCAGCATCCCCGCCGCTGTCTGCACGATGCGCGGCGCCGGGTGGCCGGCCATCGGTTCGAGCGAGATCCCCTTGGTGACGAAGGCGCCCAGCCGCTCCAGGGAAACAATCTCCTCGAATTCGATCCCGTAGCCGAAGGTGCCGCTGGCCGCGATGACCGGATTTACCAGCTCGATCCCGGCCACGGTAACTTTCATATCGGGTTTCACTGGGCGGCTCTTTTCCTTCGTCTCCTGCTGAATTGCCCTTCCCGGCGGTGTGGCCGCTCCCTTGCAGGGCTCCCGTTCATCATACGCGCCAGTCCCCTCTGGCGCGTGATCTCTTCCTTCTCTCGCCCACACGCGAAAACCCTCCGGCGCAGACCGGAGGGCCTTCGATTCATAACCGCTGGGAGTTTGCGGCTACAAGCTGCCTCTTACGCCGTCACCGTCTCCGTCGCCGTCACTTTTACCGGCGTCAGCCAGCCGAAGCGATCGGGTTTGAGGCCGTTGGCGATGCCGAAGAACTCTTCGGCGATCTTGCGAGTGATTTCGCCGGGCTTGCCGTCGCCGACGACGATGCGATCGACGGAGCGGATGGGCGAAACCTCAGCAGCCGTGCCGGTGAAGAAGACCTCATCGGCGATGTAAAGCATCTCCCGCGGGATGGGCTGCTCGATGACCGTCAGGCCCAAGTGCCGGATCAGAGTAAGCACGCTGTCGCGGGTAATGCCGGAGAGCGCCGAGTTGGCCAGGGGCGGGGTGTAGAGCACGCCATTGCGGACGATAAAGATGTTTTCGCCCGAACCTTCGCTCACCAGGCCGTTCACGTCCAGACCGATTCCTTCGGCATAGCCGTTCGTCTCGGCTTCCATGCGGATGAGCTGGGAGTTCATATAGTTGGCCCCGGCCTTGGCCAGGGCCGGCATGGTGTTGGGCGCCAGCCGGTTCCAACTGGAGACGCACACATCCGCGCCCTCTTGGCCGGTGATGTACTTGCCCCAGGGAAAGTTGGCGATATAAACCTCGATGGGCGAACCCTTGGGGTTGACGCCGATCTCGCCGTAGCCGCGCAGCACGATAGGCCGTATGTAACACGGCGTCACGCCATTGGTTTCGATCAGATCCACCACCCCGGCGCACAGCTCCTCCAGCGTGAACGGAATTTCCATGCGGTAGATCTTGGCCGAGTCGAGCAGCCGCTGCATGTGTTCCGGCAGACGGAAGACCGCCGAGCCCTGCGGCTGCCCGTAGCAGCGAATGCCTTCGAAGACGCTGGAGCCGTAGTGGATTACGTGGCTCAATACGTGAATGGTGGCCTGCTCCCAGGGAATGAGATTGCCGTTGTGCCAGATTTTGGATGTGGTTTGAATGGGCATGAGGGTTGCATTGCTCCTTAGCGCGCACAAGAGGCACACATAGAAAGGGTATCCCGAACCGGAGCCGTCTGTCACGAACCGGAAGCGCACCGGAATGCACATGGTTCCAGCATCGGCACTCCGGCGACTGGACTTCGGCGACTGGCTGGCCCTGCCTGGAGCGTGTGACCGCGCGCCTGCGGCTGGCGAGCGCCGCGGGCGAAGGAGGAAATGAAAGTCGAATCAGGCGCGGGGCAGCGAACCACGAATGGACTTGGTTATGGCGCAGAACGGCACCAGAATGCGGTCGCACAGCAGAAAGCTCCCGCGCCACAGGCTGCGGTTTGAACGCGCTGCCAGTCATGATCTCCCGATCAGCGCAAAGCGGTTCGCGCTACAATCGAAACACAGCGTCGGGGCGTAGCGCAGCCTGGTAGCGCATCTGCTTTGGGAGCAGAGGGTCGGGGGTTCAAATCCCTCCGCCCCGACCATCGTAAACCTTAGATATTTCAAGCGATATGTTCGCTCCCGGCCGCGCATCTGCTTTTTCCCGCTACACGGGTGTCGATGATTTTGTAGCGGTCGCCGCCTCCGAGCATTTCAAGCGGGCACTCCTCGGAGTAATTCACCTAAGGAACCTCTGAAAATCGTTAAGTTATGGGGTTCTATCTCTGAGTATTAGCTTCACCTGCGCAGGAGCTGCGTATTGGCAGAGACTCTGTAGGTTTGTTCTGCCGCCGGAGGCCATTGTTGGCCTCCGGCGGACACACTACGCCCCTTGCGGGGCCATCTGGAGATTCGCCCTGGCGAGCCGTTTGCGGTGCTGGTAGATGTTGGCCAGGGCAAACCCAGCGCACAACCACTCGTGATTCTTCTTCAAGCCGCGATAGCGCACCTTGGTAAACCCGAAAACTCGCTTGAGGATGCGAAACGGCCACTCCACTTTGGCTCTCACTCTGGCTTTGGTGCGGTTTCTGCTCTTCTCGGCTTCATCGACACCCGCCTTCGTCTTCACGCGCCGCGAGGTCATGTCCTGCGCCTCTGGCGCAGCTTCACGGATCGCGCCGGTCTGCCCTTGATACCCTGCATCGCCCCAGACCTTCTTCTCGCCGCCATGCAGTAAATCCGGCAGCATGTGCACATCCGAGACCGAGGCCGCGGTCGAGCAAACCGAGTGCACGATGCCCTCTTTGGAATCCACCCCGATGTGCGCTTTCATGCCGAAATACCACTGGTTGCCCTTCCTGGTCTGATTCATCTCCGGGTCGCGCTCCTTCTTCTCGTTCTTGGTCGATGAAGGCGCATGGATGATCGTCGCGTCGACAATCGTGCCTGTGGTGATGCGGATACCCCTGCTTTCCAGATAGTGGTTCACCGTGTCCAGCATCTGGCCGCACAGTTCGTGCTCTTCGAGCATGTGGCGGAAGTTGAGAATCGTCGTCTCGTCCGGCGCAGGCGCTCGGCCCAGATCGATGCCCGTAAAGCGCCGCATCACCGCCGATTCATACAGTGCGTCCTCGGCTGCCGGATCGGAAAGTGCGAACCACTGCTGCAGAAAATACACCCGCAGCATGATCGCAAGACCCACAGGCTTACGACCCATCTCGCCCTTCGAGTAGTACGGCGCAACAAGAGCAAGCAACTCGAACCACGGCATCACCGCATCCATCTCTTCCAGAAACTGCTCCCGACGCGTCTTCTTCCGGTACCGCTCAAAACTTGCCTGATGGGCCAGTGTCATCTGCTGCATCCGTCATCGCTCCCTCAATCCACATTACCTGCATCAGTAGTGGATCGGGGAGTTCTTCAGAGGTTCCC
>JAJYZC010000055.1:0-1697 GCA_021800255.1 Acidobacteriota bacterium
TGATCAGGGCAGCCAGCACAAAAAGGAGAATTGCGAGGAATTGGGGAGAGGAAGCCCTCCGGTTGTAGCGCAGGAGATTTCGTCCCAACTCGGCGAGCGCGCCAAAGTACAAGAGAGTATCCAGGAAGATTATGATGAGAAAGAAGCAGAGATAGCGGCCAGGGAAAAAGTATAGGACGGCAAATCCTGCGATTTCGCAGAATAATTCAAAGCCTAGATAAGCGGTGAAGAGCGGCAGCTCTCGAAAAGCGCGTCTGCGGATCAGCAGAGCCAGAAGCGCGGCTGTCAGCACTATGCCGGCAAGCGTTAACGGGGTGTCCAAGGCCGTCACCAGTCACCTCTGCATCGGCGGGTTTCCAGGAAGTGGTAATCCTCACCGAAGGCGGATCAAGAGATCATCGTTCGTCGTGCTTCCGTACGTCAGCCTTGCCAGAATCCTCCAACGCAATGCGGGTGGTATGTGCGGCGCCGGCCACAGCCAGCAAGAAGCTGCGCATCTGCGGGGTGAATTCGCGCCGTTCTGCCTCCTTCCGGGAAAAACTCACCACCCAGTAGAGCAGGGTGCAAAGGGAGCTAGCTACCACGAAACGGTTCAAGTTCCTGTACTGCGCCCAGGTGGTTTGGTGCGCATGTAAGGCAGCCACCACCAAGCTGACGAATGAATACAATCCCAGACCTGAGGCAATCTGGAGTTCGCGGTCTCGCCATCCGATCGACAGCAACTGGCTGCCGCCGGCCAACCCAAGGAAGATCAGGACGCTGAGGATCGAAAAGGTCTGCTGCAAATGTTCCAGGACACCCTTTGCGTGAGGAAGATTGGCTGTTACAGAAACGCCCGCAACAAACCAGATCACGGCTCCAAGGGCCATAATCAAGCTCGCGACCGCCAGCAGCGCGCTGCGCGGCAGCGAAGCGCGCAGCGGACGAAGCACAGACCAGCCAAGCTCGACCAGAACGCCGAACATCAAGACCGAATCCAGGATTATCTCAACGATGTAGCTGGTCACATAAGCGGAGGAGTAGCGGTGCAGGATCACATAAGCGGCTATGCTTTCCACAAGAGACACAATGCTATAGAGGAGAAAAACCGGGAAGGTACGCCAGAAGCGCCTGTAGAGAAGCAGCGCAATTACCGCTGCTTCACCGGCGCTTCCCGCAATCCAAAGTATGGTATCTAAACTCAAAGCCAGGGCCACCCCCCAACACGGATCGCCGTACAGCCAAGTTTAGCAGCGGACCCTGGAGATGAACCTTATAAAAAAAGATCGGGCGATGCGCCTTGCGGAGTAGTTAAACGATAGCCGGAGGCGTAGGAAAGACGGGCATATTCGTGGCAGTCTTCACGGCCGGAGGCGTAGGAAAGACGGGCATATTCGTGGCAGTCTTCACGGCCGGAGGCGTAGGAAAGACGGGCATATTCGCGGCAGTCTTCACGGCCGGAGGCGTAGGAAAGACGGGCATATTAGCAGCAGTCTTCACGGCCGGAGGCGTAGGAAAGACGGGCATATTCGCGGCGATGGTCTGATGGAGGCTAACCGCGGGCAGCGCCGAGGAGGTGGTTGAGGCAACGGCATAAGTGGTTCCCAGAGTGAACAGCACGCCAACAGCGATAGCGGGAAGCTTTACCCAGCGAGAGATCATGAGAGTAGGCCCTTTCTGGCGGAATCGAATTACCTGCAATCTTGCGCAAGGCAATT
>JAJYZC010000055.1:1797-22446 GCA_021800255.1 Acidobacteriota bacterium
GCATAAGTGGTTCCCAGAGTGAACAGCACGCCAACAGCGATAGCGGGAAGCTTTACCCAGCGAGAGATCATGAGAGTAGGCCCTTTCTGGCGGAATCGAATTACCTGCAATCTTGCGCAAGGCAATTGGCACGAAAAACAATGCACGGTCAGAGTAACCCAAAAGGTGCAGAAAAGCTACCACCAAAGTAACATTTTGGTAATTTTTTAGTTTGCACTTAAGATTCGGTTGAGTAAAGGGTTTTGGTAGCGCGCGCGTACCCTATAGATTCGCCAGTTGTTCGTCTTTTGAGGCCGATCCAGTACCGGCATGCTGTTACTTCTCACCAAACTTTGGTGCCGTGCGTGGTAGGGCAAAAGTCCGCTAAAGTAATGGAAGAGAAGATTTTGGCTGGAATGCCACTATGAATTCCTTCAGACCGGATTTTTCCCTTCATCTTGCGGCCCCTGAGGCCGTTCGCCCGCAACGGGAGGTGCGTTGCGCAGTGCGGTTTCCGTTGTCGTTGCCCTTGGTGCTCACCTCCGCGCAGAAGGAAGTGGCCGGCCTTACCCGGAACATCTCCTCCAGCGGGGTGTTGTTTGCACTGGGCCGGAGGCTGCGCAAAGGCTCAGATATCCGCTTTGCGCTGCGAATGCCGCGCGCGGTGCTGGGCACGCCTCGGGATGTGCTGGTTCAATGCGCC
Source organism: Acidobacteriota bacterium (assembly GCA_021800255.1). GTDB lineage: Bacteria > Acidobacteriota > Terriglobia > Terriglobales > Acidobacteriaceae > Telmatobacter. The sequence continues at coordinate 2,480 of JAJYZC010000055.1, forward strand.
GGACGTGTGGTACGCTGCTCCATGAGCCAAAATCAGTACCTTGCCGCTGCTACAATTGACGAATATCGGTTTGTCAAGCGGTGAGGGCAGGCGGATTTGGCGCCTAGCGAACTATGGAACCTGTGGTAGACTCCCCGAACGGCGAGGTTACTGACGTCCCGGCCAAGCCGGGGACGATCCGCATTATCCTTGCCGATTCGCAGGCCATTTACCGTGTAGGCATTCGCAAGGTTCTGGCGCTGGAAGACGATCTGCGCGTCGTGGCCCAGGCCGATTCCCTGGAGAATCTGCGCGCGGCTATTGAGCGCTATCCCACTGACATCGTGCTGCTGGAGGGAAGTTTGCTGTCCGGCACGGCCAACGCCATTCCCGATCTGCTGCGCAGCGCCCCCGATGTGAAGCTGATCGTGCAGGCTACGGCGGCCGACGAAAACCACACCGTGGAACTCTACCGGCGGGGCGTGAGGGGCATCATCTCACGTTCCATCTCACCCGATCTGCTGGTGCGCTGCGTGCGCCGCATCGCGGCGGGAGAGACCTGGATCGACAACCAGTCTGTGAATTGGGTGATCGAGGCGTACCGCGCTCAGGCCGCGGCGCTGGTGAGTCCACGCAACCAGCCGCGGCTCTCGCCCAAGGAGATGGCGATCATCACCTGTATCACGCAGGGCAAACGCAACAAAGAGATCGCCTACCAACTGGGCACCACCGAGCAGGTCATCAAGAACTATTTGCGCAAGATATACGACAAGCTGGGGGTAAGCGACCGGCTGGAGCTGGCTCTCTATTGCCTGCACAACAAGATTATTCAAGGCGATATAGACGAAGAGACACTGGCGCAAAAGGCCATGGGGGAATAGCGGAAGGCAGAGAGCATTTCTCCTTTCCCAACGCGGGCCGATGGCGAGCGGTTCTGCGATTGGTGTAGAGCGGAGCGAAGCCATCCAGCATCCATTCCACCCTGGTCCACTCTGAAAGCGCAGAACGCCGCCGCTGGGAGCGATTGGAATCGGGCCATTGCGGTCATCCAGCAGGCTGTACGCACCCCGCTGCTATCCTTTTACCGTCCACTTATGGCGTTGGTCGAAGTCAAGTCGGTGTGGAAGGGCTATCCGCGCCGCGCCGGGCTGCGGACGGTAGAGCACACCGTGGTCGAGGACGTCTCACTCAGTATTGAAGCCGGCGAGACGCTGGGGCTGGTGGGCGAGTCGGGCTCGGGCAAGACCACGCTAGCGCGCATCATTCTGGGGCTGACCGAACCGAGCCGGGGCGCCGTCCGGGTGGACGGCGTAGATCTGGCGTGCGCATCGCGGGCCGAGATGCGGCGGCTGCGGCGCCAGATGCAGCCCGTCTTTCAGGACCCCTACGCGGCGCTGAATCCGCGCATGAAGGTCTTTGAGATCGTCACCGAGCCGCTGGTGATTCACCGGCGCGCAGCGGGGATCGCAGGCGGGCGGGCGGCGCTGCGCGCCAAAGCGATTGAACTGCTCAGCGAAGTGGGGCTGGAGGAGCCGGCGCTAGAGCGCCATCCGCACGAGTTTTCCGGAGGACAGCGGCAGCGGATCAACATTGCCCGCGCGCTGGCGCTGCGGCCGCGGCTGCTGATTCTGGACGAGCCGGTTTCGGCGCTGGACGTGAGCGTGGGCGCGCAGATCGTGAACCTGCTGCGCCGCCTGCAACGCGAGCACGGGCTGACCTACCTGTTTATCTCCCACTCCATGCCGCTGGTGCGGTACCTGAGCACGCGCATCGCGGTGATGGAGGGCGGACGGCTGGTGGAAACCGGCGCAACGGAGGCGCTCTGCGCCAGCCCGCAGAAGGAGTACACGCGGCGGCTGCTCGCGGCCACGCCGGAACTGCCGGCCGGCGCGGCCTGAGCGGGGGTGAGAGTGACTTTACTTCGTTGGCGGCGGCGCAGGGGCAGCCGGGTTTGCGGGCTTTTGTGCAGGATGCGCGGCATCGCCGCTCACGATAGGATGCGCGGCCACAGTGGGGCTTGCACCGGGGTGCTGCGGCGCAGGGGCAGCGCCGGCAGCCGGGTGCGCCGGAATGCCAGGGTGCATCGGAAAGGTGGGCATATTGGTCACACCCGCCAGCGTAACGTCAAAGATCAGATCGGACTTGGGAGGGATTCCGGGGTGGTCAGGGCCGTGAGCGGGAATGGAGCGGGCTCCGTAACCGAGCTGCCAGGGAATGAAGAGACGGCGCTCGCCGCCTACCCTCATGCCGGCAAATCCCTCATCGAAGCCGGGAATCACGCGGCCAAAGCCCTGGGGAAAGACGATAGGCATGGGAGGGCCGAGCTTCGTCTTGCCATCGGCGCCGATCACCGGCTTGCCTTTCTCGTAGACCGGGGCGCGGTGCTCGCTGGTGGAGTCGAACTCGACGCCGGTGGAGGCGATCCATCCAGTGTAGTAGACCTTGTAAATCATGTTGGGCTCGACCAAGGGGCCGCTCCCAATCTTGATGTCCTCATAGCGGAGCGAGAACGCGGTCTTGACGACGCCATGAACCGGCGGCGGGCCGGAGGGTTTGGCGCTGGCAGTGGATGCGGCAGCCGCCGGCGGGCGGACGGCGTTGGCGGCGGGATGGGACTGGGTTTGGGCGCTTGCCGCGGCAACCCATGCCGCCAACAAGAAAAGCAGGACTGTATGTTTCATTGCGGGCGAATCTCCATTGGTGGTACCAGGAGGGAGTATAGCAGCCGGTGCGGGAGTTCAGACCGCTGAATCACGGGAGTGCGGGCAAGCGTTTCCCGTTCAGGCGTGGCTTCTTGTTTGGGGCTTTGGCGCTGGTTCGATGGCCAGCATTCCGGCTAGCAATGCCGTGCGGGGCGCAAGATGCTCCAGGAAGACCGATTCGTGGGCGGCGTGCGCGCCCTCGCCCACCGCGCCCATGCCGTCGAGGGTGGGAACGCCCAGAGCAGAGGTAAAGTTGCCGTCGGAGCCGCCGCCAGTGGAGGCTTCAGGGAGCGTAAAGCCCATCTCGGCGGCCAGGGCTTGGGCTTGGCGGTAGAGCCGGACGGTTCCGCTGCGGCGCTCCATGGGCGGGCGGTTGACGCCGCCGGAGACGGCAAGGGTGCAGCGCGGATCGGCAGGCTTGAGCGCGGCGAATTGGCGCGCGATGCGCGAGCCGTCTACGCGGCGCGGAAAGCGCACGTCCACCTCGGCCCAGGCGTGGGCGGGAATCACGTTGGATTTCGTTCCGCCGCCGGCAACGCCGGCGCTCACCGTGATGCCGCGAGGCAGATCGGTCCAGCCGCTCACCGTCTCAATGATCCGGGCCAGCTCGCGGATGGCGTTCGCGCCTTTGGCGAAGTCTACGCCGGCGTGAGCGGAGAGGCCATGCACGTCGATTCTCCAATTCCCTATGCCCTTGCGCGCGGTTTTGTAGGCCAGCCCCTGCGCCGGCTCCAGGACGTAAACCGCAGCGCAGCCAGCCGCCATGCGCTCGATGAGCGGACGCGAGACCGGGCTGCCCACCTCCTCGTCACTGGTGACCAGGAGCACAATCTCGCGTTCCATGATTTCGGCTTCGGCGAGCATCTCGATGGCGGCGAGGGCCATGGCTACTCCGGCCTTCATGTCCAGGGTTCCTGGTCCCCAAAGCCGCCCGGCGCTCAGGCGGCAGGGCATGGACTTGAGCGTGCTCACAGGCCAGACGGTATCCAGATGGCCGAGAACGAGGATGGGCTGCAAAGCGCGGGATTTCGGCCTTGACGGCGGGCAAAAGCGCGCCTCCAGAAGATCGCCAAAGGCGCGCTGCTTGTGGAGCTTGACGCGCCCGCCCAGTTCGCGGACGCGGGCAGCGGCCAGAGCCACGCAGGCATCGACGGCAGCTTTTGCGTCCGAGGGCGACTCGGCGGTGACAAGTTCCCGGATGAATGCAAGCAGGTGGGGCTGTTTACGGCGCGCGCCCGCCAGCAGGGCGCGCATGGGAACAGGAAGCTGGGAAGTAACTGGCGTCATGGGGCCTTTCCGGAGCGAAACGGCGCGCGGCGAGGGTTGAGTTCGTCCCTGAGACGCGATGATTCTACACGGTCAGGGGGTGGGTTCCGGGTAGGGTTACGGCGGCTAGAGCGGCAAAATTTTCCCAGAGTGTGGCGAAAATGACACATATCCGGTATGAGACTTTCCGTCTAATCTAATGATGGAACAGGGTTTTCTGTTCGGAGAAGATTTGGGCCACTTCGCGCACATGGAACAGACGATTGCCGCGCCGCTGGAGTTCACGGGCGTGGGGTTGCACTCCGGCGCCGAGGTGGCGATGCGGCTGCTGCCCGCCGCGGCGGGATCGGGCATAGTCTTCCGCCGCACTGATCTGGACAACTTTGAGATTGCGGCCATTGGGCGCAACGTAGCCAAGGTGAGCTATGCCACCAGCCTGATGCGCCAAGGGGTGCTGATCACCACCACCGAACACCTGCTTTCCGCGCTCATCGGCATGGGCGTGGACAACGTGATCGTGGAAGTGGACAACCTGGAACTGCCCATCCTGGACGGAAGCGCACTCCCCTATGTGGAGGCATTTTCGCGGGTTGGAATGCGCACGCAGCGGCGGCGGCGCGAGGTGATTCGAGTGCTGCGGCCCGTGGAAGTGCGGGAGGGAGGCAAGTTTATCGGCGTCTACCCAGGTTGCGGATACAAGATCGAGTACGCGATCGACTTTCCCGCCCCCATCGGCCAGCAAAAGACGTGCGTGGATCTGGCCGCCGAGACTTACGGAACAGCGATCGCGCCGGCAAGGACCTTCGGCTACAAGGCCGACGAGCAAAGACTGCGCGACATGGGGCTGATCCGCGGCGCCAGCGCGGAGAACGCGATTATTCTAGGCGCGAACGGGCCGGAGAACGGCCCCTTGCGTTTCACCGACGAGTACGTGCGCCACAAAGTGCTGGACCTGATCGGCGATCTGGCCTTGGCGGGCCGGCGCATCGAGGGCCGCGTGGTGGCCGAGCGCGCCGGCCACGCCATGCACACGGCGCTGGTCTCTCGGCTGCTCAGAGACCGCTCGGCGTGGGAGATGGCGCACCTGACGGCGGCGCACGATTCCACACCCGCGGCTCACCCTGACGCATCCATGACGGCTCCGGCGCTGATGGGCATATAGCTCCCCGCTCGGCGCCGGGACATTGGCAGCGGCCTGGCCAGCTTGAGAAGCAGGGCCTTCCACAGCCGCAGCCATCCATCACCCAGAAACAGGGCGATTCTTCTACTTCCCGGGGAGGACGGAGCCAGCCGGCGCCGCGAACGTTGCGCACCCCGCGCCCGTCTATTGGTGTGCTGCTCCTGTTCCCTTGAGCAGGAGCAAACGGTTGCGAAGAGGCCAGGCTGCGCCAGAGAGCGCGGCCGGCAGACGGAGCTATGGCAGAGTTCGTCATCAAGCTGGCCGATGAGCGGGGCCGCGTGCAGGAGCAGGTGCAGACAGCGGCCACGGCCGACGAACTGCGCTCGCGCTTTATACACGCCGGCTACCACGTGTTCAGCGTCAAGGCCCGCGGCGGGATGGGCCGGCGCAAGGTTAAGATGGAGCCGTTTCTGATCTTCAACCAGCAGTTTCTCACCCTCATTCGGGCGGGATTGCCCATTCTGGGATCGATCCTGATGCTGAGCAAGATTCAGAAGAACGCCCAGTTTTCCGCGCAGTTGGATGACGTGGCCGCCCGTGTTAAGACCGGGGAGGCGCTTTCGGCGGCCTTCGAGGCCCAGAGCGGGGTCCCGCTGATGTACACCACCACCCTGGTGGCGGGAGAGCGCGCCGGGAACCTGTCCGAAGTACTGGACCGTTACCTGACCTTCCAGAAGGTCTCGCTGACCTTCCGCAAGAAGCTGATCAACTCGCTCATCTATCCCTCCGTGCTGATGACCCTGGTGATCGGGCTGATGATCTTTCTGCTCTCGGTGGTGGTGCCGCAGTTTGCCGTGCTTTATGACGAGATGGGATCTAAGCTGCCGGCCATGACGATGGATACGCTGGCCTTCGGCAAGTGGCTGCAGCACAACATCCTCTGGATACTGCTGGTTGCCGGCGGCGGCGGCTTCAGCCTCTATCGCTTTTCCCTGACCGAGCGCGGCCGCGACTTTGTGGACGGCTTCCGCGTCCGGCTGCCGATCTTCGGCATGATCTGGCTCAAGTATCAGGTGGCGCTGTTCGCGCGCACGCTCTCCACGCTGCTTACCGGCGGCATGCCCCTGGTGCCGTCGCTGGAAACGGCGGCCCGCTCGATTGGGTCGCGGAAGGTATCGAAGGCCGTCGCTTCGTCGATAGAAACGGTAAGCGAGGGTAAAAGCCTGGCCGATTCGCTGATCAAAACCAAGGTCTTTCCCAACCTGGCTTCGGAGATGATCGCCGTGGGAGAGCAGACCGGGGCTCTGCCGCAGATGCTCAACTCGGTGGCTGAATTCTTTGAGGAAGACGTGGCCACGGCGCTTACCCGGGCCACGACGCTGATCGAGCCGGCCATCCTGATCGTCATGGGCGTGGTGGTGGTCTTCATTCTCGTCTCGCTTTACCTGCCCATCTTCTCGATGGGGCAGGCCGGAGGCGTGGGAGGGTAATCCGCATATGGCTGACGCCCACGCAGTTACGCTTCCCGCTCCCGCCAATGCGGACGAGCGGGCCCAGGCCGAAGCCCTGGCGCGCCGCTATCACGCCGAGTTCGTGGACCTGAAGAACTTCAAGATTCAGCACGAGCTGCTGCGCACGGTGCCCGTGGAGCTGATGTTCCGCTACAACTTCGTGCCCATCGAGCAGCAGAGCGACGCGCTGGTGATCGCGGTCAGCGATCCCTCGCGGCTGATGATGCTGGACGAGATCGCGGGCCTGCTGGGGTCACGCATCTCTCCGCGCGTGGCCACTCTTTCCCAGATCGCCGACCTGCTCAAAAAGACCGAGCAGTCGCAGCGCGTTCTCGACGAGGCCAGCGAGGGCTTGACCTTCGACGTGGTTACGGGTGACGAGAACGCCGATGAAAACATCTCCATCGAAAAGCTCACCAGCGACGCCGAGGACATCAGCCCCATCATCCGCCTGGTGGACACCACCGTCTTCACTGCCCTGGAGCGCCGCGCCTCTGATATTCACATTGAAAGCTACGACGACTCCGTTCACGTCAAGTACCGCATAGACGGCGTTCTGCAGGAAGCCATGGCTCCCATCGCCCGCGAGCACCACTCCACCATCCTGGGCCGCGTGAAGATCATGAGCGAGCTCGACATCGCCGAAAAGCGCGTGCCCCAAGACGGCCGCTTCCGCGTGCGCTACAAGGGAAGGCTAATCGACTTCCGGGTGTCGATCATGCCTACGGTCTATGGCGAAAACGCCGTACTGCGCGTGCTCGACAAGGAGTCGATGAGCGAGAAGTTTCACAACCTCACCCTCGACGTGGTGGGCTTCGCTGAGGAGGACCTGAAGCGTTTCCGCCGCTATATCCGCGAGCCATACGGGATGGTGCTGGTCACCGGCCCCACCGGCTCGGGCAAAACCACCACCCTCTACGCGGCCCTCAACGAGATCAAGAGCGACGAAGACAAGATCATCACCATCGAGGACCCGGTCGAGTACCAGATTCGCGGCATCACCCAGATTCCGGTGAACGAGAAGAAGGGGTTGACCTTCGCGCGTGGCCTGCGCTCCATTCTGCGCCACGACCCGGACAAGATTCTGGTAGGCGAGATTCGCGACCAGGAGACGGCGCAGATCGCCATCAACTCCGCGCTCACCGGCCACCTGGTCTTCACCACCGTGCACGCCAACAACGTGGTGGACGTGCTGGGGCGCTTTTTGAACATGGGCGTGGAGGCCTACAACTTCGTCTCCGCGCTCAACTGCATCCTGGCCCAGCGGCTGGTGCGCACCATCTGCGAGCACTGCGCTCACACGGTCTACTACGATGACGAAACGCTGCTGGCCAGCGGCCTCGACCCGGCCGAGTGGCGCGGCTTCGGCTTCCGCGAGGGCACTGGGTGCATGGAGTGCGGCGGCACCGGCTACCGCGGCCGTTCCGCCATCCACGAATTGCTGGACCTTACGGATAACATTCGCGAGATCATTCTCGCCAAAAAGCCTACGTCCGAGATTCGCAGGGAAGCACAGAAGGAGGGCATGACCTTCCTGCGCGAGTCAGCCATCGAGCGCGTGCGCCGCGGCATTACCACTCTCAAGGAGATCAATAAGGTGACCTTCATCGAGGCCATGCGATGAAACGGGAGCTAGGGATTAGGGATTAGGGACGAATGCGATCGATCTTCAAGAAAAAAACGGCCGGGGGCCAGCCCGGCGGGCGTCCGCGGGCGGCAGTGGAGATTGCGCCGGAGGGGGTGCTGGCGGCGGCGCTGCCGGGGCCCGGCGCAGCGCCCGTTTACGCCTTCGCGGCCCTGCCGGCGGGGGCGCTTGCTCCGGGCATCGACGGGCCGAATCTGCGCAACCTTGAAGCCGTTACCGCGGCCATCCGCTCGGCGCTGGGCGAAGTGTCGCCGCGCACTCGCGCCGTCACTCTAGTTCTGCCCAGCACTGTGATCAAAGTGTTCATTCTCGACTTCGATTCGCTGCCCGGCAAGGCCGCTGAAGCGATCCCCGTCTTGCGTTTCCGCCTGCGCAAGATGGTTTCCTTCGACGTGGAGCACGCCGGGGTCAGCTATCAGGTGCTGTCGCAGAACAAAACCGAGTGCCGAGTGCTGACTGCGGTGCTGCCGGGGCCGGTTCTGGCCGAGTACGAGGCCGCCGTGCGCGCCGCCGGCTACGAGCCCGGCGCGGTGCTGCCTTCCAGCCTGGCCGCCCTGGAGATGATCGACTCTATGGAGGTGGCGCTGGGCGCCAACTTGAGCGCGCTGGCGCTCACCACCACCATCACCAACGGTCAGGATCTGCTGCTCTACCGCACCCTCGATCTGCCGGAGGATCCCGCCCTGCGCGCCGGCGACATTCAGCGCGGCATCGCCGTGGCGGCAGCCTACTACGAGGACCGGCTGGGGGCGCACCCGCGCCGTCTGCACTACGCGGGCATCTATCCTGCCGCCGACTTCACGGCCTGGCTCGCCGACCCGGAACTGGAGGTCGTCGAACTGGTTCCTCTTACTTCTCTCGATGCCTCGCCCCACCGCTCCGGCAAGCACAAATCTCCGGGCGCAGACTCCGATTCCGAGGCTGCCCCGGCATTGGGGACGGCAAACCTTGCCGGCGTCGCCGGCGCGCTGGCGGGAGCGGGGTAAGCCATGCGTATCTCGCTTAATCTTGCCACCCGCCCCTTCACCGATCTGGGACCGGCTCTCAAGCGCCTGCGCATCGCCATGGGAGTGCTGGCCCTGGCTTCCATCGGCTCCGGTCTGGGCCTGCACGCCCTGCACCGCAAGGCCGACGCCGCGCGCGCCCGCGATCACTCCCTCGATGGCGCCATCGCCAGTGTTTCCCGCCAGCGGGAAGGCTACCTGGCCATGATGCGCGAGCCGAAGAATGCCGAACTGCTCACCCAGGTGAAGACGCTGAACAAGATATTCGACGAAAAGGCATTTTCCTGGACGCTGACCATGGAGAGCATGGAGACGGTACTGCCCGGCGGCGTGCAAGTCACCGCTATTGAGCCCATCCGCGAAAAGGATGGCCAGATCACGCTGCACTTGCGCGTCGCCGGCCCCCATGATCTCTCTGACCAGTTGGTCGAGAACCTGGAGCTCTCGAACCGCTTCTTTGAGCCGCGCATCGTCGGCGAAACCGCCGAATCCAACGGAGGCCCCAACCGGAATTTGGAGCCGGTGAGCGCCTCGAACCAGTTCGTCTTCGATCTGCTCGCCGAATACAACCCGCCTACGCCCGCCGAAGAGAAGGCCGCGTCTGAAACCGCGGCGCAGCCCTCCGCGGCGCCGCCGGCGAGCGATGGGAATCCGCCCCCAGGCGCACACCGCGTTCCCGGTTTTGTCCCCAGGGCGGGAGGGCCGCGATGAGCAAGAGTCCCAAACTTTCCTTGTGGCGTGAGCGCCTGGCCTCGCCTCTCACCTGGCATTACGCCGGCTTTGCGATTCTGCTTCTGCTGACCATCGGCTTGATGGTCAGGCTGGGGATGGACTGGGCCGCCACCGACACCCACTCTACGGATGTTCTGGCCGCCAAGCAGATGCAACTCAAGGCGCTCCGCCTGGAGACCCTACCCCTCCACGGCCTCGGCAAACGCGTGCAGAAAACCCGCGCCAAGTTGCTGGCCTTCTACCAGGACCGCATCCCGCACAGTTACTCCGCCATCTCCAGCCGCATCGATCAGTTGGGGGTAGCTTCCGGCGTGCGCCTCTCGCGCGTCCAATATACGCAAGGCCCGCCCGGCGCCACGCTCACTGAGATTCGCATGGAGGCCGGCATCAGCGGCAGCTATCCAGACATCATGCACTTCATCAACAGCCTGGAGCGGGACAAGACCTTCTTTTTGATCCGGGCCATGTCTCTGACCGGCGAGCGGAGCGGCCAGGTGAATCTGCGCCTGCTCGTCTCTACCTGGCTGCGGCCGGCCGATGCCGTGGCCAGCGGTCTGCCGCGGACACCGGCAGAGAGCCAAACCCCCGCCGCAACTTCGACCGCCGGCCAGGAGGATCAGTAGCCATGGCTTTGCGTCTGGGCACGGAGAACAAGAAGCAGGTCTACATCCTGGCGGCGCTTTTCGTGGTCATTGCGGCCATCGGCGGCAAAGAAATCTACTCGACCTTCACCGGGCCCAGCGCGCCGTCGCAGCCTCTACCGGAGCAGAGCGCAACCTCCTCGGCGGCAGGCGCCGAAATGCCCGCCGGCCCGGAGGCCCAGGAGCTGAGCGACTCCGACATCGATCCCAGGCTGCACTTTGGCAAGCTGGCCCAGAGCGAGGACGTGGTTTACACCGGTACGGGCAGGAACATCTTCTCCGCCAGCTCGGCGCCGGTGAGCATCCCCACTCCGCTGGCGAGCGCCAGGCCGGGCGCGCCCGTCGTTCAAACAGCGGCGGCGCAGGCGCCGGGTGTGCCCCAGCCGCCGTCCATCAGCTTGCAGTATTTCGGCTACAGCGAGGCTGAAGACAACCGGTCGTTCGAAGCGTTTTTCGTCGATGGAGACAATATCTTCGTTGCCAAGACGGGGGAGATTGTCGATCATCGTTACAAAGTGGTGTCCATTCGCCCGGCCAGCGCGGAAGTAACTGACCTGGCCTATAATCACACCCAGGATCTGCCGGTGACGAAGTTCTGAAGCGGGCATTTTTATGGCGCAGCCTTCCCCAATCCGCTCCCGCCCCTGCGAAGAGGGCTTCATTTTGATTGCGGTCATCTTCCTGCTGTTTCTGCTCGCCCTCTCGCTGACCATAGCCGCGCCCAAGATCGCCCGCGCCATCCAGCGCGACCGCGACAAGGAAACCATGGAGCGCGGCAAGCAGTACCTTCGCGCCATCCAGCTTTATTACCGCAAATTCAACGCTTACCCGCCCACCCTGGACGCACTGGTGCAGACCGATAACATCCGCTTCCTGCGCAAGAAGTACAAAGACCCCATCACCGGCAAAGACGACTGGCAGCCCATCTTTTACGGCCAGAACAAGGCGCCCATCGCAATGGGCTTCTTCGGCCAGCCGCTGGGCGGCATGGGCGGCGTGACGCCTATGGGCGGCGTCGGACCCGGCGGCGGAAATGCCGCACCAGGCGCGCCCGGCGCAACCAATACCGGATTTGGATCGTCCAGTGGACTCGGATCTTCCTTCGGCAGCGGCTTCGGCTCCTCCACCGGCGGCAGCTCACTCTTCGGTTCGTCGAGTACCGGCACGAGCACTGGCGCGACCACCAGCCCCACAGGAGCATCGGGCGGCGCGTCCGGCGCCAGCGGAGGTACCGGAACGGACTCGGGCGGCGGTTCATCCTCCGGCTCCGGCACAGGCTTCGGAGGTGGTCAGAGCTTTGGCGGTTTAGGCATTATCGGCTTCCGGCCCGCAAGCCCCAAGAAGTCCATTTTGGTCTACAAAGGGAAGGACCACTACAACCAGTGGGAGTTCACCTACTCGCCGCTGATGGATATGCAGACGATGCCCGGCGCCGCCGGCGGAACCGCCGGCCAGCCGCCCACCGGCACTACCAACACCAACACCAATTCCGGCTTCGGCAATTCAGGCTTTGGAAGCTCCGGCTTTGGGGGATCGAGTTCCGGTGGGTCGAGCTTCGGCTCCGGCTTCGGCAACTCCAGCTTCGGCGGCTCATCCCCTTCGACTTCGCCCACAACTCAGCAACAGCCGTAGGGGCCCCCCGCCATCAGTTACGCAATCTCTGCGCGCCCGAGGATGGCCGCACGACCGGCGCTCCTCACGGCCGGACGCATATCAGTGTTTGACATCGAGTGGAATCTGAAGAGTGCCGAGGCGGCCCGTGGGCGCGTCCCAAACCGCGAGATAGAGATCGTTGTCTCCTTTGGGAGCGGCGATGGTCTGGGTGACGGCGAAGTTGGCGTGGGGATGGGCCCGCAATTGGGCGGGGTCGAGTGCGATCGTGAGTATCTGGATACGGCTGCCGACGACGAGTCCGCCATCATTGAAGACGACGGCGGCCGCTCCCACGGTTACATGGGCATGATGGGCGCCGGAGGAGGAGAAGTCAGCCGCCGGCAGTACGTAATGCACGGTGTAGGCGCGTGAGTGGCGGGAGATTTTGGAGGCGGCGGCTATTTCGGCGGCTGATGCCGGTTGCACCTCTGCCTTAAAGAGGATGGGCTGGCTGTGGATGTACGGAGCCTGGATGGCCTTATTGTGAACGGTCAGCAGCGGCTTCGACGGCGGGGAGAAGGTGGCGTCGTCGTCGTAATAGCCGCGGCGATAGCTGAGGTGATAGCGGCCATCGACCTGAATGCGAACTTTGTGCCACCGGCCGCTGTGTTGAAGGTCGTTCGGAGAGTAAGTGAGCGTATAGAAATCGGAGCTGTTACCCAGGACCTGGCGAGCGCTTTCCGCAATTGCATTGGTCTCGTAATATGCCTCTCCGCCGGTGGCCGAGGCTTCGGCGCTCATCAGCATTTCTTGGTCTGCGATCGATGCGCTATAAGATACTCGGAGTCCGCGAACGTCAATGGGATATACGGCGATGCGCTCAGCCGCCAGCGTATCGTAAAGCTGGGGCAGCTTGGGCAAATCCGTGGTGTCAGGGGAAAAATTATACGCATTGATGACGGAAGAACCGGCGAGAGAAGGATTATTGCCATTGACGAGGGGAAAATTAGAGGAGAACAGAAAGAGGTTCGAGCCGCCGCTGAACCAGATGAGATTTTTACGTCCCGGATACTGGCTCAACATACTGGCTATCTGCTTGAGCAAGACTGGGTCGGTGTAGTCCCCGTAGTCGCCCACCCGGATGCGAGGAATAGCGCGGCCAATGGCGGCCAGCAGCGCAGCGCGGCTAGTGGTGAAGTTCTGCACCAGCACGATGCTGGGGCCGTTGTACATGTAGATGGCCAGGGGCGCGCTCGGGGGATGCTTTTGAAGAGAGTGGACGAGTTGCTGGCGCAGCAGAATCTGCTCGACGAGGGTCATGCTGGTGAGGTCAAGCAGCGCGATGTTATAGACGGCAGGCGGATGTGAGAGGTAGCGGTTGCTATAAACGCCGGGAGCGATGGAACTGGACAGAACCGCCCGGTCGCTGCCGGAATGAGCGGCGAAGGAATCGATGGTTTGCGGATGACCGTCATCGTACACGCGGAAGGCGGATTCAGGAAGACCGGTGACAGGATTGCCCTTCGCGTCTGTCACGGTGACATCGGTGAGGACCTCGCGTACATGTTTGCGGAAGGTGTACTGCGGGCCGGGTGGGTTTTTTTGTGCGCAGGCCGGAACAGAAAGTAAAAATAGGGCGAATAGAGCGGTGGAACCGAAGCGGAGGCGGCGGGCAAGGAGCACGGCGGTGAAGCGGTCCCAGACGCACACGGGGCGCGGCCTTAAACGGCATTTCCCTTTTGAAAACCTAAACCGGGTCATGGTATACCTTGCTCCCAGATTGCGGAGATACGAATGTTCTTCCGCCGCAGCCATCCCCGTGGCGGCGGTTCTTTGATTGGCTCCAGTCCCAATCTGAACACAATCATCCTGCTTTTGCCGCAGTTCTTCGCTCCGTGAAAGAGCAAAAGGCCCATCCCCGTCCCCGGGATGGGCCTTTCGCCAAATCTGAACCGGACTCAGCTTAGACGCTGAACGAGGAGCCGCAGCCGCAGGTCGATTTCACCTGGGGATTGTCGAACTTGAATCCCGCCGCTTCCAGCGTCTCCACATAGTCGACTGTGCAGCCCTTCAGGTACATCAGCGAGGTCGCGTCGACAAATACCTTCAGGTCGCCGAAGTGGAAGATCTTGTCCATCATGCCGCTCTGGTTCTCGAAGGCCATCGAGTACTGGAAGCCGGAGCAGCCTCCGCCCACCACCCCGATCCGCAGCCCCGCCGGCAGTGGATCCTGTGTAGCCATGATCTCGCGCACCTTGGCGATGGCTTGCGGGGTCAGTTCAAGGGGCGGCTTTTTCTCGGTCTGCGGTGTTTCCTGCTCCTGCGCGGGTGCGGTGGTTGTGGTGGACATAGTCTCTCCCGGTGATGAAATATGTGCCGCTTTCAGTACCTATTACTTTACCGTTCCGGGAGCTGGGATTCAAGCCCCGGCGGCGGCTCTATAGGTTGGATGCTCCGATAGCCGAAAGGTCGCGCAGCCCGGGACGCAGTACGGCGGAGCCAGCACCGGTGCGGGCACGCGGGCAAAAACGGCGCCGACTACCCAAAAGGCGCGGCTGCCCAAAAATGGACCGGCCGCAAAAAAATATTCATTCCACGCGCACCCTTTCCGGGCTATCATGGTCAACCGTAAGGCTCCGCAGCCCGCAAGGCCGCGCTGCTTCCGCGTACCCGCCGCTATGGGGGAACGCAAAAAGCCGTCGGGAGGGGGAGTAACATGCCGTTCAAGCCCATCATGTGGATCGTTTGGGGCGCGCTGTTCGTCATCATGGCCGCCCTTTTCCTTTATCGCTCCAGGCTGACCAAAAACGAAGAAGACCAACTCTTTTTAGACGATTCCTTTGCGCACGAGAGAAACGAACAGGCGGCGATTATTGCCAAGGCGAACAGGATCGAGCCGGTTCTCCGCATTTCGGAGTGGATGGTGCTGGCGATGTCGGTGGTGGTGGTGCTCTATTACATCCGCGACATCCTGGTCCATCTCGATTTCATCCATTGAGGCTTTACCGAAAACAGGCCCAGGGTGGCGTGACCGAAGTTCGTTGTAAAGCCGGCGCGCTCAAGCAGGACCAGGGCAGGTGATTCCGGAGGCGCGATTGTCAAACCTGCGCGTAGACAGGACCGCGCCTATCGCATCTCTGAAAATGCTGTAGACGCGAATTCCTTTTACTCCACTGCTGGCCGGGCGTAGTAGCCTGACCTGTAAATGAGCTCGTACTTGAGCGGCTTGTGCTTCCTGTCCTGCATGCGGAGGGGCTGGCCCTCATTGTCGACAAGTTCCACGCGAATCTTTCGCCAGGTTCCATCCTGCTTGGTATCGGTGGGCTGGTAAACAAGCTGGTATTTGGAGCGGATGCTCTCGTTGATCAGCCGCATATCGTCGGGCAGTTCGGTGACGAACACCGGGTCAAACCACATGCCGCCGGTAAGGCTGGCAAAGGTCCGCATCTGGTTTTCAGCCTGAAGAAAGGTTACATCGCGCATTCCGGCCATCATGCCCGGCTCGCCCTCCGTCATCTCCTCTATCATGCCGCCGGTGGAGATCGAGAAGATGGTGATGTTGCGCGAGGCCTTCACTCGTTTGAGGATTTGATCGAGATCAAGCTTGGACATGGTATCGATCCCCGAAGCGATGAGGATGATGTACTTCTGGCCGTGGATGAGGCTCAGCCGGTCCAGCGCCTCGGCCAGCGCATCGAAGAGGTTGGTCTCAGAGAACGCTACCGGCATGAACACTTCGTTGGCCAGCTCATTGATGCCTTCCTGAATCTGCTGTTTGTTCTGGGTAAAGTCGCTGATGAGGTGCGTATTCAGGTCGAAGGTCATCATGGCCACCCAGTCCTGGGGGCGCAACTGCTGCGTAAAGGCCCAGGCGGCATTGAGCATATCAATCCTGAAAGGCCAGCCGCGAGCCGCAAACTCGCACAGCAGCAGCGCCGTGATGGGCGCCTGGACGCGATGAAAGGCGATGATGTTCTGCGGCTTGCCGTTTTCATAGACGCGGAAGTTGCTCTCTTTGAGGCCGTTCACGAAGGTGTGCGTCTTTTGGAGCAGCACGCCCACGTTGACTGTGACCTCGGGAACCTCCATGTGAAGGGTGATATTGCCCAAACCCTTCGGGTTCTTAAACGGCGGCCGGGATGGAGCGGGCGGCGCAGGCGGAGCGGGCGGCGCAGTGGCGTTCGTCTTCTTAGGAATGGCGATGACGCCGCTATTGGCGTTCGGGCCTCCCGCCGCCGGCCCGGCCTGGACGGGAGATTGGCTCGGCGTTTGGGCCTGCTGCCCCGCCGGCTGCGTCTGGCCTGACGGCTGGGTTTGCTGCTCCGTGGACTGCGCCTGGGCCTGAAAGCGGCCGCAGGGAGCAGCCGCCAGTGCGAAAGCGCCAAGCATCATGGCCGGGAACTTGAGCCGGAGAGAAGCGGCAAAGGACTTGTGCGGCGTAGTCATAGCAACCTCTTTGCACACAAGCATACGAGATTTGGGCGCTTTCCGGATGGGGCGGCAGCTCCGGCGTCCTCAGACAACCGCTTTCACTTTCGCCCCGGCGATCTGTTGCGGGAAGCTCAGCCCTGCTCCGGAATCGCTCACCCTGCCCGGCCGGCCTACGCCGCCGGGGAAAGAACGCGCAACGCTGCGGCCTGACGCAAAAGAAGAATGATAAAAGAACGCCAGGGCTGGAGCCGGGACAGCCGGCGCGGCTGACGCCGGACAACAGCCATGCGGCAGGCTGTACTCTTATATAGACGTGAAGACTCACCAGAAGCAAACCACGCTGCGCTTGGCGACGCTGGCCGCCGCACTGGCCAGCGTGCAGCTCGTTATTTTTCCGGCCTCGCTGGCGGCGCAAACGGCCGCCACGGGGGTTCATCCACTACCCCTTGGGCAAGCGAAACATGGAGCAGCGCCTGCTCCGCCGCCCTCGAGCGGCGGCTTCTTTCCCCTCAGCGGCGTGCACCCCGGCATGATGGCGACAGCGTGGACCGTCTTCACGGGCGCCCGGCCTGAACCCATGCAAGTGAAGATCCTGGGCGTGCTGCGCAACGCGCGGGGACCGGGCCAGGACATGATCCTCTGCCGGCTCGTGGGCGCCAAACCGCAGTACACCGGCGTGGTCGAAGGCATGAGCGGCAGCCCCGTCTACATCGGCTCCAAACTTCTCGGGTCACTCTCCTACCGTATCGGCCAGTTCAGCAAGACGCCCATTGCCGGCATTACCCCTATCGCTCAAATGCTGCCGTTACGCAATTTTCCCCTGCACTCGCAGACGGCTGCTGCGCATCTGGTTCCCGTGTTTGGCGCGGCCGGCTTGCAGGCTCTCCCGGATTCCGTAGCTGCGGATGATTCCAACTTCCAGGCTATGGAGACGCCGCTGGTCATGAGCGGCTTCCAGCCGGCCGCGGTCCGGTTATGGCAGCAGGACATGGCCGGAACCAGCCTGGAATCGGTGGTGGCCGGCGGAATGGCCGGATCCGCCGAGAACGCTACCAAGCCTTCGGCCGCCGCAGCAGCCACGCTTGAGCCCGGTTCGGCCATCAGCGCACTCCTGGTCGCCGGCGACGTGGAGATTTCAGCCACCTGCACCGTCACCTATATCGATCCCAAGCAGTTGCTGGCCTGCGGCCATCCCGTCCTTCAGGCCGGGCCGGTTTCTCTGCCCATGACCACCGCCGATGTGGTAACCACCCTCGCTTCGCCCTTGAACTCCTTCAAGATTATCAATACCGGCGCGACCGTGGGCGCTTTCACCCAGGACCGCGAGTCGGGCATTCGCGGCGTCCTCGGCGCCCAGGCGCACATGATCCCCATGCATATTGCCGTGGACTCGCCTGAAGGCGCGCGGCACGTGAACGTGCAGGTTCTCGATCTGCCTTCGCTCACTCCCCAGGCCGTCGCGGTGGTCCTCTACGATGCTCTTTTGGAAAGCAACGAAAGCACCGCCGCAACCAGCTATCACGTTACCGGCAACATCGATCTGGCCGGCTACCCGGCTTTTCCGCTCAACCTGTGGGCCCCGGCCGGCGCCGTGCAGGGCGCGGCCCTGGACGCAGCCCTGCTCACGGGCCAGCGCTTCACTGAGATCTACAACAACGGCGCCCGGCAGGGGGTTGTGCGTGAAATCGATCTTCACATCCAGGCCATACCCCATCGTGTCCAGGTGCAGTTGGTCTCCGCGCGCCTGGTTTCAAACGACATCGTTCACGCCGGCGATACCGTAATTGTCGAAGCCACCCTGCGGCCCTGGCAGCAGCCAGTGCGCAACGTCCGCATCCCCGTTGTTCTGCCCGGCAGGCTGCCGGCGGGCTATGTGCGCATCCTCGTCTCCGGAAGTGGGACGCTGGACCGCACCCTCAATCAGCCCCAGCTTTTCCATCGCCCCGCGGATTTGCACTCGCTGCTCGCGGAAGCCGAGCGCGAGCACCCCGCCAATCGCGTCTATGTTAGCCTTTTGGCGCCCGATGCCCAGGCCGCTCTCGACGGTCAAACTCTTTCCAATCTGCCTCTTTCGGTGGCCAATGCCCTCGAGCCCATTCTTTCCGTCAAGAACGTCCGCCTCAACGGCGAGTCTGTCGACGTCGCCGGCGAAGCCCCGGCCGGCGGCGACCTTACCGGCTTCTTCATCCTCAACCTCCACATCCTGCCGGGTGGAGGGTTAAACTAAACACAGCGAGGAATCTTTCTTTCATCTCATTCCAGGCCCGGCCCGGCGTCTTCGCCGTAGAGTCGGCCTGTGCTGCACCTCAGTAAGGATTTAGGGGTAATTATGGCGCAAATTCATGGATATGCGGCTCATGCGGCCGGGGCGGAGTTGCTGCCTTTCCACTACGATCCCGGCAAACTCGGCCCGCGGGAGGTGGAGATCGCCATCTCCCACTGCGGCATCTGCCACAGCGATCTGCACCTGATCTCCAACGATTGGGGCATCAGCCAGTATCCCTTCATTCCCGGCCACGAAATCGTGGGCAAGGTCGCGGCCGTGGGCGCCGAGGTGCATACCCTCCAGCCCGGCCAGCGCGTGGGTCTCGGCTGGCAATCCGGCTCTTGCGGCGTCTGCGAGTGGTGCCTGCGCGGCATGGAAAACCTTTGCCCCGAAGCCGAGGCCACGTGTGTCCATCGGCACGGCGGTTACGCCGACCGCGTGCGCGCCAACGCCCGGTTCGTTCTTCCCATCCCCGAGGCTCTGGCCAGCGATCAGGCCGCCCCGTTGCTCTGCGGCGGCATCACCGTCTACAACCCCATGCGCACCCACGGCGTCAACCCCTCCTCGCGCGTCGGCATCGTTGGCATGGGCGGCCTGGGACACATCGCCATCCAGTTCGCGCATGCCTTTGGCGCTCACGTCACGGCCTTTTCCACCTCCGCAGAGAAGGAACCGGAGGTCCGCGCCCTCGGCGCACACCATTTCGTCAACACCCGCGAATCCAAGGCCATGAAGACCGCCGCCGGCACATTGGACTTCATCCTCTCCACCGTCAACGCCGACCAGGACTGGGCCAATTATCTTCAGGCCCTCCGCCCCACGGGAACCCTCTGCTTTGTCGGCGTTCCCCCCGCACCGGTATCTTTTCCGGCCTTTCCGCTCATCTCCGGCATGCGCGTCATCAGCGGCAGTCCTATCGGCAGCCCCTCGCGCTTGCTCGAGATGCTCGACGTCGCCGCCCGCCACGGCGTAAAAGCTACCATCGAGTCCTTCCCCATGGCCAAGGTCAACCAGGCCATTGAAAAGGTAAAGAAGAACAAGGTCCGCTACCGTGCCGTGGTGACGAACTGACCTCCA
>JAJYZC010000056.1 GCA_021800255.1 Acidobacteriota bacterium
TGGTCCTCGCCACAGGATTGAAACTCCGCGAACTCGTCATCATCCCGCAGCTTACCTGGAGCTATGCTGCATAACCTCCTGACTTTTCTGCCCGTTTTGTGCAGATTTTCAATGGACAGGTACTAAACACTCAGTCAGGATCGCGTCATGCGGTCCACAACCTGGCCATGTGCATCGACGAGCGTAAGCGCCAGCGGCATCTGGCCCAATGCATGGCTGGAACAGCTCAAGCAGGGATCAAAGGTGCGCACAACGGCCTCGACGCGATTGAGAATTCCCTCCGTGAACTGGCCGTCCTTGACGTAATGTTTGGCGGCTTGGAGCACGCCCTGGTTCATGGCGTGATTGTTCTGGCCGGTGGCGATGACCAGGTTCACCCAGGTAACCTTGCCATTCTCGTCCACCTTGTAGTGATGGTGCAGAGTGCCGCGCGGAGCTTCGGCCTGGCCAGCGCCTTCGAGGCAGTTGACGCCGGCGTGTGCGCGGACCTGCTTGTCGAGGATCAGCGGGTCTGCGAGAAGGCGCTCAATCTTCTCGATGCCATAAAGAATCTCGATGAGCCGCGCGTGATGGTAGTGGAAAGAGCTTTGCACCGGCCCAGCGGACAGTTGCTTGAACGCGGCGAGTTCCTTATCGGCCTCGGGCGTGCCCATGGAGGTGACGATATTGAGCCGCGCCAGCGGCCCCACGCGGTAGCAGCCCTGGGGATAGCCGAGCGGCTTATAGTAAGCGAATTTGGTGTAGCTATAGGGTTCCACGGCCTCGCCGATGATTTCCGCGAACCGCTCGGCGTCCATGCCGTCCTCGATGATCTTTCCCGCGGAATCGATCAGCCGCAGTGCGCCTCGGTTGAACTCGATGGAGCCGTCCTCGTTGATAAGGCTCATGAAATGAGAAGGGAAGTTGCCGAAGACCTCGGCTTCCGGCTGGAAACGGCCGGCGATCTGCTTGTAAGCGTCGAGAGCGAGGCGGGCATTCGCATAAGCATCCGGGATCATGGCCAGAATCTCATCGCGTCTGGCGGCGGTGAGGGGCTCGGTGACGCCGCCGGGCACCACCCAGCCGGGATGCACGCGCTTGGAGCCGAGCAGCTCGATGATGTGCTGGCCGAAGCGGCGCAGAGCCACGCCGGCGCGGCCCAACCGGGGGTTGGCGGCCACCACGCCGAAGATGTTGCGCACCGCGGGATCGGAGTCCATGCCCAGAAGCAGGTCAGGCGAGGAAAGATAGAAGAAGCTCAGTGCGTGAGACTGGATCATCTGGGCCAGATTCAACATGCGGCGGAGCAGGCGTGCCGGAGGGGGAATGCGCACCGCCATAATCGCCTCGCACGCCTTGGCCGAGGCGATGAGGTGAGCGACCGGGCAGATGCCGCAGATGCGAGCCATGAGGCTGGGCATCTCGTAGAACAGCCGGCCCTCGGCGAAGCGTTCAAAGCCGCGCACTTGGGTCACGTGAAAGTGAGCGTCCTCGACCTCGCCCTGGGCGTTGAGCTGGATGGTGATCTTGCCGTGGCCTTCGAGGCGGGTGACGGGATCGATGGTGATGGTTTTGCTCATGAGCACACTCCGCGAGATCAGGCTCCAAAGCGGGTGAGCGCCGGAATATCCAGAGGCTCTCCGTTTACCAGCGCCATCAGCACCGTGTGAAAGGTGGCGGCCGAGGGCGGACAGCCGGGGAGAAAAACGTCTACCGTGACGAGCTCGTGAACAGGGCGCACCACCTTGAGCAGCTTGGGCACCACAACGCACGGAATCTGCTGCTGCGCGCTGGCGTTCTCCATGTAGGCGCGGTTCAGGATCGCTTCGGGGCCGATGGGGTTGCGCATGGAAGGAACATTGCCGGTGACGGCGCAGTCGCCCATGGCAACCAACATCTTGGAGTGGGCGCGAACCTTGCGGATTTTTTTCTCATCGTCGGCCGACGAAACCGCTCCCTCTACCAGCGCGATGTCCACCCCCGCGGGAAACTCTTTAGCGTCTACCAGCGGGCTATAGACCACATCCACCAACTCGGCGAGCTCAAGGAGCCGCTCATCCATGTCGAGGAAGGACATGTGGCAGCCGGAGCAGCCGTCCAGCCAGACCGTAGCCAGCTTCAGCTTGCTCATCGCGCGTCCCTCATCTGATTCAGGAAGGGGAGGAAATAGGGATCCTTGGGGTGGCCGGAGCCGATTTTGCTTTTGTTGAAGAGCGCCCCGGTGGGGCAGACCTCGACGCACTTGCCGCAACTGGTGCAACTTGTAGAGGCGCCCCAGTCCTCGTGGAGATCGGAGATGATGAGGCAGTCGATTCCCCGGCCCATCACGTCCCAGACGTGCGCGCCCTCCACCTCAGCGCACACGCGGACGCAGCGCGTGCACAGGATGCAGCGGTTATGATCCGCGGTAAATCGCTCGTGGGAGGCATCGACAGGAAGCTGGGGGTTGCGATAGGGCAGGCGGATGTGGGTCAGGCCCAATTCCTGGGCGAGGGATTGCAGTTCGCAGTGCCCGCTGGCCACGCAGACCGAGCAGATGTGGTTGCGCTCGGCAAACAGCAGCTCCAGGATGGTGCGGCGGATCTTCAAGAGCCGCTCTGTGTTGGTGCTCACCTCCATGCCCTCGGAGACGGTGGCGACGCAGGCGGGAACCAGCTTGCTGCTGCCTTTGATCTCGACCAGGCACAGGCGGCAGGCGCCTACATCGCTCAGGCCGTCGAGGTGGCAGAGGGTGGGGATGTGGATGCCGTATTCGCGCGCTACCTCGAGAATGGTTTGGCCGCGCCGGGCGCTCACCGGGCGCTCGTCGATGATGAGAGTTTTGACTTCGACCGCGTCGCTCATGCTGAAACCTCCGCAGCAGCCTCCATGGTGCAGACGCCGGCCGGGCAGCGTTTGTGGAGAATGTGCTCAAGGTATTCATTGCGGAAATACTTGAGCGTGCTGAGCACGGGATTGGGCGCCGTCTGGCCCAACCCGCACAGGCTGGCCTCCTTGACCGTGGCGCAAAGCTCCTCCAGCATCTCCAGGTCGTCCATGGTTCCGGCGCCTGTGGCGATGCGGGTGAGCAGGGTGTACATCTGTGCGGTTCCGGCGCGGCAGGGAACGCACTTGCCGCAGGATTCGGTCATGCAGAACTCCACGAAGAAGCGCGCCACGTTGACCATGCACGAGGTATCGTCCATGACGATCATGCCGCCGGAACCCATGATGGAGCCCATGCGCATGAGTGCGTCGTAACTGACGCCCACGTCGAGCATCCCGGCGGGGATGCAGCCGCCCGAGGGCCCGCCGGTTTGCACGGCCTTGAAGGTGTGGCCGGCGGGCACGCCGCCGCCGATGTCTTCAATAATCTTGCGCAGCTTGATGCCCAATGGGACTTCGATGAGGCCAGAGTTTGTAATCCGGCCGGTGAGGGCGAAGACCTTGGTGCCTTTGCTCCGCTCTGAACCCATGTTGAAAAACCAGCGGCCGCCGTTGCGAATGATGGGCGCGATATTGGCGAAGGTTTCCACGTTGTTGATGAGCGTGGGCTTGCCCCACAGACCGGCCACTGCTGGGTAAGGCGGACGCGGCTTGGGACTGCCGCGGCGGCCCTCGATAGAGGCGATCAGAGCCGTCTCCTCGCCGCAGACGAAGGCTCCGGCGCCGAGGCGAACCTCCACATCGAAGCTGAAGGGCGTTCCGCAGATGCTATTGCCGAGCAGGCCGTGGCGGCGCGCGTCGCGCAGAGCGGCCGAGAGGCGGGCGACGGCCACCGGATACTCGGCGCGGACGTAGATGAACCCCTTGCCCGCGCCCACCGCGTAGCCGGCGATGGCCATGCCCTCGATGACGCGATGGGGATCGCCTTCCATCACGCTGCGATCCATGAAGGCGCCGGGATCGCCCTCGTCGCCGTTGCAGACCACGTACTTCAGGTCTCCCCCGGCCTTGGCCACCGTGTCCCACTTCAAGCCGGTGGGATAGCCGGCGCCGCCGCGCCCGCGGAGCCCGCTTTCCGTCACGCGGTGAATTACGCCGCTGGGCGTCATCTCGGTGAGCACCGTCAGCAGCGCCTTATAGCCGTCGCGGGCGATGTAGTCGTCGATCTTCTCCGGGTCGATGTAACCCGCGTTTTCCAGCACCACGCGCACCTGGCTGCCGAAGTGCTCATTCAGGTCGCATTGCAGCTCAGGCACGGGCAGACCGCCCAGCGCGGAGATGATGGCCTCGCCGTGGCTTGCATTCACCTTGCGATAGAGGGTTTCCTCCGGATCCACGCGCACCAGCGGGCCGGACGAGCAGGGCCCCATGCAGCCGGTGCGGCGGATCAGAACCTTTTTCCCGGCCGACTCGGCGGCCTTCGCCAGCGCATCGCGGAGCTGCCCCGCGCCCTGGCTGGCGCAGGCCAGGTCCATGCAGACGTTCACCTCGTAATCGAACTTGGAGTTTTCCAGGCGGACGTTTTTGGCGATCTGCTCCAGCTCTTCGATGGTCATTCGACGGCCCACCTTTCCAGTTGCTCCAGCATCCGTTCGCGGGCCATTTCGCCGGAAACCTCGCCATCGAAGAGCGCAACGGGAGCGCGGCTGCACGCGCCCACGCAGCGGGCCACGGTCAGGCTTACCTGGCCGCCGGGGGTGGTTTGGCCCTGTGCGATGCCCAGGCGTTTCTCCGCCGTGGCGATCAGCTTGGCCGCGCCCTTGATGTAGCAGGCTGTTCCGGCGCAGATCGTAACCGTGTGCCGGCCCGGCGGCTTAAGGCTGAAGTAGTGGTAGAAGGTTGCCACGCCGTAGGCCTGGCTGAGCGGCACACGCAGCGAACGCGCGACGAAGCGAAGCGCCTCGTTGTCCACGTAGCCGAAAGAGGACTGGACGGTGTGCAGCGTCTCAATGAGCGCGTGGCGGGCGAAACCGTTCTTGCGCATCGTCCCGTTGACGATCTTCCATCGTGTGTCGTCGCTGGGCAGCGGTGGGGGCGTAAAAGCAGGCACGATTCCTCCCCTATAGAAACGCGGATCAACCCTCGTGTGGAAAGACGCCGTAGCCTAAGACCGTCGGATGCCTAAGATGATTGTACGCGCACAGAATGTTGAAACTGGTGACCAGGGTCACGGCGTGGGCGGTGGCGTCCGTTGCGCCGCCAGCCGGCACATTGCTTGCAACGGTGTGCCGTAGATCATGCCAGCGGCGCCTGCGCGGAGATGCTATAGGCGCGGAAAGGCCCGGAGCAAGTTTTCATCGAACGGACCGCTGTACTGGGTGCGTCCCGCCGCGCCGTGCCAGGATCGCGGCGGCAACAGCGGCCTGCCCGTAGCTCAGTCCGCCATCGCCGGGGCTGACAGAGCGATGCTGAAAAACCTGGAATGCCTCTGCCTCCAGGCCTTTGCGCAAGAGGCGCGCCAGGCGGCGATTGTGCATGCAGCCTCCGCTCAGCACAACGCGCCCCACGCCCGTCGCCGCGCGCGCCTGGATCGCCGCCCGCACAAACCCCTCGGCAACTCCAGCATGAAAGCGCGCCGCAATCCTCGCCTTGCTCACCCCGGATCGCAAGTCGCCAACCAGCGCCCGCCACAGCGGAGCCGGAGAGATCCGCACCGCTTCGCGCCCGGCCCAGTTGCCACTGACCAGTTCCATCCGGTAGAGCGGCGCGGAGCGGGTCTGAGACGCAGAGCCGGCCTTGCTCCAATTTTCCGGTCTGTTCGATTCCATCTCCATCAGCGCGCCCAATTCGTTCCTTCCCTCGGGGTTGTCCGGCTCGTCGATTGCCAGCCCCTCCAGTTCCATCGCGGCTTGCGCCTCATAATCCACCGTGCGCCGGTTCAGCACCACTGCCGCTACAGCATCGAAGAAGCGGCCGAGGCTGGAGGTAAGCGGAGAATTCACGCCCCGCTCGATCATGCGCCGAATCACACGCTCATCCCGTTCCGTTGCGCCCATTGGCTCGAACGGGTTGCCGGCAACCGGATCGAAGCCCGCCGCGCGCAAATGCGCCAGCGCCATCCGCCACGGCTCTCGGATCGCTGCCTCTCCACCCGGCATGGGCACATAATCGAGATGGGCAAACCGCTCAAAGCCATCCAGCCTCGCGATCAGTACCTCGCCGCCCCAAATCTTCCCGTCGCTTCCGTAGCCGGTTCCGTCTAGGGCTAAGCCAATCACTTCGCCCTCAAGTCCATGCTCGGCCATGCACCCGGCCACATGCGCATGATGATGCTGCACGGCGATCCGCGGCAGGCCGCGCTCCTGCGCCCACTCCCTAGCCCAGATGGTCGAGAGATAACCAGGATGCAGATCGTGGGCTACGCAGCCGGGTTCGATCTCGAAGGTGCGCATCAGGTGATCGAGAGACTCGCGAAAAAACTCGAGGCTCGCCAGATTTTCGAGATCGCCCAAATGCTGGCTCTGAAAGGCCAGCCCGTCCCGCGCCAGGGTAAAGACGCTCTTCATGTGGCCGCCGACAGCCAGCAACGGCGAGACATTCGGTTGCAGCATCGAAGGCATTTCGACTGCCAACGGCACGAATCCACGCGCCCGCCGGAACAGTTGCGGCGCACCATCGACGACCGCCACTACCGAATCGTCGCATCGTTGGAGGATCTCACGGTCGTGCATCAGGAAAGCGTCGGCGATCCCTGCCAGCCGCGACCGCGCCTCTTCGTTCTCCATGGCAATCGGCTCCTCGCTCAGGTTGCCGGAGGTCATCACCAGGACGCGCAGCCGGTCCTTTTTCGAATGGCCGCTCACAAGGTTGGGAGCAAAGAACAGATGGTGAAGCGGCGCATAGGGCAAAAATATCCCTATCCAGGGAAGCCCCGGAGCAACGGAGGCCGCTATTCCGCTTGCGTCGCGCTGGCGCGCCAGCACGATGGGGCGCGCCGGAGCAGTAAGCAGCGCCTCCTCGGCGGCCGTCAGCGCACAGACTTGCCGCGCCGCATCGAGATCCCGAACCATCACGGCGAGCGGTTTGCCGAAGCGGCGCTTGCGCTCGCGGAGGCGCCTTACCGCTTCCTCGTTGGTCGCATCCACGCCGAGATGAAAGCCGCCGATGCCCTTGACGGCCACTATCCGGCCATTCTGAAGCAGCTCGATTGCCTGCTCCATTGCGGCCAAGGATTCCTGCACTCGAGAGATTGGTAAAGCCGGAGAGTGCGGAGCTGCAAAGGCTGCGGAAAAAGTAGAAACCCGGAGTAAATCTGCTGAAATACGTTCTGCCTGGGACGGCGATTTCTTTAAGTCCGCTCCCTTCCCGGGCGGGCTAAAATCTGTGCTCTTCCTCGATTCGAGCATTTCCTCAGGCCGATCTTTCTCCGGGGCATCTTCTGCGATATTCCCGCTGAGGGCCGCTCCCTGAAGGCTCTCCCCATCAACCTGCACCAGCCAGACCCGCGGCCCGCACTCCCAGCAGGCATTGGGCTGGGCGTGGAAGCGCCGGTTCGCGGGATTGTCGTACTCGCGTTGGCAGGCGCCGCACATCGAAAATCCAGCCATCGAGGTCTGTGGGCGGTCATAGGGAATTTGCCGCGTAATGGTGAAGCGCGGTCCGCAGTTGGTGCAGTTCAGAAACGGATAGAGGTAGCGGCGGCCGGCAGGGTCCAGCAGTTCGCGCAGGCAGTCGGGACACGTAGCCGCATCGGCCGGAATTCCCGTGCTCACCCGCCCTTTAACCTCGCTAGAGGCGATGCGAAACACCGCCTGCCCGAGCGGCGTTCCAGCATGGCTTACGGTGGGAGCCAGCTCCCGCACTGCCACCGAATCGATCCGCGCCAGAGGCGGCGTCTCGGAGCGCAAGCGGCCGAGAAACGCCTTTACCCGTTCGGCCGGCCCCTCGATCTCGATCGTCACTCCATCCGTATCGTTGCCGATGGACCCAGCCAACCCCTCTTCCATCGCCAGCCGGTAAACAAACGGCCTGAAGCCCACTCCCTGCACTACCCCGCGCACCTGGATTTGACTCCGAAGCAGCGCATCGTTATGTGCTCGTTTTGGATCAGTGCCGCCAGTCACCGCCGCGTCACCCGCCGCTGCCAGCATAGCGCATGGGTGAGCTCATCCCGGTAACCGCAGTTGCGCCTCCGGTTCTCATACCCTACGGCGCAGGCAAGGGGCGCAAAAACATGCGAACGGCTCTCCACTTCGCGCACTCTCGCTGACGCTGCGCAAGGTGAATCCGCTAACTCGACCAAGTAGTCTGCGGGGAGCATAGATTTGAGCGAGGGGAGTTCCGTTTAACAGATACGCGGCAGTTGCTCGCCGATCTGGATGGGAATCACGCGATTGGCGCCCATGGCGGTGCGGGCTACCAGCAGGCTGGGATGCTCGGCGGTCGCTTTGCCAATGTGAGCGGCTTCGCGGCCCAGATGGTGAGCGCGCAGAGCGGCAAGAGCCCGCTCGGCAGCCTCAGGGGCGACAAAAAAGACGGCCTTGCCCTCGTTAGCCACATAGACCGGGTCGAGGCCAAGCAGTTCGCAAGCCGAGCCGACTTCGGGCCGCACCGGCAGCCGCGCCTCATCCATATCGATGCCCACACCGGAAGCCGAGGCAATCTCATTCAGAGTGGAAGCCAGCCCACCGCGGGTTGGGTCGCGCATGGCATGGACCGCCGTCCCAACCGCTTCCAGCACAGCGCCAATCAGTCCGTTGAGCGCCGCGCAATCGCTTCGTATTTGGCTCTCGAACTCCAGCCCTTCGCGCATGCTCATCACGGCCATTCCGTGGTCGCCGATGGTTCCCGAGAGCAGAATTGCGTCCCCTGGCCGGGCCTGATGCGGACCGACCGCAATGCCGGGCCGCAACGCGCCTACACCCGCCGTATTGATATAGCAGCCGTCGCCGTGGCCCCGCTCCACGACTTTGGTATCGCCGGTGACGATCTGAACCCTTGCGGCTGCGGCAGCCTTAGCCATCGCCTCGACAATCGCCGCCAACTGCGCTAGCGGAAAGCCTTCTTCCAGGATGAAGCTGGCGCTCAAGTAGCGGGGCACGGCGCCAGAGACGGCCAGATCATTGACCGTTCCGTTCACCGCCAGATCGCCTATCGTACCGCCAGGGAAAAACAGCGGCCGTACGACGAAGGAATCGGTGCTCATGGCCAGGCGGCCAGCCGGGGCTTCCCCGCCGAGATCGAGGAGGGCCGCGTCACCGAGATCTTCGAGAGACGGATTGCGGAAGGCAGGCAGAAATAAATGCTCGATCAGTTCGTTGCCCAGCTTGCCGCCTCCGCCATAGGCCATCACGATCGAGGGGTAATCGGCCAGTGGAAGAGGGCAGCTCCAGTTCGAGAAATCCAGCGCCGGCAAGGAAGCCGCCAATGCGCCCTCTTGGGGCTTCTCAGTCATCTGCTGCTCCCGATGGTCCCAATCCGGAAAGCGTTGATGCCGCGCCAGCCAACGCTTTAGCCGAAAGGAAGCGCCCGTAATTGAAGTAGGCGGCGCAGGCGCCTTCGCTCGAGACCATCGTAGCCCCCAGCGGATGCCGCGGCGTGCATTCCTTGCCAAAGGCCGCGCAATGCGCCGGCTTGATTGCTCCCCTCAGCACGTCTCCTGAGCGACAGAGCGGCGACTCGACGGTGCGCACGCCGGCAATCTGGAAACGATCTTCGGCATCGAACTCCCGGTAGGCCGCGCGTAGCCGCCAGCCGCTGCGCGGAATCACTCCAATCCCCCGCCAGGCCCGGTCTGTTACCTCGAAGACCTCGGCCAACAGCTTCTGAGCCTCCCGGTTGCCCTCGAAGGAAACCACTCGCGAGTAGGCATTTTCCGCCTCGTGCCGTCCGGCCTCCAACTGCGCCACAACCCGGCGAATCCCCTCCAGCAGGTCGAGCGGCTCAAAACCTGTGACGACAATTGGAACCTTGTACTTCTCCGCCAACGGCGGATATTGCCAGTAGCCCATCACGCTGCAAACATGGCCCGCCGCCAGAACCCCCTGCACCCGATTGGCGGAAGACTTGAGGATGGCCTCAATAGCCGGCGGCACCAGCGCCTGCGAGACCAGCAGCGAAAAATTCTTCAGCCCGCGTTGCCTGGCGATGCGGACGCTCATCGCGTTGGCCGGAGCCGTAGTCTCAAAGCCTACGCCGAAAAAGACCACCTGCCTCTCCGGGTTCTTGACCGCTAACTCGACGGCATCGAGCGGAGAGTAAACCACGCGCACGTCTCCGCCCCCGCCCTTAACCTGGAAGAGATCGCCCGCGGTGCCCGGTACGCGCAGCATATCGCCAAAAGAACAAAAGATCACCTCGAGCCGGGCAGCAATGGCCAGCGCCTTATCGATGAGTTCCAAGGGGGTGACACATACCGGACAACCGGGGCCATGAACCATCTCGATCCCTTCCGGAAGCATCTGGTCGATGCCGTTCTTGATAATCGAATGGGTTTGGCCGCCGCAGACCTCCAGGATCTTCCATGGCCGCGTGGCCAAGGCGTGAATCTCCTGCGCCAGCCGCTGGGCGATCTCTCTGTTCCGGAACTCAGTCAAGTACTTCATTGGCCGGAGTATCTCCCATCCGGACAGCAAGATTGCGTCTTGCCCGCCGCTCTGGCAAGAACCGCTTCCTCATCAGCCAGTTCTTCGTCGAGGACTCCCATCTCGCGAAAGAGGGCCAGTGTCTCACGCGTGCTTTCCTCATCGACCTTGGAGATGGCGAACCCCGCATGGACGATTGCGTAGTCGCCTACCCCGGCCTCCGGCACACAGTCGAGGCAGACCCGCTTGATGACGCCGCCAAAGTTCACTCGTCCCATTCGGACGCCGCCCTCGACGGCGATCTCTTCGATCTTTCCTGGAATTGCTAGGCACATGGCAGCTCCATTATCGAGCCTCGGAGTACAGAAACTGCACCCACTGCTCCATTCCCGCACCGGTCTTCGCCGAGGTCTCAAAAATGCGAATCCCAGGCCGGATTTCGTTGATGTTCTTGAGCGCCGTCTCCCGGTCGAAAGCGCAGGGCTCGGCCAAATCGATCTTGGTAATCATGGCCGTGTCCGCTGAGTTGAAGAGCGCGGGATACTTGAGCGGTTTATCTTCGCCCTCGGTCACCGAGAGCAGCGCCACGCGAATCCTTTCGCCCAAGTCATAGCTCGACGGGCAGACGAGGTTTCCCACGTTTTCGATAAAAAGATAGTCGAGCTGGTCGAGCGCCACGCCTTTCCATCCCTCCAGGTGCCTCGCGATCATCTCCGCGTCCAGATGGCAGATTCCGTGGGTATTGATCTGGCGCACTGGCGCGCCGCTGGCCCCGAGCCGCCGCGCATCGTTATCGGTCTCCAGATCGCCGGCCAGCACTGCCGCCCGTCTGCCGCCTGCCTTCAATGCCTCCAGGGTCCGCTCCAGAAGGGCAGTCTTGCCCGTGCCGGGGCTTGAAACCAGATTCAGCACCAGCACAGACACGGCTTCGAACCGCTCCCGCAGCACGGCCGCCAGTTCGTCGTTTTTCTTGAGAATCCCCCGCCGCAGCTCCACAATCCGGGTGGTCATGCTCTCACCTGATCTGTATGGATCTCGCCCTCGTCAATCTCCAGAGCCTCGATCTCCAGTTCGCGGCCCTGACGCAGATCGAAGCATGGCTTGCCGCAGAGCGAGCAGCGAAAGCTCTGTACGCCCGCAAGTTCTACATCCCGTCCGCACTGTTCGCAGTGCATCACCACGGGCAGCAGATTTACTATCAGCCGCGATCCCGCGAGGGCCGTCCCCTCTGTGGCCACGCCGTAGCAGAACTGCAGCGCGTCCTCGGCGACCGCGGCCAGTGCGCCCACCTTCAGGCGAACCTCAAGCACACGCCCCCCCGGATAGGCTCCGAGCGACTCAGTAACCGACTCGACGATGCTCGCAGCCAGGGAAAGTTCATGCATAAGCCAAATTTTACGTCCAAACCCTCAACAGCACTCGTGGTGTGTCCAATTGCGATGTAAAGCCATCGGCATCTGTGCTTCCATCGATAATGCCTCTCTGGTTTGCCTTGTTGAATGCCGTCCGCGCTCTCCGCCCCGCCTGCCGAAGACTGAGAACCGTCCTCTGGATGAGGCTGGCTCTGGCTGCCTCTGTTGCCGCCCGGAATGGGCCGGCGTCACCAGCCTGGTGCGCCTCTTCGGCTTCGCCAACAAGGGCTATCACCGCTTCCGGCAGGAGAAGGCGAGACGCAACCACGTGCCTCGCTGTTC
The DNA here is from genome assembly GCA_021800255.1 of Acidobacteriota bacterium. Taxonomy (GTDB): domain Bacteria; phylum Acidobacteriota; class Terriglobia; order Terriglobales; family Acidobacteriaceae; genus Telmatobacter. The sequence continues at coordinate 12,122 of JAJYZC010000056.1, forward strand.
GGCGCCGCTCCACGCTGCCGCCGGCCTTGCATGGGAGAATGAAAACGGTGCCAACATGAGCGACGAAGCCACCCCGGCAGATATGCCCATCCCAGAAGCCCCAACCGAACCCGCTGCGATGCCCGTCACTGCCCAGGCGGACGAATCAGCCAGCGCCGAAAACCACGCCCGCAACCACGGCCTGGACGGCCAGTCCTTTGCCGATGCGCTCCGGGAGTTCGAGCTGAGCCACACGCATAAGCCTGAGCCGGGCCACGCACAGCTTCACGGGACGGTCATCTCGATCTCCGCCGATCAGGTCTTCCTCGACATCGGCTACAAGACGGAGGGCGTTTTGCCCCGCTCGGCCTTTGAGAGCAACGCCGACGGGGTCAAGCCCGGCGACAGCTTTCCCGTCTCCGTAACCGGACGCAATGAAGAGGGCTACTACGAGCTCTCGCGCTTCCGCGTGGCTCAGCCCCGCGACTGGTCCGCCCTTGAAGCCGCCTTCCGCGACAAGGCGGCCGTCGCCGGCACCGTCACCGCAGTCGTCAAGGGCGGCCTCAGCGTCGATCTTGGCGTGCGCGCCTTTATGCCCGCCAGCCGCAGCGGCGCCCACGCCGCCGCCGCCCTTGAAGCCCTCGTCGGCCAGCAGATCGAGTGCCGCATCACCAAGCTCGACGTGGCCGATGAAGACGTGGTCGTCGACCGCCGCGTGGTCCTCGAAGAGCAGGCCCGGAGCGCGCTCGACGCCCGCCGCGCCGCGCTCCAGGAGGGCGATACAGTCCCAGGCATCGTCCGCACCCTTATGCCTTACGGCGCCTTTGTCGAGATCGAGCCCGGCCCTGGGGTTCATGGCATCGACGGCCTGCTCCACATCGGCGACATCTCGTATGGCCGCGTCGCCAAAGTGGAAGACGTGCTCTCACCCGGCCAGCAGATTCAGGTTCGCATTCTCCGCATCGACCCCGAAACCGGAAAAATCTCTCTCGGCCTCAAGCAGCTCCAGCCCGCGCCGTGGGAGACCGCGCCGGAGCGTTACCAGCCCGGCCAGCGCGTCTCCGGCGTCGTGACTCGGCTCACGGACTTTGGCGCCTTCGTCGAACTGGAGCCGGGCCTGGAGGGCCTGATTCACATCTCGGAGATGTCCTGGGCCAAAAAAGTCCGCCACCCCTCCGACCTGCTCAGCGTAGGCGACCGGGTCGATGCCGTCATTCTCTCCGTTAAGCCGCCTGCCGGGTCCGGGGCCGGCCGCCCCGAGCCGGGCCGAATTTCGCTCGGCCTCAAGCAAACGCTCGCCGATCCATGGCTCGAAGTGGGGATCGAAGCCGAACGCAAAATTCATGCCGGTTCACAAGTCGAAGGCCCGGTCACCAAGCTCATGAACTTCGGCGCCTTTGTGGAGATCGCCCCAGGCGTCGAGGGCTTGGTCCACATCAGCGAGATCGCCGCCGAGCGCCGCCTCAACCACCCCGGCGACGTGCTGCGCGTAGGCCAGCGCGTCCGAGCCGTGGTTCTCGCTGTCGATCCCGAAAAGCGGCAGATGCGGCTCTCCATCAAGCAGGCTCTGCCCACCGGCCTCGACGAGTTTCTGGCCGAGCGCAAAGTGGGAGATACAGTCTCAGGCCGCGTGGTCGAGCTTGCGTCCGCCGGCGCCGTCATCGAGCTGGGCGAAGGCATCCGCGCTGCCTGCTGCGGCGCCGGCCGCGCGGGCAGAGCCTCAGCAGCAGCTTCAGTCCCCACCGAATCAATTCCCGCAGCCAGGGCCGGCCTCTCGCAGCTCTCCTCCATGCTCCAGGCGCGCTGGAAAGGCAACGCTCCCGCGCCTTCGGCTCAGCCAGAACCCCTCGCCGAAGGCCAGGTGCGCAGCTTCAAAATCATCAGGCTCGACGCCGATACGAAGCAGATCGAAGTCCATCTGGTCTGAGGAAGAACCCGGACCGGAGGGAACCGCACCCGTAATTCGCGGGCGATCTTGGAGGATGACCTCGGAAGATTCTTTTATAAAATATTGAAAAATAATGCATTTATCTTGTGTATAAAATTTTAGTGTAAAACGCTAAGATTTTATGAATCTTTTGTGCTATAGTTTCGTCAGATGGATTGAACGGCGGGAGAGCAAACCCCGCCCGCCATCAAAATCTCGGCATTGAATGAGGAGGAAGAACGTCATGGCTATCACTCGTTGGGATCCATTCCGTGAAGTTGTTGCATTGCAGAACCGCATGAACTCGCTGTTCCGCGGCTTGGACGAAGGGGAAAGCCCTTTGACAACTGCCGCATTTTTGCCCGCCGCCGACATCTACGAGGACGACAAGAAGATCATGCTCAAGCTGGAGGTGCCGGGCATTGAGGAGAAGGACCTGGACGTAAGCGTGGAAAACAACACTCTGACCGTCAAGGGCGAGCGCAAGTTCGAAAAAGAGGAAAAGGAAGAGAACTTCCATCGCATCGAGCGGCGCTACGGCAGCTTCTATCGCGCTTTCACGCTGCCCTCGACCGTGGATACGGAGAACGTGACGGCCAGCTACAACGCCGGCGTGCTGAAGCTCGAGCTCAAGAAGAAGCCCGAGGCCCAGCCCAAGCAGATCAAGGTCAACGTGGGCAAATCGCTGGCGGCGTAAAAATCGGGGATCAGCCGCCTCTGCTGGAGAAGGCATCCTTCTCCAGCAGGGCATTCCAAGACAGACGTTCAGAAGACCAGGAAACCAAAAATCGAATCTGCTGCAAGCGCCCAGTCTGCGCTTTCTTTTTACCGGGAATGCGAATAATATGTATGCATGAGTATTGTTCAGCATTTTGCAGGTGAACTATGAAATTGCAAGTCGTCAGCGCCTCCGACCTGGCGCGCAACACAAGCGCGATTCTGGAGCGAATTCTGATTGGCGAAACGATCAGTGTGATGCGCAATCGCACGGAGATCGCCCATATCGTGCCCGCCCGGCGAACCATGACTGCGGCGCAAGCCATCGCCGGACTCGCAGGAAAGTTGACCCCTGCCCAAGGCGAGTCCTGGCTCAAGGAGAGCCGTGGGGAGTTCGATGAAGAGGTTCGGAATCCGTGGGGATGATCTTCGACACCTCGATCTGGGTAGGTTTGGCCAGCGGGCAGTTATCCGGTGAAGCCGTTCTAAAGGCGGCCGCGGACGAGCCGGTTTACATCTCGGCGATTTCGCTTGGCGAGTTGAGCTTTGGCGTGGAATCCTGCACCGATCCGGCGGCGCGGATGCTGCGCCTGCGTTCCCTGCGCAGCTTCGAGCAGCGGCCCGTTCTCGATGTCACCTCGCTGACGGCCTCGGCCTTCGGCATTCTGGCCGCCTTCCTGAAGCAGTCGGGCCGGTCGCCGAGAACGCGGGTCAACGATCTCTGGATCGCCGCGCAGGCGATTGAGAATGACTACGCTTTATTGACCTCGAACCGCAAGGATTTCGAGGGGCTGCCGGGCTTGCGCGTCGTTGGGTTGTGACGAGCAAGGGGCAGTGATCAATGGTCAGTGGTCTAGACCCGAGGTTGACCACATCTACTATTGAGGCAACGGCGACCGGCGGCCGCAGATGGGGGATGAAATGATCGATGCAGTCAGCAATTCCAACATGTTTTCAACTGCATGGCAATATATCGGGCCCTTGATAGGCGTGGGATTCGGTTATTTGATCTCGAACAAGGTCTGGGGCTGGCAAAAGCGCTGGGAGATGAAGCGTGATGCTGTGTCAGATGTTGTTAAATGGCTCGGCCTTATGAATTATGCACTCAGGGATATTCAATACCACAAAGGCCGCGATCCTGATCAGAAAGATTTGGAGCATTTTGATTTATGCAGGGATAATTTTGAACACTCAAGATGTATTGCGGATTTAGTGGTGAGTAAACAGCTTCGCAAAGCATTGATCGAATGTAGGGAGGCAATCCTTGATATCGCAGACTATTATTCCAATCCTTTGAATGACTATAAAGACCCCAAGGTTCCCCTTGGTCACCGCCAAAATCGCGACCAGAAGATCGATGCCGTCTACGATCTAGCCCGCAAGGAACTGAACATCAAAAGCGACGATTCTATTGTCGCAGAGAACTGATCACTGACAACTGGAGTTTTTATGGCCATTCAATGGGACAAATTCACCGTCAAATCGCAGCAGGCGATGCAGGCCGCGCAGTCGCGCGCGGCCGAGCTAGGCAACCCTGAGCTTCAGCCCGTCCACCTGCTGCTGGCGCTCATCGAGGACCGCGAGGGCGTGATTCCGGCGGTGCTCGAAAAGATCGGCGTGCCCACGGAGCGCCTGGAGAGCGGCCTGCACCAGATCGAGGAGAAGCTGCCTCGCGTGGCCGGTGAGGCCGCGCAGCCGGGGATGGGCCAGGCGCTCACCCGCGCCCTCGACCAAGCCTTCAAAGAAGCGGCCAACTTCAAAGACGAATACGTCTCTACCGAGCACCTGCTGCTGGGCGTTGCCCACCTCAAGGGCGATGCGGCGCGCGATGCTCTGGTCGCCGCCGGCGCCACCCACGACGCCATCCTCAAGGCGCTCACCGCCGTGCGCGGCTCGCAGCGCGTCACCGACCAGAATCCCGAAGCCAAATTTCAGGCCCTCGAAAAATACGCCAAGGACCTCACCGATCTGGCCCGCCGCGGCAAGCTCGACCCCGTGATTGGCCGCGACGAAGAGATTCGCCGCGTCGTTCAGGTGCTCAGCCGCCGCACCAAAAACAACCCCGTGCTCATCGGCGAACCCGGTGTGGGCAAGACGGCCATCGTCGAGGGCCTCGCGCGCCGCATCGTGTCAGGAGATGTTCCAGAGAGCCTGCGCGACAAGCGCCTGATCGCGCTTGACCTGGGTTCTATGCTGGCCGGCGCAAAATATCGCGGCGAGTTTGAGGACCGGCTCAAAGCCGTCCTCAAGGAGATCGAGGAATCGGGCGGGCAGATCGTGCTCTTCATCGACGAGCTGCACACCCTGGTGGGGGCCGGCGCAGCCGAAGGCGCCATTGACGCCAGCAATATGCTCAAGCCGGCGCTGGCGCGCGGCGAGCTGCGCGCCATCGGCGCCACCACGCTCAACGAATACCGCAAGTACATCGAAAAGGACGCGGCTCTGGAGCGGCGCTTCCAGATCGTCTACGTGGGCGAGCCTAACGTCGAGGATACCATCGCCATTCTGCGCGGCCTCAAGGACCGCTACGAACAGCACCACAACGTGCGCATCAAGGATGCAGCCATCGTGGCCGCGGCCACACTCTCGCACCGCTACATCTCTGACCGCTTTTTGCCCGACAAGGCCATCGACCTGGTGGACGAGGCGGCCGCTTCGCTGGCCATCCAGATCGGCTCCGTGCCCACTGAGATCGACCAGCTCGAGCGCGAGGCCACGTCGCTTGAGATCGAGCGCGCCGCGCTCAAGCGCGAGACCGATCCCAACAGCAAGGAGCGATTGTCCGAAGTTGAACGCAGCTTGTCTGAAAGCAAAGAAAAAATCACGGCGCTGCGCGCCCGCTGGACCAAAGAACGCGAGGCCATCAACCGCATCGGCGAACTCAAAAAGCAAATTGAGGCGCTGCGCTTCGAGGCCGAGGAGCAGACGCGCCGCGGCCAGCTCGACCGCGCCGCGCAGATTCAATACGGCGAGCTGCCCAAGCTCGAAGCCGAGCTCAAAAAACTCAATGCCGCGCAGGATGCAGGCTCGGCGCGCATGTTGAAGGAGGAAGTGGACGAGGAAGACATCGCCAAAATCGTAAGCAAGTGGACCGGCATTCCTGTCTCGCGGATGCTCGAAGGCGAAGTGAAGAAGCTCGTCGAGATGGAGGACCGGCTGCGCGAACGTGTAGTCGGCCAGGACGACGCCCTGAAGGTGGTGGCTAACGCCATCCGCCGCTCGCGCGCCGGCCTGAGCGATCCCAAGCGGCCCATCGGCTCCTTCATCTTTTTAGGTCCCACTGGCGTGGGCAAAACCGAGACTGCGCGGGCGCTGGCCGAGTTCCTCTTTGACGACGAGCAGGCCATGGTGCGCATCGACATGAGCGAGTATATGGAGAAGCACGCCGTGGCGCGGTTGATCGGCGCGCCGCCGGGCTACATCGGCTACGATGAGGGCGGCCAGTTGACTGAGGCCGTGCGCCGCAGGCCCTACGCGGTGATCCTCTTCGACGAGATCGAGAAGGCGCACCCCGACGTCTTCAACATTCTCCTCCAGGTGATGGACGACGGCCGCCTGACCGACTCCAAGGGCCGCACCGTGGATTTCAAAAACACCGTGCTCATCATGACCTCGAACCTGGGCTCGGCGTTTCTTGCCGGCGAGTCGCTCAAAACCGCCCACGACTTCGAGATGGCACGCGAGAGCGTGCTGCGCATCTTGCGCGAGCACTTCAGGCCGGAGTTTTTGAACCGCGTGGACGACATCGTAATCTACCGTCCGCTCGGGCCGGCGCAGCTCAACCAGATTCTCGATCTGCGGCTGGACGAGGTGCGCCGCCTGCTGGAAGACCGGGCCATCTCGCTGGAGCTGACCGAGCCGGCGCGGCAACTGATCCTGGCCGCAGGCTCTGATGCGGCCTACGGTGCGCGTCCGCTGAAGAGGGCTTTGCAGCGCATGGTCCAGGACCCGCTGGCTATGAAGATCCTCGACGGCGAAGTGCTGCACGGGGCCCACGTCCGCATCGGCGTCGACCGCAAGTCGAACCAGCTTGTCTTCGAGCCGATGGGCCGCGAAGCCATGGCGTAAGCAGGCAGATCAGGTAAGATCAGGCCCCGGACTCGCGCTCAGCGGATGGGGAAGTTCGCCACTTACTCCAGGGAAAGCGGGATCTTCACAGCTTCACCCACGCTCGAACCAGGGAAACTCCGAACGCGTTCCAGGGGCCCCAGACATGGAGGAAAGACGCAAAGAACTCGCCGGCGAGAAGTGCCGTGGCGCCGATGACAAAGGAGGGCATGAGGCGTCCGCGCCACCAGTCCCACGCGGCCATGAGAGCGATGAGCAGCAGGTTTCCGTAATATTCCAAGAAGAAGAATGACAACGCAGTGAGGAGTTGAGGGTGCAGAAGATGGCCTGAGAGGCGCCCGAAGCCGGGGTCGGCGAGGGAGATGGTGGCCAGGATCATCATGCGGCGATGAGCGGCGGGATTTTTGCGCAGGGCGAAACCCCAGCCGAGCAGGGCGAGGAAGCTGGCAAGGCCGATGAACTGGACAGAGAGGAAAGGAGGGGGTTGAGGCAGGATGGCCGCTCCGGAAGCCAATGCGGCCCACGGACCGAAGACGGCCATCAGCGCCGCCCAGAAGGCGGCGAACCAGCCCATCTTTTTATGCCAGGCAATGCGGTCTCCTAGAACGAAGAGCACCTGCGCGGTGAGGATGACGAGCCACACGGTGAAGACAAAGGCGTGGACGTAGATGATTTTAGGCGCGGGTGGTTGCTCGCGTAGGAAGAAGGGAATGTCAATGCCGAAGCCGCCAATCATGCCTACCCAGAGGATGCCGAGCCAGACGGCGGAGGGAATGCGGTCATCGCGTGAGCTCCAGGAGGCTCGCGTTTGCGATTTGAATTTTGGTCTCGCGATTGCGGGAACAGTCGCCATTACCAACCTCGTTTGCGCAGCAGAAGTTGTGGAATCAGAGTCGCGGGGAATTGGACTAATGAGGACCTACGTTACTCCGTGCAGCGAGACCGCACAATCCTACTAATCAGTAGGGGCAGGATCGGTAGGAGCCGGGACAGAAGGCGGCGCCAGCCGCCGCAGCCATTGGGCCATCAGCTCCGCGCGGCTGTGCGCGGCAAAATTACGCAGGATCGCCGCGACATACTGGTGGGTGGTGGCCGGGGTCAGTCCCAGCGCATGGGCGATCTCCTTCTCCGAGGCTCCGGTCAACAGAAGGCGCAGCACATCCCGCTCTCTCGGACTCAACGGATGCATCGCGTTCAGGATCCCATGCCACTGCAATAGCTCGCGATGAAAGAGTGCGCTGCCGCGCAGAAAAAACGCCAGCAGATCACGCTCGCGTGCGCCGAACCCCCGCGCATCCAGCTCGCGGTCGAAGATCAGGTACGACTCGGCCTTGGGCGAAGTGGCCGCGGCGCACATCAGCCGGTGGCCTACGTCGAGCGGCGTCAGCACCTCGCGGAAGATCCGGCTTTGCTTCCACTCGCGGTCACTGACCAGGTCTTCGCGCAAGTGGCAGCGGTTCTCTCCCGCGCCGTTCACCAGGGCTACCGTTTGCGGATCCATATCGTTGTTACGCACCGCGTCCATCGCCATCTCGTGGGCGAGCTGCCACTCGCCGGTAAGATTCAGAGGCACGCACACCCGCGGACGCCAGCCGCACAGCAGATCGTGCCCCTCGCTGCCGGCGCCGCTCTTCTCCCGGAACGCCCCGACCCACATGGCGTTCACTGCGCCGATCTGCCGGCTCAGCACGCGCAGGCAGTGATCGAGCGCCTCCAGTGGCGACGATGCTGGAAACTCATTCAGCTCGTTCCACAACCGGATAATCTCGTCTTGATCCCGCCAGGACAGGTGCAGTTTGGCTCCTGATTGCTTCATTGGTCCGGACCTGTAGGAAAGATGGGAAGAATAGGGTTCGTGCAGAGTCAGCATATACCCGCGGAACCGGCCGGGCCAGGACTTCCTCGGTTTATGGCATTTTCGAAAATGGTGTATTCCTGTTGAGATGGATGATGATCATGCCGCTTCTTGAGGTCGTGGCAGCTTGAATGTGTGCTTTCGGTCTACAGTATTTCCGAAGATGCTCTAGCAGAACTTCATCAGTTTTCCGTCTGAATCGCCAGCAGAGGTTTCCGTGTCGTAAGTGGCTGCGAGAACAGTTGGGTGGCATCCGCCGGATCTGCAGCGATCTCTTTGACACGCTCTCCACGAGTTGGTAGCCTTCCTATAGGCGACCCCGGTTATTCTTTACGCCGCTGCCTGCCTGCGCCAGCGTCCCCGTCGTCTAGCCCGGCCTAGGACACCGCCCTTTCACGGCGATAACACGGGTTCAAATCCCGTCGGGGACGCCAATACAATCAACGACTTAGACGATTTCCAGCCTTTCGCTTGCTCTGAGCGTGACGCTATCGTGACATTCTCGCGGCCATCAACAGGATTTTCCGCCTTTGACGGGACGCGCTGGCGGTGGAAGAATCGGGTGCATGAAAGCCCACCACCTTATGCCGCTCTTACTTGTCGGGTGTTGCTGTCTGCCACCGCTTCGCGCACAGTCAAGTTCACCCCAAACGGCTCAGGCTGCTGCGCTGCTAAGCCAATGGGTTTCCGCCGAAAGGAAATTGGCAATTGGAGGAAATGCCGATGCGCAAGATTTGCTCGGCATGTTCTATTATTACGGCTTCGGAGTTGAGCAAGATTACGCTAAATCCGCCGTGTGGTTTCGCAAGGCCGCCATACAGGGCGATGCTGGCGCGCAAGGGATGTTTGGAGACCTATACCTCCAAGGTGATGGCGTTCCGCAGAGCTATGCTGAAGCATACTTCTGGCTCGATCTCGCTGCCGCCCAGCAGCTACCCCCAATTGGCGGGAACCTACCGCCCGGAGCCGCCAAGGAACTTGGAGAAAAACTATATAAGATGTCGGCTCAGGCACTCATACAGGATCGGGATGCAGCCGCCTCTCACCTAACGCGAGCCGAGTTGATTCGAGTGCAGGAACGCGCACAGAAATGGTTTCAATCGCACAAACTCCAGCACTCTGAAAAGTGAATTGGCTCCCTCATGCTGCCTGCTCTGCCTGATTCCCCGCTTCTGGCGTGCTAGATGCGGGCAGCATCCCGCCCATGATGCCGTCCAGCTTGCCCACGGCTCCTGGCCTGATCCCCGTTTTCCGCACAGAACCGAGTACGATTTTCGTATTCAGGAAGGTGCGGAGCGATGTCGAGGAGCAAGCACACGGAAGCGCAGATGATTGCGGCGGTCAAGCAGATGGAGGCCGGCCGGAAGGCCGAGGATGTGGCCCGCGAAGTGGGAGTGAGCGGGCACACGATCTATGCCTGGAAGTCGAAGTACGGCGGCAT
>JAJYZC010000057.1 GCA_021800255.1 Acidobacteriota bacterium
TGAATCTGCTCAAGCAGGACAAAACCTGCAAACTCGGCGTCCACGGCAAACGGCTCACTGCTGCCTGGGATCACCCCTACCTGTTACGCCTGCTCGGAGTGGAGAATTAAGATGCGTTTGCCCTGCCACGGCAACGTACTCCTCGTTCTCGATCACGATGCGCATGTTAGCGCGCGGCTGCTGCCAAGGCTCGCCGTGCCGGTAGATGTGCCAGCTCCCGCTCATGAGCATGTGCGTGACCAGCGTAGCGCCGCCGGAAAAATGAATGAGCAGCCACTTGCCGCGCGCTTCCACAAGCTCGACGGTCCGGCCAGCGAGCGGCGTTCCGTCATTGAAGCGCGTGAGCTTGGGATACGTGGAAAAAAAGGCGGTGATGGGCCTGCCGGCAAGTGCGCGGCCGAGAGCGCGCGCGGTGCGGAAGATGGTATCGCCTTCGGGCATGATGCGGTTCTCGCTTGCACGCGGTTGATGCCGCGCACCTCGTTGCTTCCAGCGAAATCGCGCTAGCGCACCATCTCAAGCCGGACACCGAGGTTCATCTGCGCCCAAGCGCGGTCGGCGGTCCAGGCGGCTGCATTGCGGGCAGTGGCGAGGGCGAGGCAAGCGCGGTCACCGAGCGAGAGCGATTGGAAGCGCCTTGCCAGATCGGCGGTTTGTTCGGCTTCGCGCTGACCAAATGGTACGACTTCAACACCCGGCAGCAGCCCCTTCAGCTTATCGCCATCGACAAAATTGCTTTCTCTTTGAAGCCGGGTGAGGACTTCGCTCCAGTTAACGGCGCTCATGGCAATGGAATGCTCTTGCGCCAGGAACACGGCCATCACCTTCTCGCCTCCTCGCTCGCTGAGGAGAAGCGCCAGAGCAGCCGATGCGTCCAGCACGATGCTACTCACCTTCACGCTCGCGGCGCGCTTCTTCGCGGCGCTCCTCAAGAAACTCGTCGAGAATTCCTTCCAGGCTACCGCGCTTGGCGATGATGGATGCACGCAGCTCTTCGAGCGCCATCTTCCAACTGAGAATGCGAATACCGTTTTTGTCGGCAAATATGGTGAGCCGGTCGCCGGGTTGGAGGCCAAATTCTTTGCGAATGGAGGCAGGGAGGACGATTCTGCCACTTTCGCCGAGAACTACCGTTTCGGTCATAATCTGCCGCCTTATGGATATTATGGCATATCTCTTGATTCATGGCGCAGGTCATCCTGAAACGGGAGGGACTTGAGGCCGAAGGTTCCTGCGATCCCTCGTTTCAGAGCCGGGACGTGGCGCCCGGCGCTCACTCCCACTCGATAGTGCCAGGAGGCTTCGACGTGATGTCGTAGACAACGCGGTTGATGCCGCGCACCTCGTTCACAATGCGGCTGGAGATGCGCTGGAGCACATCATATGGGAGCTGGGCCCAGTCGGCGGTCATGCCGTCTTCGGAGTAGACGGCGCGCACGGCGGCCGTGTAGGCATAGGTGCGCTGGTCGCCCATGACGCCCACGCTCATCACCGGGAGCAGCACGGCGAAGCTCTGCCAGATTTTGTTGTAGAGGCCGGCGGCTTTAATCTCCGCGACGACAATCTCATCGGCCTCCTGGAGTAGCGCCACGCGCTCCGGCGTCACTTCGCCCAGGATGCGCACGGCCAGGCCGGGCCCGGGGAACGGCTGCCGGCTAAGAATCTCTTCGGGCATTCCCAGGTCGCGGCCGATGCGGCGAACCTCGTCTTTGAATAGATCGCGTAGCGGCTCGATCAGCTTCAGCTTCATGCGCTCCGGCAAACCGCCGACATTATGGTGGCTCTTGATGGTCTGGCTGGGGCCTTTCACGCTCGACGATTCGATCACGTCGGGATAGAGCGTGCCCTGCACCAGCCAGTCCACTCCGCCCGTCTGTTGCGCAATGCGCTGGGCCTCTTCTTCAAAGACCGCAATGAACTCGGCGCCGATGCGCTTGCGCTTGATCTCGGGATCGGTGACCCCGGCCAGCTTCTCAAGAAAACGCGCCGCGGCGTTCACGGCCACGATGTTCAATCCCAGCTTGCCGCGCAGATTCTCTTGCACGCTGTGAAATTCGTTCTTGCGCAGCACGCCGTTGTTCACAAAGATGCAGGTCAACCGGCTGCCGATGGCGCGGTGCACCAGCATGGCGGCGACCGATGAATCCACGCCGCCCGAAAGGCCGCAGATGACGTGCCCCGCGCCCACCTTCTCGCGGACCTGGGCGACGGTGGATTCAATGAAATGCGCCGGCGTCCAATCGCCGCGCGCGCCGCAGATTTCAAAGAGGAAGTTTTTGATGATCTGTGCGCCCAGCGGCGTATGGTGAACCTCCGGATGGAACTGCACGGCCCAGATGCGGCGCTCCTCGCTGGCGATGCCGGCCAGTGCGTTCGCGGTGCCGGCGGTGCGGCGAAAGCCCGTGGGCAGCTCCAGCGCCTCGTCGCCGTGGCTCATCCACACGTGAATGGATGGCGGCAGCCCGGCGAACAACTGCGTTGGGCGGCCCTGCCCGGTTGAGCGGTCCTCCAGGAGCACTTCGGCGTGGCCATATTCGTGCTTGGGCGCCGGGCGCACCTTGCCGCCCAGGTGATGCACGATGAACTGTAATCCGTAGCAGATGCCCAGCACCGGCACGCCGAGCGAGAGAACGCGCGGGTCGGCGGCGGGCGCATCGGCGTCGTATACCGATGACGGGCCGCCGGAGAGCACGAGGCCGATGGGTTGGTGCGCCTGAACTTCGCTGAGCGGAGCGGTGCAGGGAAGAACGACGGAGAAGACGCTCTGCTCGCGGATGCGGCGGGCGATGAGCTGCGTATACTGCGATCCAAAATCGAGAATGACAACTGTCTGCGTGCCCACGCTTCAGTGTGGCAGGGAGGTGGGCGGGATGTAAAGATGGGTTTCTCCCCACGCCAGCTCACGCCTTCACTGCGCGCAGGCAACAACGGCCCGAGAACAAGCGTTCTCAGGCCGTTGCCGGTGATCTGTTGGGATTGGACTGGGGCCTTCGCGTCGAAGCGAATGCCAGAGCCTTCGCGGAGAACCCTCCGCTGGTCTTATCCGGGGCTGAGACGCAAGGGCCTCAGGCCTCAGTCACCTCACGTATAAAACTACTGGAACAATCATTCTGCATAGACTGGATCAACCTCCTTTCCCGTGTAAGCACACCCTATCGCCGGCGCCGCTGCTTCGTCAAGAGCATCCCTCGGCGCCCAGATGCCACACACGCTCAGAAGGGAGGTTATGCGAACGCCAGGTTGACGTTCTCGATCGCTTCATCGACCTCCGCCGTGCTCTTGTATCCCACGGTGACGGCATCGACGCCGGCGTGGCGGAAGGCAAACCGCATCGCCTTTCGGCGGTCCTGGTGATCGAAGCTGCCCGCGCCCGCCAGCTTCATGCTGATGACCCCCAGCCCGGCGGCTTTCGCCAATTGCACCTGCTTCACCACCGCGGGCACATCGCCCAGCGCGCCGCTGCCGAAGACGGCGGCGTCCATGCGCACCCCCTTATGGTTCATGCGGATCATGGCGATCTGCATCCACTTGTCGCCTGCAACCTGGTCCAGCGCGGGTAGCCCATGCACGGATGCCCCGTGGCTCAAAATCTTCTTTTGCGCCTGCGCCTTCAGAAGAGCCTCCTGGTAGCGTTTGGTGTCTTCGGGCCAAGTGGCCGTGTGCTGCCAGTGCAGGAGCATGATGTCGAAGTATTCAGTGTTGGAGTCCCTGAGCATCCGGTCGAGACGGGCCGTAGGATCGCCGCTGCCGGTGGTGATCTTCGACATCAGCTTGTAATCTTCGCGCGGAATCCCCTGCAGCGCCTTGCCCAGCATCTGCTGCGATTCGCCATACGCCTCTGCAGTCTCAAAGAAGCGGATGCCGCGGTCGTAGGCGTAGCGCACCAGGCGCGTAAAGCCCTCCTGGCCCAACCGCTGCTGCTCAATGCCGTTCGAGCTTCCCGTTCCCAAGGCCAGCCGCGTCACCTCGATCCCCGACTTGCCCAGGGTGACCCAACTGGTTGCCGCCTGACCTGCGGCGGCTTCCGCAAGGCTTCCCGCGCCAGCCAGTGCGCCTGCGGCCATCCCCGCCGCTACGCCTGTCTTGATAAACTCTCGCCGCGAATATGTGCTCATCCTCGACCTCCGTCGATTGGCGAGTTCGCCAATGGGCCGAATCCTATCACAGATTGGTTGCGAGTCGCATTGGAATCGTGCCGGAGAAAGCTCACCGCCGCTTCCAGCCGGCGTTGGCCACGCGGCATTCATACGGCTCGGGCGTGGTTATCCCTGCGCGTCCTCGAACTCTTCCCGCCAGGCCATCTGAATGGCTTCCAGGCGCGACTCGTTGGACTTTTGCGGATCGTCGGCGAAGCCCTCCAGTTCCGTCACATAGCGGTGCAGGTCAGTGAAGCGCACCGTCAACGGGTCAAGCCCCGGAAATTTCTCTGCAAGCTGAATGCCGATCTCCTCGGCGTCGGTCCAGTGAATCTCGCGCGGCATCTTCTTCTCGCTTTCTCGCTTTTGAAATTTTGTGCCATGTTTTCGAGCCGCGGCGCCACAGGTCAAAGGCTGGGGAATTCAGAATTTTACTTCTGTTCCGTCAGCGCCAGCGGCCTGCCCTCGGAGACGTAGTTCCGGTTCCACTTGGGAATCTCGACCACGTAGTTGCCGGGCTTGGTGATGACAGCCTGGCAGCCCAGGCGCGAGTTCAACTGCTGGTCGGCGGCCATGTCCAGACGATCCAGCTCGTCGTCCCCGGCTTCGCTCAGACCCTCGCCCTCCTTCGCCCACACGTGGCACGTGGTGCAGGCGCACACCCCGCCGCAGGCGTGGTCCAGAAAGACGCCAAAGTTCTGCGCTACGTCGAGAATCGACATTGGCTTGCCGTGGTGCTCGTAAGGCAGCGCGCCAAATTCAAACTCCACGGTGCGCCCTTCGGGAAGAAAGGTGACGCGCACCAGCTTGCCGGGCGGAATGTTCTTGGTATTTGCTTCACTCATATCTCAAATGCCCTCAGCGCCCATCTGCTGACCTGCTAACTTGCCGCTCACTTGAACTCCGCGGGAGCAAAGTCATGCGGCGCGGTGATGTTTTCGTCCAATTCCACGCCGGCCTCGTTCATGGTTTTACCGCGAATGGCGCTGGAGACCGCCGCATCCATCATCAACTCGGCAAAATGGCGCGTGGCTTGGTCGAGCGCCACCGTGGCCTGGCGAATGGCGGCCGCATCCGTGCTCTCCCTCGCTGCAACCAGCCGCTCGCGCGCGGCGGCGATATCCGCCCGTTCTTCGCCGCTCAATTCTTTCCACGCCGGGTTTTGCGGAGCACGGCTGACGGCGGCCAGAATTGCATCCGCCTCGTTGCGCACCTCGATCAGCAGGCGCTTGGCGAAATCCTCCTCGGCGTGATCGAAGGAATCGAGGATCATGCTTTCCACCTGCTCGTCGGTCAGTCCGTAAGTGGGCTTGACCTCGATCTGCGCCTCTTTGCCGCTGCGCTGCTCGCGCGCGGAGACGCGCAGGATGCCGTCGGCGTCGATGAGGAAATGGACCTCGATGCGCGGCAGCCCGGCGCTCATGGGCGGAATGCCCTTCAGATCGAAGCGCGCCAGGGAGCGGCAGTCGGCGGCCAGTTCGCGCTCGCCCTGCACCACGTGGATGGCCACGTTGGTTTGCCCGTCCACGCCGGTGGTGAAGAACTCGGTGGCCGAGGCGGGGATGGTCGAGTTGCGCTGGATGATGCGCGCCACCGCGCCGCCCAACGCCTCAATGCCCAGCGAAAGCGGAGTCACATCGAGCAGCAGCATTTCTTCGGTGGTCTTTGACGCGCCGGCCAGAATGCCGGCCTGTACCGCCGCGCCTAGCGCCACCACCTCGTCTGGGTTCAGATCGATATGCGGCTTCTTGCCGCGCGCGCTCAGATGAAAGAGATCGTCCACCAGGGCGCGCACCGCGGGAATCCTCGTCGATCCGCCCACCAGCACCACTTCGTCGATCTGCTCCGGCGTAAGGCCGGCGTCGGCGAGGGCTTGTTTGCACGGCCCCGCCGTGCGCTCCAGCACCGGCTCGATCAACAGCTCGAAGACGGCGCGGGGAATCTCGCGCTGGTAACGGTCGCCGTTGGGCAGCTCGATGTCGAAGCGGGCTGACGTTTCTGCAGATAGCCGGAGCTTGGCGTCGATGGCGGCCTTGCGCAGCGCCTGCACGGCGGCCCGGTTGGCGCGCAGATCCACGCCGTGCTCGGAGTAAATCTCGTCCAGAGCGATAGTCAGCAGCAGGTTGTCGATGTCGTCGCCGCCCAGGTGCGTATCACCGTTGGTGGACTGCACTTCGAAGATGCCGTCGCGCAGCTTGAGGATGGAAATATCGAATGTGCCGCCGCCCAGATCGTAGACGGCGATGGTGCCCTCCTTGGCGCGATCCAGCCCGTAGGCCAGCGCCGCCGCCGTAGGCTCGTTCACCAGCCGCAGAACGTCCAGTCCGGCCATGCGCCCCGCGTCCTTGGTGGCCTGGCGCTGGGCATCGTTGAAGTAAGCAGGAACGGTGATGACCGCCTGCGCGACCGGCGCGCCGAAGAACCGCTCAGCGTTGCGCTTGAGCTGGCGCAGCACGTAGGCCGAGATCTCAGGCGGCGTAAAGCGCAGCCCTCCTAACTGGACACGCGGCACCTCGCCGGCCTCAATATCATCCGCCAGGCGAAAGGGGAAGAACTTCAGCTCGTTTTTTACTTCTTCCAGGCTGCGGCCCATCAGCCGCTTGACGGAGTAGATGACGCGCTCCGGCGTTTCAATCAGCGCCTTGCGGGCGCTGTTGCCCACGGTCACCGTCGGCCGGCTGCCATCGGCAGGCATGGGGTCGAGCGCCACCACCGACGGCACCAGGTTGGAGCCGTCCACGCCGGGAATCACCACCGGCTTGTCGCCTTCCATATAAGCGACCAGGGAGTTGGTGGTTCCCAGGTCAATCCCCACTACACGTCCTTCCGCCATATCTCTTGTTTAAGCTCCCAGCGTCTCCGTTACGTCGCGGAGAAGGTTGCTGAGGTAGCGCCTGCGGTCGAGCAGCGCCACCATGTTTTTTTGCGCCGCATCGCGGGCGGCGGCATCGCCTTCATCCCATGCCTGCCACTGTGCGCGCAGATCGCGGTCCACATCCTCCACCAGGCCCTCGAACTTCCGCTTGGCCTCCAGCAGGCTCTTCTCCAGCTCCGGATCGCTCTCACCCGCCTTGCGCGCCATACGCATCTCTTCGAGCTGCATGTTCAGATCGAAGACCTCTTCGAGCAGGTCGGCGGGCGCCCGCGAGGGACCGCTCTCGTGCTTTGGCCGGTCTTTGCCGCTGAACTCCTCGCCAATCTCCGCGCCGTGCAGCTTGAGCAGGTACTCGGTGCGGCGCAGCGGATCCTTCAGCGTCCGATAGGCGTCATTCAGCAGCGCCGTGTCGGCCAGGCTCCATTCCTTTTCGCTGTTTGTGGCGCGGGCGAAGCGGTCGGGGTGCAGCTTGCGGCTGAGGCGGTGAAACTCACGCTCCAGTGCGGTTAAGTCGATGTTCAACCGCGGCTCCAGTCCAAAAACGGTGAAGTAATCACCGCTGGCCGGAGGCTGAATCTTGCTGCAATGCGGGCAAAACAGCGTGGACTCGTTATGAGCCACGGAGCAGGACCAGCAAGGTACCAGAACCGCGGATTCGATAACCTTCAACGTCATTCAACACCAGCGATCATGCGCTACGACGAGAACGAAGTGCCGCAGCCGCAGGAGCGCGTGGCGTTGGGGTTGATGAAGTGGAAGCCACGGCGCATCAGCGTCTCCTCGTAGTCCAGCGTCATGCCGTGCAAATAGAGAAGCGACTTGGGATCGACGAAGACGCGCACATCGCCGAACTCGTAGACGCGGTCGCGCTCACGGGGATGCGTATCGAACTTGATGGCATAGGAAAGCCCCGAGCAGCCGCCGCCCGTCACCCCCAGGCGCAGGCCGCCCTCGGCCGGCGAGATGCCCTCCTTGGCCATGGCAACGCGGATGCGCTCAACAGCCCGCTCGGTCACCTGGATGCCTTGTTCGACGCCTTGCCCGACGCCTTGCCCGGCCGCCGCGGGCTGCCCATCCCTCTGCGGCGGCGCAGCGAATGCGCCCGCGGCGGGCTTCGATTCGATTGTCGTCAAGTTCGCCATAAAAAAACCTTACCCAGCCGTCTGCACCGCATCGCGCGGCGTCTCAGCCACGCCATTCTTCTTCTTCCAGTCGCCGATGGCGGCGCGGATCGCGTCCTCGGCCAGCACCGAGCAGTGAATCTTGACCGGAGGCAGCGATAGCTCCTTCACAATGTCTGTATTCTTGATGGCCAAAGCATCGTCCACGGTGCGGCCTTTGATCCACTCCGTGGCCAGCGAAGAGCTGGCGATGGCCGAACCGCAGCCAAAGGTCTTGAACTTGGCTTCCTCGATGACCTGCGTCTCCGGATTCACCCGAATCTGCAGGCGCATGACGTCGCCGCACTCCGGCGCCCCCACCAATCCCGTGCCCACCTCCTGCTGGCTCTTGTCGAGCGTGCCCACGTTGCGCGGATTGTTGTAGTGGTCGATTACCCTGTCGCTATATGCCATTTGTTCCTCTCTCCTCTCGCGGGGAAGCCGCGTCCTGATGGTTTTGATTCGGCAGACCCTCCTGCCGATGCTTGGCAAATCCTCAGAGGCTAAAGCCCCTTATTTTGCGGGCCCAGTTCGGCGGGACTAAAGTCGTACCCTTTCAAATCCGTTGCGCCGTCCCTACGGGACGGGGAATATCGGGTAATTTGTTTTCCCCACCCTAAAGCGCCGGGCTGACAACCGCTGCGCCTATGGCGGGATTTCACGGTTGCCTTGTTTCCTAGTCCCTAGTCCCTGCCTTTAATGCGCCTGCCACTCGATCTTGGTCAGGTCAATGCCTTCTTTCACCATCTCGTAAAGCGGCGAAAGCTCGCGCAGTTTCTTCACAATGTCCACCAGTTTGGCGGCCACGTAATCCACCTCGGCCTGGGTGTTGAACCGTCCCAATCCGAAGCGGATGGAGCTGTGCGCCACATCGTCGCCCAGGCCCAGCGCCTTGAGCACATAGGAGGGCTCCAGCGTGGCCGAGGTGCAGGCCGAGCCGCTGGAAACGGCCACATCGTTGATGCCCATCAGCAGCGATTCTCCCTCCACGTAAAGAAAACTCATGTTCAGGTTGCCGGGCAGCCGGTGCTCCATGGAGCCGTTGACGTGGATGCAATCCAGCCCCGCTTCGAGCTTCTCCCGCAGCCGGTCCCTCAAGCCGCGCAGATAGGCCGCCTCGGAGTCCATCTCCTCGAGAGAAATTTCGCACGCCTTGCCCATGCCCACGATGCCGGGCACATTCAAGGTGCCCGACCTCATGCCGCGCTCGTGACCGCCGCCGTCGATCTGCGCCGCGATCTGCACCCGCGGGTTGCGCCGGCGCACATAGAGCGCCCCAACGCCCTTGGGCCCGTAAATCTTGTGCGCCGAGATCGAGGCCAGGTCCACGTTGTCGGCGATCACGTTGAAGGGGACCTTGCCCACCGCCTGCACCGCGTCGGTATGGAAGATCACGCCCTTCTCGTGGCAGAGCTTGCCGATCTCGCGGATGGGCTGCAAGACTCCGATCTCGTTGTTGGCGGCCATGATGGTGACCAGGATGGTCTTGTCGTCGATGGCTCGCTTCAGGTCTTCGAGATCGATCAAGCCGTCGGCCTTCACCGGCAGATAGGTCACCCGATAGCCGTACTTTTCCAGCCTTTTGCAGGTGTCCAGCACCGCCTTGTGCTCGGTCACCTGGGTGATGATGTGGTTGCCGCGCTCGCGGTACATCTCCGCCACGCCCTTGATGGCCAGGTTGTCGCTCTCGGTGGCCCCGGAGGTGAAGATGATCTCCTTGGCGGTAGCCCCGATCAGTTTGGCGATCTGCTCGCGCGCCGCGTCCACGGCCTTCTCGGCCTCCCATCCAAACGAATGGTTGCGGCTGGCTGCATTTCCGAACGTGGTGGTCAAATAAGGCATCATCGCCTCCAGCACCCGCGGATCCAGCGGGCTGGTGGCTTGATTGTCCATATAAATCGGCAGGTGAACCCCCGCCGGAACCTCTACTTGGCTGACAACTGTGCTCATCTTCTGCTCCATCCTCGCTAAACGGCGCTGCGGAGTTCGCGTGGTTCGCCGTGTCCTTCCCGCCGGCGGCCGTTCTAGCTTCCCTCACGCCGCCGGCCGCGTTCACTCCGTTCCGTGCGCCGAAAGTGAAACCAAACCCTGCGCATCGCCGCCGTGCGCGGCGGTGTGCGGTTCCTGCTCAGCTAAATCTTGGATGCTGATGCTCTTCAGCACCCCGGCAATCGTTTCGTTGACTCGCGCCAGTGGCTCTCTGACGGTGCAGCTCGGCGTCAGCTCGCAGGGTTTCGCACCCTTGACGCAGGAGGTGATGAAAAACGGCCCGTCAATCGAGTGAATTACCTCGTAGGCCGAAATCTGGCGCGCGTCCTGCGCCAGCGAATAGCCGCCATTCATGCCCGCATGGGAGCGCAGCAATCCGCTTTTGGTAAGCCGCTGCAAGACTTTGGCCAGCAATTGCGGCGGAATGCCGTAGGTGTCGGCCACGTCCTTGGCGCTCACCGCCGGTGTTTCCGGGTGCTCTGCCAAATACTTCAGCGCTATCAGCCCGTAATCCGCCTTTTTGGTCAGCTTGAGCACGCTCGATCCTCCCCCGATGGCCTTGTTCAGTATACGACCAATTATGTCGTGGTTTCAAGCCCTCTGGAATCCTTTGTAGGATTCCCTCCAATACCCCCTCAGGATCCCTTTTCGCGCTCCTGGGGAGGAAAAATCTTGACGGCGGAGCTGAGTTTCCCAAAAAATTGGTTTGCAATTGGCCACCAGACCGCTACAATCTGGCGGAAAGAGCACCTCTTTCAAGTGACGCAACCAGCCATGGCGATCGCGTGCAGACATCCCAAGGTTCGAATCGTTTCCCGGCACGAAGATACGGAGTTTGTCGAGTGCCTGGAATGTGGCGAGGTCTTCAACTCTGAAGAGTTTCGTGACATGGAGATTGAGGATTCCGTTGAAACCAAAAATGTTTCGGACGATTCCTAAGCATTTTCGGAAAAGATGTAGACCGAAACCGCTCCTGCTGAGTGGATTTTTCCTCAAGAAAAATCTACTTTCACGGCTCTCAATCGTTCCCAGTTGTTCCGAAAATGCCGTAGAGCGTGTTTCCGAAATGACGGTTGTGGCCGGCCAAGCTCCTGGAACCCGGCTTGTTGCCGGGTTCTACGTGAGGCAGGACCATCCACATCGGGTTTATGAGATACGCCGGAGCCTATGGCAGGCCATGCTTGTGGTTCGCGGCTTCGTGCCGCACCCTGCGTGGGGCCAAGCCATCTGCATAGGGTTTATGAATCAGGCTGTGACTGTGTGCCCGCCGCGCGTTACCGGAGTGCGGTTCCGTTGCCAGCCGCAACGCCCCCGCGCCGGGACACAATCCATGCGTAATGCAGCCCCGACACCACGGTCAGAACCATGGTCGTATCCAGCGCCACCAGCTTCACCATGGCTACCCAGTTGGCTGGGGTAATCTCACGCAGCAGCACCGCCGCTACGGCGCCGATCTGAGCCACCGTGTTGGCCTTTCCAAAGAGGCTGGGGCGAAACTCCCGCCGTCCCGCCGCCGCATAGAGAATGGCCGCCACCAGCAGGATGCCCACGTCCCTGCCAAAGACGAGAACCGTGACCGTGGTGGGAATCAGCCCCTTGTACATGAGCACCACAAAGAGCGTGCTCAACAGCAGCTTATCGGCTACCGGATCGAGGTAATGGCCCAACATGGAGCGTTGCTTGAGCATCCGGGCCAGCGCGCCATCCAGCGCGTCCGTCAACCCGGCGGCGGCAAACAGCACGAAACTCAACGCGTAGTGGCCCTCCAGGATGGCCGCAACCAAAAACGGCGCCAGACAGATTCGCAGCAACGTGAGCAGGTTCGGCGTGGCGCGCAGCGGGTTTAGGCTTAGGCTCGGTTCCTTCATGGCAATGGTGAAAAAGCAGGATAGCAGGGCGCGGGAGCAGACTGGCGCGGATTCCTATCGAGGTTCTCCGATTGGTGTAGCGTGCAGCGCAACCTCTGCGTGGCATTGTTCCTCAAGCCAGTGTCCCCGGCGACAGGTCTTCGCCGTTGGGGTGGGAAAAAACGCCGCACTGCACGTGTCTAGGTATTCTACAAGCACCGGAAAACCACCCTAGATTCCCCCTTACCCTCTCTGCGCATCTTTTCTTTGCGACCCATCCGCCTGCTGCTCGGTGCATCGTACCCAAAATGGCGCTTCCATGGCAGCTCGCCATAGCGCGGGTGGAGAGTCCTTCGTTTGTCAACGATGGTACAGCATAGGGAGGGAGTGACGCCCTTGCCGCGCGCAGCCACCCTTTTCCAGTGCCGCCAGTCCTGATAGACTACCTCATGTCACTCGCAGAGGCGCGTAGCTCAGTTGGTTAGAGCGCTTCCTTGACACGGAAGAGGTCGTTGGTTCGAATCCAATCGTGCCTACCATTTCTTGATTCTAAGACATCCAAAAACAATCGATAAAGTCACGAAAAGCCGCTGAAAATAAGCGACTTTTTGCTTTTCGACGTACAAAGCGGTATTGCGCAAGCCACGTTCCTCCTGGGGGCATTTTGGCCTCCAGCGGTGCGAGGTGTGACGATGGCATTAACCAGCGGTGTTGATCCGATGGCTTTGCGCAAGGCCCCAAAGACCGCAATCATGAGCGCCACAGAGGTAAAACTGGTGGAGAAACTTGCGCGACGTCTCGGACGAGGGAATCGCGTGCCCATCAACTTAGTCAAGCCCGCATCCTCACGCACCTGGTCGAAATCCTCCAGGCAATCGCCGCCTATGCCGTTCAGCACCAGGAAACTCTCCACATAGGCGGCTTCGTCGAAACTGCGTTCCCGCTGCTTGATGTGCAAGTGGCGCTCGACGCCGCCCGGCACACCCAGCGAACGAAGCGCCCGCGCCAATAGCGGCGCCCCACCCAAGGCGGTGATCGTCTCGTTGAGCGTCTGGCCGTCGATCTCGAATGAAAACGCGCCCTCGGCAGGACTGCTCGTCTTGGACTTTTTATCGTGCTTCACTACCGCAACATAACGCCCAAAAGGTGAACCCGCCGCCCGCCTTTTTCCACGTTCCGGCCTCGTCAATACTCCCCTTACACCCCTCAACCAAAAACTGCGGACAGACTACGGTTGACGGGCACCTCTGGCGCCATGTAGCATGGCGAGTTCTATTCAAGAGGTTTCCTCATGCCATCCTTCTCTGTACCTCGTGCGTTGCGTTTTGCGAGCGCTGTCTGTTTCGCCGTCGCGCTCACCGCGTTTGCGCAATCCCCAGCCTCGCAGCAAACTTCCGCACACCACTGGCCGTGGATGAACAAGTCGCTTTCACCGGACCAGCGCGCCGACCTAGTGATCCGGCAAATGACTCTGAATGAAAAACTCAACTTCGTTCACGGGACGGGCTGGAACGGTCTGCGCGGGCATGCTGAAATCCCCAAGGGTTCGCTGGGCGGCGCCGGCTACGTGGAGGGCGTTCCGCGTCTTGGCATTCCCGGCATTAACATGGCCGACTCGGCTGTCGGCGTGCGGCTCTCCGCGGCCGGCAGCCACTACGCTACGCTGCTGCCATCGGTGCTGGGCGCCGCAAGCAGTTGGGACCCCAAGGCATTCTTTCTCTTCGGCGACGTCATCGGCCGCGAGCTGCGCGAGACCGGCTATAACATGTCGATCGGCGGCGGCGTGGATCTGGCCCGCGACCCGCGCAACGGGCGCAACTTCGAATACGCGGGCGAGGACCCGCTGCTGGCCGGGACTACTGTGGGCAACGTCGAAAAAGGCGTGGAGTCGAACCATGTGATGGGGGACGTGAAGCATTACGCCCTCAACGATGAGGAGGCTGGGCGCACCATCTACAACGCCGAACTGACCGAGCGCGCCGCCCGCGAGAGCGACCTTCTGGCATTTCAGATTGCGATCCAGACGGGCCATCCCGCCGGGGTGATGTGCTCCTACAACAGGGAAACCATAACCCCAGCAAACACCAGCGCCGACTGGTCCTGCCAGAACGACTACCTTCTCAACCAGGTCTTGAAAAAGGATTGGGGATTCCAGGGATTTGTTCTCTCCGACTGGGGCGGCACGCATTCGGCCGTACACGCTTTTATGTCCGGCCTGGACCAGGAGCAGCCCGGCTCGACCTATCTTGGCGAGCCGCTCAAAAAGGCGATTGAAGATGGCCAGGTTCCTATGTCGCGCCTGAACGGCGCGGTGCATCGCGTGCTGCGCAGCATGTTCGCCAATGGCGTCATCGACAACCCGCCGCAGACCGAGGAGGTGAACCCCTTCCTGGGCCGACGCGAGGCCGAGCACATCGCCGGCGAGAGCATCGTTCTGCTGCGCAACGAGGACCATATTCTGCCGCTTTCAGCCGCCAGCCTCCACTCCATTGCGCTCATCGGCGGCCATGCCGATGTGGGCGTCTTGTCGGGCGGCGGTTCCGCGCAGGTGGACGCGCCCGGCGGTGGTGCCGTTGATCCGCATCCGGGCCCCGCGCACTGGGATGAGCACGTCTGGTTTCCGTCTTCGCCGGAGCGCAGCATTCGCCGGCACGATCCCAGCGCCGGCATTCAGTACAACGACGGCAGCGACGTTCAGTCCGCGGCGGCGCTGGCCGCAAAGTCGCAGGTCGCCATCGTCTTCGTCACGGAGTGGATGAGCGAAGGCATGGACCGGCCTACCATCGAGCTGCCCAATAACCAGGACGCACTGGTCGAGGCCGTCGCCAAAGCCAACGCCCACACCATTGTTGTGATCGAGAGCGGCGGCCCGGTCGCCATGCCCTGGGTCAACCAGGTTCAGGGTGTTATCGAGGCATGGTTTCCCGGCATCGGCGGCGCGCAGGCCCTCGCAGGCATTCTCTTTGGCAGCGTCAATCCATCCGGACGCCTGGCCATCACCTTCCCCAAAGACGACGCACAGCTTCCCCGTCCGCAGGTTCCAGGCTTAGCCGCCGAAACTCAAGCCCGCGCCGCAGCCGGCGCAGCTCATCACAACAAGCCGGTCCCCTTCGATGTCGATTACAACATCGAGGGTGCGCGCGTGGGTTACAAGTGGTTTGAGTCGCAGCATGAGACTCCGCTCTTCCCCTTCGGTTACGGTCTTTCCTACACCACGTATGCTTTTTCCGGTCTCCGCGTGGATGCGGCAACGCGCACTGCCACTTTTACGGTCAGCAATACCGGCTCGCGCGCCGGAGCCGAAGTCGCCGAGGTGTATGCCATCCTGCCTGCCGCTAGCGGCGAGAACACTTATAAGCGCCTAGTGGGCTGGGAGCGCGTGACGCTCACAGGCGGGGAATCGAAGACGGTCACCGTTTCCATGAACCGGCTCACGCTGTCCATCTTCGACGTGGCCAAGAATGCTTTCGTTATGGTCCCCGGCAATTACACCATTGTCGTTGGCTCTTCCTCGGCCGACACCCCGCTCCACGCGACCATGCACGTGGAGGAATGAAATACGCCGGATGGAGGCCATGCCGCCGCAGTAGCATTTTCGGAAAAGGTGTAGACCGGAACCGCTCCCGTTGAGTGGATTTTTCTTGAAGAAAAATCCACTTTCTCGGCTCTCAATCGCTCCCAGTATTTCCGAAAATGCCGTAATATCCGCGATTCGGCGCGGCTGCTCTTGCGTCTGCGGCGCAGGGAGGGATGAGCGAGCTCTGATGCGCGGCTGCTGATGAATCGCCCTCAGAACGCGAAGGTGGACTCGAAGAAGATCACGCGGTTGCCTGGCACGGGCGGCGAGAACTGGCCGGGCGCTAACGCAAGGCTCTGACCGAAGCGCGGCGAATTCAGGACCCCGTCGGGCGGCGCGAGATTGACCGCGTTCAATACGTTGATCGCCGACAGAGAGAAAGCCAAGCTGTACTTGCGCGGCACCTCGGCGTCAAGGCGAACGGCCGCGCCGCCTCCGCTCAGGCCGCGTCCGCTCACGCTGGAACCGCCGGGGTGAAACGACCATCCGCTGCCCTTGGGCTTGACCCTGGGGCCGACACCTATAACTCTGCTCACGCGCATGATCAAATTTGCGTTGGCCGGCCCCGTGCCCACGTCCATAGGAATCATCCTCTCCCCTGTGCCGACGGGATCGGTATCGAGGCACCCATATTGCGTCGACACTACGCTGGGCGCGCCGCACACGCCATAAGTGGGCCGCGCGTTGAACTGGTTGTCGCCCGTATAGTCCTGGCCGATGGTTACATTGAAGGGCGTGCCCGACTGCGCCATGATCAGCGCGGCTGCTGTGATTCCATACGGCGCGGCGTAGGTGCCGATCAGAAACATCTTATGGCGAATGGAGAAGGTGGCGCGTCCGTAATCGAGGCCGGGATCATCGGGCACGGAAGGAAATGAGTTGACGCCCTGGGTATCGCTATTGGCCTGCGTGAAGGTGTAATTGCCGTTGAGGCCCAGCTTCTTCCAGCGCACGCTGGTCGTGAAGATCAACTGGCTTTCCTTGTACACGCCGCCGGATTGGTACTGGTAGTTGTAAACGGAAGGCGGAGTGCCGGTGATGGTGTACGTGGAAGGGTCGAAAGCCGGAGCGTTCGCAATGTCGGTGAAGTATTGGTGCACGCCCTGGGTGTAAAGATAAGTGACGTTCGCCATTACGCCTTTGGCGATCTGGCGATCGACGCCCACGCCTGCCTGCATGTCGAGCGCGAGGTGAAAGTGTGGGTCGATGGTGTTCTCGTTCGGCGCCGTGCCGCTGGCAGACTCGACCACCGAGGCGGGCTCTGCGGCGTTGGGATTGTAAAAGGCAGGATTGTTGACCACGTAGCTGCGCTGGTTAATCAGGTTGTTGTGGATGGTCTGAATCACATAGGGCGCGGCGCTGGCATTGCCAAAGAAATTGGCGACCGTGAAGGGATTGTAGAACCAGCCGTAGCCGGCGCGCACCACGGTCTTGGCCGGCGAGGAACCTTTGTGGTGCGGACTCCACGCCAGCGAAAGCCGCGGCGCCCAAGCGGCGTGATCGTGAATGCGATTCTGCCCCTCGAAGCGCAAGCCCAGCCCCATGTCGAAGTTGGGCGTGACACGCCAGTCGTCCTCAAAGAACAGTGCGCCGTCCCAGACCAGCGCTCGCGCCAAGGGGTTGCTGATGATCGTGGCCTGGTACTGCTCGGGCTTGCTGGCCTGGTATTGGGCGGTGGAGGCGAAAAAATAGGACCCGTTGGCGCCGGCGATGGAGTAGTTGGCGTCGCGGTAGCTCAACAAGCGGGTGCCGAAGCGCAGTGTGTGCGTGCCGGCAGTGGCCGTGGAGTAATTCTGCAGCTCCAAATCATCTTCGTGGTCCTGGCTCACGCCGGAGCTGTTGCCGCCGGTCGTAAATGCGCCCTCCAAAGTGATGGCGGGAGTGGTGTAGCTGGGAGTCTGACTGTTGCGGATGCGCCGCCATTGGAAGTGCGTTTCGTTTACCAGGTGCGCGTTCACCAGGATGGTGTCGCCGACCTGGAGGGTGTTTTCCGCGCTGACGGAGTTGTAGGCCTGCTGAGGAAGGTTGAGCGTGCCCACGCCTTGGCTCGTGGAGCTGGCGTGGAAGATCGAGTCGCGCACGGTAATCGTGTTGATGCCGAGCTGGAAATCGACGCGCGGGCTGAACACGAGAGTATTGGAGGGTGTGGGAAAGGCTTCGCTAAAGTTCTGACTCAGGTTTTGTGGATTCACAGCGTCGATGATGGCTTGGTTTTGCAGGTCCATTCCGAAGCCGTTGAAAAAATAGGATGCATGTTTGGTGAGCGGTCCGGAGACGCTGCCCCAAACGCCGTAGAGGTAGTAGCTGGGCTGCGTGGTCACCAGCGGATTCATGGCGTTGAAGGGCGAATCGGTGCCGAAACTGCCCACCTGGCCGGTCACCTTCTGCGATCCGGGCTTGGTCAGAATGTCGATGCGTCCGTAGCCGATGCGTTCGTTCTCGGCTGAGAAGGGATTCTGGTTGACGCGGATTTCGAGAATGTCGGATTTGGGCGGGAGCTGACCGCCCTCGAAGCCGTCGATGTAGATTTGGCCTCCATTGGGTCCCGCGGCCGGGCCAGCCAGCGCCTGCAACTCGTTTTGCAGCTCGGTGGGATCGTCGGAGAGCGCGTTGAGGGCGCTGCCGCTGAGGATGGTCGCGCTGACGTTCTGGTCCTGGCCCACGCCGATGCTCTGCGTCTGGCTCTGGACGGTCACTTGCTGTTTTTCGACAGCGATCACCAGGTGCAGGACCAGCTCGCGCGTCTGGCCGGCGGCAATGGCGACGGCGGGAACCGAGATCTGGGCAAACCCCGGCGCGGAGGCGGTGAGGGCGTAGGTCCCCGCAGCAAGGCCGGCAAATGCATAGCGGCCTTCGCGGTCAGAGACGGTGGTGAGGATTCGGCCATTGCCATTGAGCGTTACGGACGCATCCGGCACCATGGCTCCGCTGGGGTCCATTACGCTGCCGCGCAGTGAGCTGGTTTGCGCCTGGACGAACGAAACCAGGCAGAGCCATAGGCAGGCTAATAGGCCCAGGCATTTCAAACTTCGAGTCATACATTCGCCTTCTTGTGCGCGGGTTGAGGATGGTTCTTTTTTTGAGACGCTTGACGCGGCCATTTAGTTTTTATACGTCAGTCGCACTGGACAAGTTCCAGGAGGTGAATCGAAGCCAGACCGTGAGCCAGATGAAAGGATTCGGGCTTGACAGGCCGGGGAAGAAATGGGAAACAAGCGGAGAATGCAGCAAGAAGTTTCCTCAAGGGGCCGGTGGATCCCTTGAATCTGAGTTGGACGAGATCGATCCTCCTCCGCAGGTGCGATGGAGCCGGCATCCATTCGCCCGCCAGTGCTGGCCGCCCGCCAGTGCTAGATTCGCGTGATTTCGTAACGGTCAAAGCTGCAGCGCGGGTCTCCAGACCTGCTGTAGTGCGGGCCTGAAGACCCGCACCTGGTCAGAATCGATTGCCGATTCATGCCGTCAGGCGCTAGTGAATCACTTCCACCACCTGGCTGTCGGGCGCCGTCCACGCTGGCGCGCCGGTGTGGTTGAACTTCTGCGTGGCCTGATCCCAGTAGAGGTGCGTCAGCTCGTAACCGCCATGCTCGTAAGCATACGTTGTGCCGTCGTCGCGGTAGAGGGTGAAGTTGGCGTCGCGGCCGGGCCACACCTCCACTTTGGTGATGGTCTGGGGATCGGCCGTGCTCTCTACCTGGCTGCCCATGGGAATGATCGATCCCGCACGCACGAACAGCGGCAGCCTGTCGATCGGGGCAGCCACGGTCACCGTTTGTCCGCCGTGGTACTTGGCGTGCGTCCAGTAGTCATACCAGTCGGCGCCCGCTGGCAGGTAGACCTGCTTGGTGGCCGCGCCTTGCGTCGTAACCGGCGCCACCAGGAAGGCCGGGCCGAACATGTACTCATCCCCGATCTCATCCACCTTGGGATCGTTGGGGAAGTCCATGAACAGCGCCCGCATAAACGGCGCGCCTGTGGTGTGGGTGAACCAGCCCAGCGAGTAGATGTAGGGCATCAGCGTGTAGCGCAGGCGCAGATACTTTTCCAGGATGGGCTCGGCCGGCGTGCCGTATGACCACACCTCGTTGTACTTCCGGGTGCCATGGGTGCGGAAGATGGGCAGGAACGCGGCGTACTCGAACCACCGCGTGTATAGCTCCGGATAGTCCAGGTACCCGCCCACGTTGTTGCGCGCCGTGGCCGGATCGAGCAGCGGCGGATGCTTGGGGATGTGCACCGGCGGCAGCGGCTGCCAGCCCCCGGTGTCGTTGCTCCAGTAGTTCAACCCGGAAGCCGCCACGTCTAGCCCGGTTGGAATCTGCCGCCGCAGAGTGTCCCAGGTCGGATAAATGTCTGACGACCAGACAATCGTGCTGTTGTGCTGCACGCCCAGGTAGCCGTCGCGCGAGAGAATCAGGCCGCGCTTGCCGCCCTCCGAGCGGTAACCGTTGTAGAGAGCGGCGGTGTGGAAGAGCGGGTATACGTTGAAGTATTCGACGCCCGGCCCGATGTGAAAGTAGCTGCCGTTCGGCGGCAGGTCCGGCTCCGTCTCATCGGCCCACAGATAGTTGAAGCCCTCGCTCAGAATGTTGTCCTTGATGACGTTCCAGTACCACTTGGCGGCAGCCGGATTGGTGGTGTCGATGTCGGAGCCGGCATGGTCGTAGGGCAGGCCGTTGGCTGGGGTACCGCCGGCCAAGTGCTCGAACCAGCCCTTGTCCTGCAGCATCTCGTAGTAGCGGTCGGTGGGCACAAAGCGCGGCCACACGCTAATCATCGTGGTGATGCCCATCTTGTGCAGTTCGGCGTTCATCTGCGAGGGGTCGGGCCAGTACTTGGGGTTGAAGTCCATCTGGCCCATATTCGTGTAGTAGAACCAATCGACGACGATCATATCCAGCGGCAGATGCCGTTTCCGGTAGCCGCCGGCCACCGCCATTACCTCGGCCTGGCTGCTGTACCTGTTCTTGCACTGGATGTATCCGTAGGCTGCTTTGGGCAGCATCGGCGTGCTCCCCGTCAAGAGCGCGTAACCGGAGTAAAGTTTGTCCGTATCCGGCCCATAGATCACGAAGAACGACACGCGATCACCCACCTGCGACTCCCACTTGGTCTGCTCGTTGAAGCCCGGAATGATGGTTGTCTTCGAGGGGTTATCCCACAGCACGGCGTAGTGCCGGTTGGTTACCAGGAAAGGTACGCAGAAGCTGGGCCCGGCCGGCGCCGTGTAGTCGTTCCAGCAGCGGACGGGGTGGTCGCGGTGATCGAGATAGCCCTGCTGATTCTCGCCCAGGCCATAGTAGTGCTCGCCGCTGGGCGAGAAGAACGTCGCGCCCACCGCGTCGTACACCTGGTCGGGATTGCGCGGATCGTAGTGGTTGTAGGCGATAGAGGGCTGCACCTCGCTGAGGATCTGCGCGTTGCCGTCCTTGGTGTTGGGCACGGACATGCTCCAGCCTTCCATTCGCAGCAAAGTCTTGCCGCCGGGTCCCAGCACCCGCAGCGGAATCCACGGCGCCGAGCCCTGAAAGTACTTGCAAGTTTCGCAGTCCGGCGGCGGACCGCGGCGTTTGAAATACGGTACCGGCATCTCCACCTTCATCTGTCCGGATGCGTAGGTGTCCATTGTGGCGCTGTGCGTGTACTGCCAGCCCGCGTCATTGGCCCGCGCGACGATGCCGTACCCCGGCGGCGCCAGGGCGGCCGGCTTGTCCAGGCTTATGGTGATGCGCACAATGTTGGGCGCGTAAGACTCGAGCGCCACCGTAGCGTTGCCGCGCTTGAGAACCACTTGCTCCTGGGCGCACGCGCCGGCGGCTGCCAGCAGCAAAACGAGAAGAATCCCTGCGGTAAATAATTTTTTTGTCATGACCACTCTGATCTGCCGGAAATCGGATGGTTCGGCTGAATATCGTGCCGTTCGCCAGTTTACGCTTGACCCGCAACCCGCGCCAAAACTCCATCTCCGGCAAGGTTTCTCCAACATGATCCGCACCGCCGCGTCCAGGTGGGGCAGAAACACCCGTGCCTCGCGGCCACCTACAGCATGTACTCGGAATATGGCAGGACACCGTGAGCCGGGGAAACCAAGAAAAATCGGAAGGCCCGGATGCAGTGCTTCTAGCAGTACAATGCAGGTAGTAAACTGGATATGCTAAGTTTTTCTATGTTATGGAGTGTTTCTAAAGTGCGGGAGTAGTTCAGTGGCAGAACGTCAGCTTCCCAAGCTGAATGTCGCCGGTTCGATCCCGGTCTCCCGCTCCAATCAAATCAGCGGATAGCGAAAACTTGGCCTTGGTGTTTGGTCCAGTTTTGCTCCACTTATCCGCTTAGTACCTGTCCATTGAAAATCTGCACAAAACGGGCAGAAAAGTCAGGAGGTTATGCAGCATAGCTCCAGGTAAGCTGCGGGATGATGACGAGTTCGCGGAGTTTCAATCCTGTGGCGAGGACCAT
>JAJYZC010000058.1 GCA_021800255.1 Acidobacteriota bacterium
TGAATCTGCTCAAGCAGGACAAAACCTGCAAACTCGGCGTCCACGGCAAACGGCTCACTGCTGCCTGGGATCACCCCTACCTGTTACGCCTGCTCGGAGTGGAGAATTAAGATGCGTTTGCCCTGCCCGCCGCCTCTGCACTTTTGCCCCGTGAACGCCACTCCTGCGAAGAAGCATCTTGACGGACTCTTCCGCGTCGAACGGATGCGGGTACGGTCCAACAACAACCTTGTCGATGCCTACGGGCTGAGATTCCCCCTTCAACGGAGTCGGGCTTCTTTGAGGTACCGTCTTAACTCAGCGTCAGCCGCATCCCAGTCGCGCGCGGTACGGTTACGGTGCATTTGCCGTTTTGGGCGCGCAGGGGGCGGGCCGGCCGCGTAATCTGCGCCTTACGGCTATCCAGCGCCGGCGCGTGCAGAGTTTCGGTCTCCACTTCGCCGCTCTTTCCGGTTCCGAAATCGAGGTTCAGCGCCAGATCTCGCTCCGGCCCCTTGTTGAGCACGATCACCGAGGTTTGTCCACTGGCGAGCTTCACGGCATAAGCCGTCGCATTCACTCCCACCGCCTGGAGCATGGCCGTAAAATCGCTCTCGAAAAACCTGCCTCCGCTCAGCGCGCCCGCGAATTTCAGACCATAGCCGACCGGCTCCATCACGTACTCCGACCCGAAGGTGGCGATGGGGGTGTAAAAGGGATGGGGGTGCGTGGCGATCTCCGCCAGCGTTGCGCCTTGTTCTTTGAGCAGAGTGTCGCCGGGCAAAACGCCGCCTACCGAGTTGGCCACGGATTTGCCAGTCCCGCCGTGCAGGTTCACCCCGGTGTAGTGATTGCTCGCCAGCAGCAGCGAATAGTCGGCCGCCCACAGCGCCGCCGCAAAGACGTCCGACACTCCGGGCTTACCTCCCCGGTAACACGTATTGCCCTCGGTCATGCGCACGTTCACGTCCATCTTTGCGGCTGCTGCCAGCGCCACGTCCGCCATCTTTTGCACCCTCGTCATCGCCGCTGGGCTGAGCAGGTTGGGAATGTTCACCGCGGGATTCGTGGCCGGTCCGCCGAAGTAATAATGGTGCGTCAGCGCAACTACTTGCGGCGCATTCTGGATCGCTGGCCACGCATCCGCGATGCCGGTAAGCCACTGCATATTAGACGCCACGTCCGGCAGCCCGAACTTCGCCCCCGGCACGGCCGCCGTAATTGCCCGCGCCATTTGCAGCCACTCCTTGAGATACGCCTTCTCCGACCACGTCTTCGCATCGCGCAGATGCCAGCCGAAAAGATCCGCCTCGTTGCCGATCTGGAAGTATTCGAGCTTTGCGCCCAGAGTCTTGGCCGCAAACCCGGCCTCGGCGGCAGCCTGCTCCGGCGTATTCGTGCCCAGGTTGATCCCGTAGATGCACGTCCAGCCTGTCGCCTCCAGGAAGCGCGCAAGGTTGCGCACCGCCTCGGCGCTCACAGCATAAAACTGCGCATTGGGTTCACCCTCGACCGCGCGGACTTGCGGGTGCTGGGGCTCGGGCGAGGCCGCCGTGGGCTTCCATTCGGCAAAGTCGCTGGTGTTGCCGCCCAGCCGCAGCACGCCGCGCGCCGCCAGCGCACGAAACTCCCGGATCAATCCCCCATTCCTCTCCGAGAAAAAATTCGGGTCCGCAAGCTGCTGCACTTCGTAGGAAAGTCCAACAAAATTGGCGGGCATCCGCGCGCCCGTGGCTTCGGCCGGAACGGCCAGCGTGGCCTGAGCCGCGCTGCGGCCCTGTGCGCCCAGCCGCGCCGCGGCAATCGAAGATGCGGCACCGGCGATAAACCTGCGCCGGCTGATTGTGTTCGTCATCGTAAGAGCCTCATGAAGCGGAAAACTTCCACTCCTTCTTCCCAAACAGTATAGGTCCGCACTCCCAGCCAGAAGCGGCTCATCACGCAAGGCAATCGCATGAACATATTTTGTTCGCGAGGGTTGGCGTCGTTTGCGGCGCTGGAGCCATTGCTTGCACCGCTCGCCCCGTAGCGAGCCACCGGGTGCGCTGACCCTTCCAGAGTGATAGACCGGGCGCGCGGTCCGTCCCGCAGGGAGGGCGGAAAAATAGCCCAGGACAAGCGCAGGGCAGTCCTGGAAACGTGCGCCCACCCGGCAGACCAGCACCGCAGGGGCAGCGCGATCCTGAGCCCAGTCCTCATTCGCCGTTCCTGCGATTCCCCCGCACACGCAGGCGCAAGACCGGCGCCGATTGACGAACGAGGCCGGTTGCAAAGGGCCGGCAGGATGGCGAGGATTTGACCAAACTGCGTGAGCGGTGGGGCGGCAAGGCGGGGCGGGGAGGAAGTCTTTCAATAAAATGGAGGTGAGATGGCGTTTACGGAACAATACGACGTGGTGGTGGTGGGTGCCGGGCACGCGGGCTGCGAGGCGGCCATGGCGGCGGCGCGGATGGGGATGAAGACCGCGCTCATCACCATGAACCTGGACCTGATTGCGCAGATGAGCTGCAACCCGGCCGTGGGCGGCGTGGCCAAGGGCCACCTGGTGCGCGAGGTAGACGCGCTGGGCGGGATCATGGGCGAGGTGGCCGATGCGGTGGGAATCCAGTTCCGGCTGCTGAACACGTCGCGGGGGCCGGCAGTGTGGAGTCCGCGGGCGCAGTGCGACAAGCAGAAGTACCGGCTGAAGATGCGCGAGGTTCTGGAGTCGCAGCCGGGGTTGCACATCCGGCAAGCAGAAGTCGTCGATCTGGTGATCGAGGCGCAGGGACTGAGGGACTCAGGGACTGAGGGACTAGGGACTAGGAATTTCTCGCCTCCACTCGAGACAGGCTCCGACACGAACGAGCTGGGTGAGATTCCGCGGCCGGAGCGGGTGCTAAGGCGGGTTCTGGGATTGAAGCTGCGGGATGGACGGAGGTTGATGGCCGGAGCCACGATCATCACCACCGGCACGTTCCTCAACGGGCTGATCCACTGCGGCGAGGAACGGTACCCGGCGGGCCGCTCCGGCGAGCCGGCCAGCGTGCTGCTGGGCGAGGCGCTGCGCGCCTTGGGGCTTCGGACGTGCCGGCTCAAGACCGGGACGCCACCGCGGCTGGACGGGCGGACGATCCGGTGGGAGATGTTCGAGGAGCAGCCGGGCGACAAGGAGCCGACGCCGTTCAGCTTCAGGACGAAGCGGATCGTGCAGCCACAGGTAAGCTGCCACATCGCGTTTACCACGCCAGAGACGCTGCAGCTGATCCGCGAAAACGTGCACCGTTCGGCGATGTATTCGGGGCGCATTCAGGGCGTGGGGCCGCGGTATTGCCCGTCAATCGAAGACAAAGTTGTGAAGTTTCCCGATAAGACGCAGCACCAGTTCTTCCTGGAGCCGGAAGGGCTGAACACGCACGAGGTCTACATCAACGGAATGTCCACGTCGCTGCCCATGGAGGTGCAGTGGCGGATGGTGCACTCGATTCCGGGGCTGGACGAGGCGGAGATGCTGCGGCCGGGATACGCAATCGAGTACGACAGCGTGGACGCGACGGAGCTGGACCGGACGCTGCGCGTGAAATCGATGGAGGGGCTGTACCTGGCGGGACAGATCAATGGAACCAGCGGCTACGAAGAGGCGGCCTGCCAGGGGATCATGGCGGGGATCAACGCGGCGCTGTGGCTGAAGGGTGAAGCGCCGTTTACGCTGGACCGCAGCGAAGGCTACACCGGGATTCTGATCGACGACCTGATCTCGAAGGGGACCAACGAGCCGTACCGGATGTTCACGTCGCGGGCAGAGTTCCGGCTGCATTTGCGCATCGATAACGCCGACCGGCGACTGACGCCGTATGGGCGGAAGCTGGGGCTGATCGGCGACGAGGCGTGGGCGGAGTACGAGCGGAAGCAGGCGCGCATGGCGGCGCTGGAGCAGTTGCTCACGGCGGGCAAGGCGGACACCGAAAAGCTGCGCGCCGCGGGACTCGGCGAGTTGACGGCGGCGACGGGGCTGACCTGGGCGCAACTGCTCAAGCGGCCGGAGGTGACGATGGAGACGGTTCTGCGGGCGATCCAGGAGGACTTAGAGAGCGATCCGCTGCTCAAGGAGTTCGCCCACTTGGCCGACGATCGGGGCCAGGATGGCGCAACCCGGATTTTGGTTCTCTCCGGCGCGGAGGGTGGAGACGGAGCGATTGAACGCGCAGCCCGGCGAAACGAGGCGCGGGCGGTGGAGACGGAGATCAAGTTCGCCGGCTATCTGCACCAACAGATGAAGGCGATCGACCGCCTCAAGGCCGCTGAGGCGGTGACGATTCCGGAGTGGATGGAGTACAGCGCGATCAGCGGGCTGAGCCGGGAGATGCGGGAAAAGCTGGAGCAAGTGCGGCCGGCGACCATCGGACAGGCAAGCCGGATTCCGGGCGTAACGCCGGCGGCGCTGAGCCTGGTGCACGTGTCAATCCGGTTGCAAGGGGCCCGTTTGCAGGGGGCGAAGCGGGCCGCGCCGGGCCGCGCCGCAAATTGAGATGGATGATGATGCTGCCGCTCCTTGAGGTCGCGGCAGCTTGACTGTGTGCCTTCAGTCCACAGTTTTCCGAAAATGCTTTAGTGGCCGAAGAGGGGGATGTGGAAGGCCGCGCCGGCGGCGGATTCGCGCTTCTGTTTGGGAGTGGACTCCGGCTTGACGATCGTGCGCTGGGAGTCGATGCACTGCCAGTCGTCATGCGCGCGTTCGTAGACGTGGGTAAAGACACCTCTGTCGGTGACCTCGCGGGAGTTGACCCGGTGGTGCAGCGTATAGGTTCCGTTCACCACGGCGGTGTCACCCAACATGCGTACGGCAACCACCTTTTGGGAAAGAAAGTAGGTTTTGTCGTCGTTGGAGATGACATGGGCGACCTCCTGGTTGAGGGTGCTGATGTCGCCGGCGGCCGACACGTTGACAAACAAGGGTGACAGCACGTTTTCCAGCGTGTACTGATCGTGCTGGTTGACGGCCGTGGACCAGTCGTCCTCAAGTTTCTGGAACTGAGCGATTTCAGGGCTTTCCGTGGTGGTCACGCCGGGCGGGGCCGGAGCCGTGACCGGATCGGAAGAAGGATCCTGAGCGGTTACAACGCAGCACGTGAGAAGAAAAGCAGTAAAGCAAGCGAAGAAGCGGATCATACCTGGCTTGTACTCCCAACTGAACAGTATAGAACTCCGAAGAGCATGAGAATTGGACGCGGCGAGCGGGCCGGACGGTAGCGGAAAAGCGAGCTGCGGCTAAAGAAGATTTTGCAGGCGGTCAGGCGCATGGACAGTGACGATGGAATCCTCGATGGAGATCCAGCCATCCTTGCGGAATTGACCGAGAGTGCGGGTAACGGTTTCGCGGGTGGTGCTGGTCATGGAGGCCATCTCCTCGTGGGTGAGCAGGAGTGGGAAGCGGTACTCGCCGCCCGCGACGTGTTCGCCGATCTGATGGGCGAGTTCGAGGAGCAAACGGGCCAGGCGCACAGCCACGGTGTCAGAAAGCGCGATGCGGCAAGCGTCTTGGAGGGCGAAGCGGTACTCCTGGCAGATGCACTGGACGGCGCGCATCTGGGCCTCTTTATGGTTGCGGAGAAAGACGAGGAATCGTTCCCGCTCGACGGGGCGCAACTGGGCGGCGGTGAGCGATTCCGCAGAAACCTCGTAATCGCCGTGGGAGAGAACCGCGTAGAGGCCGAGAATGGAGCCTGGCCCGGCTACGCGCACAATCATTTGACGGTCGCCGGCAGGGCCGGCGGTGAGCTTGATGTAACCGCTGCAGATGAGATAGAGGCAGCGGGCGTCTTCGCCTTGCGTAAAAAGAGAGGCCTGCGCGGGCAGAGAGATGGTGCTGGTGGCCAATTCCAGATCAGCCAGGACGGCGCTGCCCAGCGAACAAAACCATCCCGGGCGGCGGTTCGGACACGCCGCGCAGCCGGTGGGCACCTGACGGCCCACAGGCTTATGCCGCGCCAGCAACTCCGCTGAAATCTCTGTGTCCGCCACCGTCTTGCCCCGTCCGTTCCCGATGTGGCGCCTTTGTGCTTAAAAACC
This sequence comes from Acidobacteriota bacterium, assembly GCA_021800255.1. Taxonomy (GTDB): domain Bacteria; phylum Acidobacteriota; class Terriglobia; order Terriglobales; family Acidobacteriaceae; genus Telmatobacter. Next base: position 6,028 of record JAJYZC010000058.1, read on the forward strand.
CTGGCCATCCCCGCCTGGTCCGCGACCGCAACCGTGATGCCAGAGCTTTCCCGCACGTGAAGGCTGTACTGTTTATTAAGTTTCGCGCCGGGAGCCCGGCTTTGGATGTGATGGTCCTCACATCAATGAGGCGGTACGTGCGACTGCCAGCCGCGCCATGCGCGGGTATCCGGCGGCAGGGTACAGGAGGCAGGGCTGTGATGAATGTCACCGAATTTAATTGAAGCCAGTTATAATCTCTGAGCATCGGTGATATTTCATACAGCATGAAGCGTCACCGAAGGTTGCGATCCCGCGCGCGGAATCGTTTCGGAGCGAAGAGTAAATCGATTTACTCTGAGAACAGTGTGCGAGATCGATGTGCAACGAAAGCAGCAAAAAGAGTGGCAAAGGCGGAAACTTTGATGCATAGAGATGGGCCTGTAACGCGAATGCCAATGAGTGCGGCTCCGGGAGTCCGGCCGGGACTGCGAGCTTTTTGGGTGTTGATGGTGGGGATGTGCCTGGTATGCGCCAGGGCGCTGGGGGCCACGGCGCCGTCCAAGCAGGCAGCCAACGCGCCGAGTCCGCAAATCCCAGGGGCGACCTTTGTGGGCCAGCAAACCTGCGCCATGTGCCACGCGGATGTGGTGAAGGGATTCGCCGGCAATCCCCACACCCAGATGGTGAATTTGCACGCCGATAAGGGCATCACATGCGAAAACTGCCACGGGCCGGGCAGCTTGCACGTGGCGGGGGGCGGGGACGTAACCAAGATCTTCGATCCAGCCAAGGCGTCACCGCAGCAAATCAATGATATGTGCCTGCGCTGCCACGCCTCCACGCACCCGGACTTCGAGCGTTCGCCACATGCCGAGGGGGGCTTGAGCTGCCTGAGTTGCCACACCATTCACGGCGCCGCGGTGAAGGCCGACCTGCTCAAGGCGCCGCAGCCTCAGCTCTGCTACCAGTGCCATACGGACGTGAAGTCGGCGTTCAACATGCCCTTCCACCACCCGGTGCCCGAAGGAGCGGTGAAGTGCAGCGACTGCCACGATGTTCACGGCACGTTCCAGCAGAACAACCTGAGGGACACGGCCGATGAAAACATGATCTGCACCAAGTGCCACATGGATGTGCGCGGGCCTTTTGTGTACGAGCACCCGGTGGTACGGGAAGAGGGGTGCATGGCGTGCCACACGCCGCACGGCTCAGAGAACGCGCGGCTGCTGAACATGCCGGATGTGAACGTATTGTGCAACCAGTGCCACAGCCCGGTAGCCGCGGGCACGGTCCACGGGATGAACGCGGGATCGGCGGAACTGGAGCCGTGCACCAGTTGCCACACGTTTATCCATGGGTCGAATTTGAATGCGGCTTTTCTCAAGTAATGGAGCAGCGCCGCGTCCTGCCGTCGCACGGAGGACGCGGCCCGGGCCCCGTACCAACTTCGCACGCACTTGAAAGGCAAGAAAGTGAGCGACATTTTTTACAAGCGAGGCTTCATTATGAAGAAGATTGGCTGGTTTTTCCGGCGGTCCAATGAAGAGATTTCTACGGCCAGGATGGAACGCATCGCGGGGGGTATTGGAGGAGCCATTTTCATACTGACCACTGCGGCGGGCATGGCCGCGGCGCAGGCCCAGAATCCGACGCCGAGCAACCCGCTTCCACAGCCGGAGGCGCCGATGAGCGTCCCCGCGGGGTATGCGGCGCACGGGAGCGTCGATGTCGGCGGGCGCATGGCCAACGTTACGGGCGGCGGGGCCATGTATGACACGCTGGTCAATTTGCGTTCCGGGCCGCGCGTGCAGGGCGAGACTTTTGAGCTTCATGCGCTGCCGGGCAACAAGCATCCTTATTTCGACGATCTCTCGGCCTTCAGCAACGGCTTTGGCGGCGATCCTAACAACTTCGCCTCGTTAAGCATCTCCAAGGGAAAGTATTACGAGTTCGATGGGACGTTCACTCGCGACCGCCAGTACTTCAACTACGATTTGCTGAACAACCCCGACATTCCCTCCGGGCAGTCGATACCCATCGGCACCTCGGGCACATCGCTGGCGTGGCCGCAGGTGGAGGCATCGCCGGTGATGTTCAACACGGTGCGGCGCAGGACGAACAGCAATCTGACGCTGCTTCCCGAGTCGAAGGTGACCTACAAGTTCGGGTACGAACAGGATATTTTTCAGGGGCCCAGCCTGAGCCCCGGCGAATCGGTGGGCGCGAACAATGCGCTGCTGGAGCAGTTTGAGCGCAACAGCACCGACGAATTCATGGGAGAGATCGACTGGAAGCCGGTGCGGGCGACACAGTTGACCTTTGCGGAGGAGATCGACCACTACAAAGAGAACACTTACTTCACCATGGCGCCGAGCCAATACATGGTGCAAGAGGCCGATGGACAGCCGGTGGCGCTGGGCGATTGGAACAGCTATACCCCTTACACGAGCAGCAACTGCGATTCCGGCGCCATGGGGTCGGCCTCGCTGCTTTCGGCCTCGACCACTCCCGGCGGCAAGCCGGTAATCAACCCGGCCTGCAATGTTGTGGTTAGCTACCTGCGCAGCCAGCCGACGCGCATTTTGTACCCCACGGAAATCTTCCGTTTCCAAAGCACGAGCATCAAGAATGTTGCGATGAACGGCGATGTGCGCTACACCAACGCGAACCTAAACCTGCCCAACTACTACGAGGAATTTCAGGGCCTCGATTATGTGGCTCCCGCAAGGGGCAACCCCGGCTATACGATTAACTCTATGACCTTCACGGGCGCGGCGAGCGCCAAGCGGGAGGTACTGGCCGCCGACTATGGCATCGTGTGGCAGGCGAATAGTAAGGTGAGCCTCTCGGACCAATTCGATTACTCCAATGTGCAGGAGCCGGGCACAGCGAACATAACGGCAGGAGCCACCGAGATTCAAAGCTCGGCCACTGCCCCTGGATATGGAACTATCAACTACAACGGGCCGCTGGCGCCCGGGCCTGCCTCGACGGTTGAGGGAAGCCCCAACGGCACGGCCACGCCCGACTTCTTTGGCCAGAAGCTGGTGACCAACGACCTGACGGGAACCTGGGACGCGTGGTCCCACGGAATGCTTTCGCTTACCTATCGCTACCGCACTAACATTGTGGCCGAGGGCACTCCGCACGGCGCCCCTTTGCCGGTGGGCGAGGATGGGGGCGTGGGTTCAGGCGGCACGGTCACCATTCACCAGAACGGCGGAATCTTGCACATAGCAATGTTTCCCGCCAGCAACTGGAATATCGATGGCAGCGTGGAGATGCTCTACGCCGACAACTCCTTCACGCCGGTCGAGCCGCGGCAATTCTGGCAATACCGGGTGCACACCATGTACAAGCCCAGGCAGTGGGCTACGATTACGGGCGCTTATAACGACACCGAGGACCATAACAACACCAACGCCAACGCGGAGACCGGCTCAACGTATTACGGACCGCTCGATCACGTCGATTACAGCCGTGCGGTGGCGCTGGGCGCGGTGTTGCAGCCTCCCGGCAAGCCCTATGGCCTGGACCTGAATTACGGCTATACCGATGTGTACGCGGCCACCAACATCTGCTATGACGCCGGCGCCACGAGCACCATGCCCGGCAGCGCCCCGGCTCCTGGTACGGTACCGAACGTGCCCAATGTCTACTCGAACGGGGTTTGCGCGGGCGTGAGCCCGCACGGCAGCACCGCGCTGGTGGACTGGTACGGGCGGGACTTTGAACAGGCCCCGACGCAGTACGGATCGGGGGCGCTGACTCTGACTTTGAATAAATCGCTCAAATCCAACATCGGCTACAACATCAACTCGGTGAACGGCAGCCGGTTCTTCAACGACGCGCGTCAGGTGAACGGTTCGTTGGTGTCCACCTACCAGTCTCCCTTTGTCGAGGTTGCGTGGATGGTGCATCCGGGATTGACCTGGAATGCGACGTACAACTTCTATGGCTATGGCGAGGGCGGGCCTTCTGGGCCTCAGTATTGCAGCACCTCAACCAGCCCGACAGCCACGCCGGTTCTGTGCACGTCGCTGCCTTATCAGACCGGCCTGACGATTTCGCCTGCCGGCGAGACCGCGCCGCGCAACTTTCACGCTAATAACGTGACCATGGGAATGCACTACCAGTTTTGATTGCAACCGCTTTCACGGCGGAGATAGCTGGGGTGGGCCGAAAGCGGGGTTTTGCCGGTCCACCCTTTTTTGAAGAAAAATCGCCTCTAGGCAAGGGAATACCTGGCAGGCACACACAGAGTAAAACGCACTTCTTGGAGAAACCACGCACGGCTGCCGGCACGCCGGGGGCTGCCGACGGCGAGGGAGATTCAGGAGTTTTACCATGAGCAAGACGATTCGGATGCAAGCGGTGTTGGCTGCGGCCATGTTTCTGGCCGGCGCCATGAGCTTCGCGCAATCGGGCGAGGCGGTTTACAAGGCCCATTGCCAAATGTGCCACGGAACAGCGGGAATCCCGAACCCTGGGATGGCCAAGATGATGGGTGTAAAGCCGGTCACCGATCCGGCGCTGAAGAAGATGAGCGAGGTGGAGATGATCGCCGCGACGCGCAACGGCATGGGCAAGATGCAGCCGTACAAGGGCAAGCTGACGGACGCGCAGATCAGGGCTGCGGTGGTTTATTTCCGCACGTTCATCAAGAAGTAAGGACGAAAACAGCGGCGCCGGCCGGATCAGCGCGCAAGGCCTGCACAGGCGCGGCCGGGTGAACATCAGCGGCCACCAGGACCGGACCGGCCACGGCGGGCACAGGGAGGATCTCCGGCGCTGCGGCTCCGCAGGATGGGTAAGACAAGACAGCGGCGAAGGTACACAAAAGGAGACTCGCAATGAGCAAGATGATTCGATTGGCAGTGGTGCTGGCCGCAACGGTTTTTCTGGCCGGCGCCGTGGGCCTCGCCCAGCCGCCGGGGCAGACGACGTACAGGGCTCGTTGCCAGGGCTGCCATGGAACCTCTGGCGTGCCCTTTCCGGGGATCGCCAAGATCATGGGCGTAAAGGCGGCCAACGATCCGGCGATGAAAAAGGACAGCGAGGCGCTGATGATCGCGGCTGTAGAGAACGGCAAGGGCAAGATGCCGGCGTTCAAAGGCAAACTGACAGACGCGCAGGTCAAGGCGGCGGTGGAGTACTTCCGCACCTTCATGAAGAAGTAAAGATCGCTATTTCAGGCTCGATTGAGGCGCCAAACGTAGGATCAGTCCGGCGTAAGCAAAGACGCAAGAATGGAGTCACGCGGCAGGTGCGCGATGATGCGCTCAGGCCGGTGGAAGCGGCTTGGCAGTCACGGTGATTGCAAAGCCCTTGCGATCTGGGCGCTTGTATTGCAAAATTGCACTAAAATACTGATGGAGTGTGATCATGAAAAATATGATTCGAACGCTGCTGGTGCTGGCCGCGGGAGTGTGTTTGGCCGGCGTAATGGGCTTTGCGCAATCCTCAGGCAAAGCGGTCTACCAAGCCCACTGCCAAATGTGCCACGGTGCAAGCGGCATCCCTAATCCCGGAATGGCCAAGATGATGGGCATTCCAGCGGCCAACTCTGCGGCGATGAAGAAGCTCACGCCGGCGCAGATGTTCGCATCGGTAAAGAACGGCAAGGGCAAGATGATGGCGTTCAAAAGCCAACTGACGGACGCACAGATCCGCGCGACAGTGGCTTACTTCCGCACCCTGACGAAGTAAGAGCAAGAAGGGCGGAACCGCGCGGCGCGTGAACGCTGGAAGGCTGAGGTGTCCGCGGGGAGAGGGCGGGGGTGTGTCTCGAACTGCGCGAAAGCCTTCAAGGAACTCAAGGAGTCTGGCCGTGAAACCTATGACTTGATCTCTCCTGCTGTTGACCGCAGTGGTGTGTCTGGTTAGCGCCGCAGGCTTCGCGCAATCCCCAGGCGCGGCGATCTTCAAAGCCCACTGCCAGGTTTGCCATGGCGCTGGCGGCATTCCCAACCCCGCCCTGGAGCGGCTGCTGGGTGTGCTGCCAGTCACCAGTCCGGAGATGAAGCAATTGACGCCCAAAGAGATGTTTTCCGCGGTTCAAAATGGCAAGGGCAAGATGCCGGGGTGGAAAAGTAAACTGATGGATGCGCAGATCAGCGAAGTGGCCGCTTACCTGCGCACCCTCATCAAGAAGTAAGCGGCGCAATTGAGATATACGATTTAAAAATTAGCGAGGCCCGCCGTTTCCGGCGGGCTATCCACTTAATGTGGAGGCGGGATGTCATCACTGCAAAGTTTTCGGGAGAACTGGGTGCGGCCGGCGCTTTTCTTCGGCAACAACCCTATCAGCCTGATCGGCGGCGCCATCACGACTGCATCGGGCATAGCCGTCCTTGGGTATTGGATATTGTTCGTCGCACTGTACAGGCAGGGCGTCAGCAATCCCTATCTCAATATCATCTTTGCCTTTCTGCTGCCGCTGCTGTTTGTATTGGGATTGATATTGATTCCCATCGGAATCATCGAGCGCCGCAGGAAGTTGCAGAAGGCCGGGCAGATTCCGGCAGTATTTCCCAAGATCAACCTTAGCGACCCGGTGTTCCGCCACGGTGTGGACATTGTTCTGGTAGCCACTATCGCCAACCTGCTGGTGGTGTCGGTGGCCAGCTATCGCGGGGCGGCCTACATGGATTCGCCGCAGTTCTGCGGGCGGGCGTGCCACGTGATGGAGCCGCAGTTTGTAACCTATCAGATCTCGCCGCACTCCCATGTGCCGTGCGTGGCTTGCCATATCGGGCCGGGCCTGGGGTCCTACGTTGCAGCCAAGGTGGAAGGCACAAGGCAGGTTTTTGAAGTGGCGACGGATAGCTATCCAATGCCGATTCCAGTGCCGGTGAACGAACTGCGTCCGGCGCGCTACACCTGCGAGAGCTGCCATACGCCCAACCGGTTCAATGGAGACCTGCTGATGGTGTTTTCGCGCTTCGGCGACGACCAACAGAACACCGAGACCCAGACGGTGCTGATTCTGCACCTGGGCGGAGTGGATTCGTTCTCGCACCGGACCGGGATTCACGGGGTGCATTTGGGGGACATTGAGTACGTTGCCACCGACAAAAACCTAAGCAAGATTCCCTGGGTAGAGGTGGTGCATCCGAATGGGACGAAAACTGTGTATAGTTCTTTGCCGCCGGGCAGCGGCAGGCCCAAGGGAGAACTGCGGAGGATGGACTGCATCGACTGCCACAACAGTACGGCGCACCCCTTTGTCACCGCGGAACAGGCCATCGACCAGGCCATGAGCCAAGGAGCGATCAGTCCCAGCCTGCCCTGGGTGCACAAGGAGGGATTGAAGCTGCTGAAGGCGAGCTATACCAGCCAAGCCCAGGCGCGGGTGGAGATTCCCGAGCAGCTTACCGCCTTCTACCGCGCCGGATTTCCACAGGTAATGACCTCGCAAGCCGCGTCGGTGAGCGAGGCGGGCAAGGCGCTGGTGACGCTTTACTGTGAAAACGTGTTTCCCTTTATGAAGGTGACGTGGGGAACGTATCCGAACCACATCGGACATATGAGCTATCCGGGCTGCTTCCGCTGCCACGACGGCAGCCACGTGGCCAAGGATGGATCGATGATTCCCATGGACTGCTCGGTATGCCACAACCTGCTGGCCGTGGACGAGCCCAAGCCCCAGGTACTGTCGGTTCTAGGCATTCAATAGGGGTGAGCCGGCGGCCGAGGCCGCAGCGGCTCCCCTTTGCTGCCGGGATGCGGGGAACCACCGGCAGCACCCCTGTCTCAAGGCAGGGAGGCTCTGCCGATAAGAATCTGCTGTTCCATCACCCTCAACCGCTATACAATCAGTGCGAAGCGCAACGAATCGCAAACCGCGTTTGAAAGAATGCGGGATCCAGGGGCTGTTCCATGCAGGGAGAGGGGAACGATCCCCTATTTGTGTGATTGGAACGGGGCGCGAGGGTTGCGGAGACTGTGTAGAGCGTGCTTCATAAAGAACCCGGGTGGTTCACCAAGCTCGTGGGCTTCGGCTTCTACCCCAACGGCTAAGAACCTGCCGTTGGGATCCCGGCTTGTTGCCGCGTCCCACACGAAGCTGGGCCATCCGCATGGGGTTGATGAGACACGCTATACGGCGAGGAACATGGCACAAAAGCGAAGGTTTGGTCTGCCGTTTACGATTCTTCTGCTGGGTTGTCTTGGAGCAGCCTGGGCGCAGAGCCAGCCGTCCCGGCTGGCAGGCGACTGGCGCAGCAGCGGGATGGTGGCGCTCGCCGGAAGCCAGCCGCCCCTGAGCACAACCGGATCGGACGAGGGTGCGGCGCCGGCAGACGAGATGCTCAACCGGATGCTGTTGCTGCTCAAGCCCTCGGCGGAGCAGCAGCAGGCTCTAGCTACGGAACTGACAAACCTTCAGAACCCATCTTCGCCCGTGTACCACCATTGGTTAACGCCGGCGGCCTTCGCCAGTACGTACTCGAACTCCGCCGCAGACGTGGCCGCGGTTGCCGCCTGGCTGACGAGCGAAGGGTTTCAAGTGGAGCCATTGCCGGCGGGGCGCGGATGGATCGAGTTCTCCGGTACCGTAACCCAGGCTGAAGATGCCTTTCGCATCAAGATCGACAACATAACCACCGCGAGCGGGGAGACGCGCGCCGTGGCTATGGGAGAAATTTCGGTTCCCGCGGCGCTGGAGCCGGTGATCGCGGGGCTGGTGTCTTTGGACGGAGCGGTATCAACGCCCGCGCTAACGGCGCCGGAGCCGGTGGGCGTCTCCGCCACCGCGCTGGCGGCTGAAACCTCACCGGGGGGCGCGGATGCACTGACGCCGCAGATGATTGCGAAACTGATCGATCTGAATGGGCTGGCAGCAAAAGGCGAGGAGGGCGCCGGACAAAACATCGCGATCGTGACGCGGAGCGATGTGAACAGCGAGGACGTGGCCGCGTTCCGCGCGGCGTTCGGTCTGCCCTCATCGCCGCTGACCGTCATCCCCGATGGCGCCGATCCCGGCCTGACGGACGGGCAGGCGGAGGCCACGCTGGCTGCGTCTTGGGCTGGCGCTGCGTCGCCGGAGGCCACGATCGTGCTGGTTCCAGCAACCACGACCAACGCCACGGACGGGGTAGATCTGTCATTAGCGGAGATCGTGGACCAGGACCTGGCGACGGCTGCTGTGGTGGGTTATTCGAGCTGCGAAGCGGGGTTAAGCTTAGCCCATCAGGGGTTTTACGCGGCGGCGTATCAGCAGGCCGCGGCGGAGGGAATGGCAGTGATTGCAGCCGCTGGCGACAGCGGCGCGGCAGCTTGCTACGTGGCGGGGAGTACGGCGCCAGTCAAGACCGGCTACGCGGTGAACGCGCTGGCTTCGACGCCCTGGGATACGGCGGTCGGCGTGGCGTCGTTTGGCTCCTCCGGCCCGGGAGCAGGAAACCAGGCGCTGGCGGCGTGGTCGCCGTTGAACGCGGCCGATCCGGCCTATGCAGGCGGAGGCGGCAGCAGCACGGTGTATGCCATTCCGTCGTGGCAGCCGATCCCGGCGCAGCTTCCGGCGGGGGTTTCGAATACCAACCGATTCCTGCCCGACCTGAGTCTGCCCACGGCCATCGACACCGGCGCCAATCCCGGCCTGGCATTCTGCCTCAGCGCTTCAGCAGCAACTTCGACGGGTTGCACGCTGGTGCGCAGCGGGGGCAGCGCGGCGGCGGCAAGCATCTTTGCCGGCATCGGCGCGCTGATTGACGCGGAGCACGGAACGCAGGGCAACCTCACGCCCGGCTTGTATGCGCTGACTACGCAGAGCGGGGTCTTCACCGATGTGGTGCAGGGCAGCTCACAACTGGAGTGCGCGGCGGACAGCCCTGGCTGCGATGCGGAAGGGCAGATCGGCTACAGCGCGGCGGCGGGTTACGATCTGGCCACCGGCCTGGGCGTGCCCGACGCGCAAACGCTGGTGACTGCATTCGGCAACAGCCCGGCCACCGGCACGAATCCGGCTACGGTTACGCTTTCGGCGCCCTTGCAGACCTGTACCAACAACCCCTCGCAGCCGTACTGCTACAACCCCTCGGCCTCGATTGGCCTGGAAGCGACTGTTACCGGCACGGCCGGCGTCACGCCGACCGGGTTTGTCGAGTTTTGCAACCAGACCACAACAGTTTGCACGCAGGGCTATCAACTGAACTCAAGCGGAACCGCGACTTATAACTGGACGGGAGGGTTGGCTACGGGCACAAACGACATGGTCGCCGAATATCAAGGCGACCAGACCTATGCGCCTGTCAACTCCGCGGCTGTCGGCGTCTACGCCGAGGCGAGCACCACCAGTCTGGCAATCACGGCTCCCTCCAGCGTGACGCCGGGCGAAACCATCTCAGCGACCGTGACGCTAACCGTCGGCACGCCGCCGGCAGGCACCGTTGCTCCCGCTGGTAACGTGACATTGGCCGTCGATGGCAACGCCGCCGCGCCGTATACCGCTGCGCTGGTCTCGGGAACTACGGCCACCTTCCCGACGGTCGTCATTCCCGCCAACACCACGGTGACCTCGCACACGCTGCTGGCGTCTTACGCGGGCAATACGGATTATGAAGGCTCTACCTCGTCCACGGTGACGGTTCCGGTCGTCGCTGTGACCCCGACGGTTACGGTAACGCCGGCCACCACGTCGCCCGCGCCCGGCAGCAGCCTGCAAGTTATCGTGGCCGTAGCACCGCCCCAGGCAGGCGAAGTAACGCCCACGGGGTCCGTTTCACTGGTACTCGACGGCGTGACATCGGAGGGTACGGAACCGCTGACGAATGGCTCCGCCACGTTCACCTTTACCGCGCCGGCGACTGGATCCCACACGCTGGTAGCTACCTATACTCCCGACGCCGCTTCGACGAACTTCTATACCACTGCGACTTCGCCGCCGGCTGCCTTCACCATCGCCCTGATTCCCACCACCGCGACGAACAACGCCACCACCACCACACCCTCCCTGGGCAGCTCGGTGACGGTGAACACCACCATCGCGCCGTCAACCGGCTCCAGCTACTATAGCGGCGGCGACCCATCCGGCACGGTGACTTACACGCTCGACGGAACCCCCTTGCCGGGGTCCCCGGCGACCGTGATTCCGGGCACGCCCTCGACCGCCAGCACCACGTTCACGGTGTCCACGGCGGGCACGCACACGCTCAGCGCAACCTACAGCGGCGACACGCACTACGCCGCGTCCTCGGCGGTGACAGTATTCACGGTGTCCAAGCTGGGCACTACGATGACGGTAACGGCGGCTCCCACATCGGCTCCGGTAGGCTCGCCGCTGGTGGCCGAGGCCATCATCACCCCCACCACTGCCAGCAGCGTCTCACCCTCCGGCTCGGTGAACTTCACGCTGGGCGGTACCGTGGTGGGAACGGGCACAGTGACCAACGGCGTGGCGACGGCTACGCTGACCGTGCCTTCAGCCGGCAGCCTTACGCTGGAAGCCACCTATGCCGGCGACACCAACTTTACGGGATCGACGGCCACAACCTCCGTCACCGGGACCAAGGCCACGCCCACGGTGACCGTGACGCCATCCTCCTACGCGCCGGCGGCGGGCAGCTCGCTGACATTGACGGCGACCGTCGGCCTTTCTGGGGTCTCGGGAGTTACCCCGCCCACCGGCACAGTGAACTTCTATCTGGGCAGCACGTTGGAGGGTTCCGCTGGGGTCTCGTCGGGTACGGCGACGCTGACGATCACCGCGCCGGCCATTGGAACGTATTCGCTGACGGCAACCTACAGCGGCGACAGCAACTACACCGGCCCCATCACCTCGTCCCCGGTCCCAATCACCGTGACCAAGGGCAACACTACGCTGGCCGTAACGTTGTCGTCCACCTCGCCCGCGCCCAACAGCACCATTGTGGTGACGGCGACCATTACCGCCACGGTGACCGGCTCGACCGTGCCCACCGGGACGGTGAGCTTCACCATGGACGGCCAGTCCATCGGCAGCGGACAGGTCATCGGCGGAACGACAGCCACCACCACCGCAACTGCTCCCGCCAGCGGCACGCACACCATCATCGCCATTTACAGCGGCGACGCGAACTTCAACGGGTCCACCTCGCCTTCCGTCCTATTCACGGTGGCCAAGACGGCGACCGACACCCAGGTCGTGCCCTCCACCACCACGCCGGCGCTGGGCGCCGCGCTGCCAGTCACCATCGACGTTGCATCTCTGGTTCCCGGCCTCACGACGCAGCCTACAGGGTATGTGTCGGTTACGGTAGACGGCGCCTCGGCCGGCTTAGCCACGCTAACTCCGGGTTCGCCCTCGACGGCCAGCTTCACGATCCCGGCGCAGTTCCTGACGCCGGGGACGCACACCATTGGCGGCACTTACAGCGGCGACTCATACTACGCGACTTCTACGGCGGCTGGGGTGCAAATCACGGTGCCCAAAATTTCGACGACGTTACTGGTGTCTGCGCCCACCGCCTCGCTCACCGCCGGCAGCACGCTGACGGTTACGGCTCAACTGACCGGCGCCAGCGCGGGCCCGGCGGAGCCTAGCGGCACGGTGACCTTCTATCTCGACGGAGCATCGGTAGCGACCTCGGCCGTGGTGCCCACCTCGCCGGACACGGCCACGGCAACCGGAACCATCCTCTCCCTTCCTGCGGGCTCGCACATCCTGACGGCAACCTATACCAACGATCCCTACTACGCGAACGCGACCTCGCCCGCAGTGCCGATCACGGTTGCGAAGAGTCCGACGACGATCTCCATCTCGCCTTCGACGCTGACGCCCACGGCCGGAGGGTCGATGATCGTGACCGCGGATGTTTTGGCCGTCACGGCTTCCGGCCAGGGCACGATCTGGCCCTCCGGGACGGTGACCATCACCATGGACGGCGTGGCGGTGGCCACGGGACAGTTGTCGCCGGGCAATCCCTCCATCGCCAACGTGACCGTTCCATTGGTTTCAGCGGGCACGCACGTGCTGGGAGCCACTTACGCCGGCGACTCGAATTACTCAGGCTCTTCGACAACCCAAACCGTTACCATTACGGCCGCCAAGGGCTCAACAACGACCACAGCCACGGCGACGCCGGCGTCGCTGACGTCGGGAACACCGGAGACGCTGACAGCGACCATCGCGCCCGTCAACGCGGTCACGGGCGTTACTTACACCATCACCGGCTCGGTGAGCTTCTACGACACGCCTAAGTCCACCGGCGTGCAGACGCTGCTGGGCACGGCGCCGGTGGGCAGCGGCAACACGGCCACGCTCTCTGGAGTGACGCTGGCCTCCAATATCTCGCACTCCATAACGGCGGTCTACTCGGGCGACGCAAACTGGCTGGGGAGCACGTCGCCTATCCTGCCGCTGGCGGCCACCACGCTGCCCGACGTGGTGGTGCTGACCTCGAACTACTCCGTCGCGCAGCCGGGAGTGGCGATCGTGCTCACCGCGACTGTGACGCCGACCAGCACGTCAACGACCGAGTCGAACCCGACCGGCACGGTGGTCTTCTACAACGGAACTAAGGTGCTGGGAACGGCCACGCTGGCGCCGGCGGCGCTCAGCAACTCCTCGACCGCGACGCTGACCATCCAAACACTAAGCGGCCAGGTCACGCTGACCGCCTACTACGAGGGCGATCTCTATTACGACGCCAACACCTCGAATACGCTGACCATCACGGCCCAGGGCTTTACCATCACGCCGGATGCGAGCAATCCGCCCTCCGGTCTTTGCATTCCGCAAGGCGGCGCGGGCTCGGCGGAGTTCGACATTACCAGCGTGGGCGGCTTTACCGGCCAGGTGCAGGTGATCTGCGCGCCCCCTGCGGGTGACGATATGACTTGCACGGCCAGCCCGCAGCAGGTAACGCCGACAGCTACGGTGACCTTCGTGGTGCAGACCTACACTACGTCGCCGGGCAGCGGCGGCGCAACAACGCTCAGCCGCGATGGGCAAAAACCGCTATGGCCGCGTAGAACCGGCGGCGCGGCGCTGGCCGCCCTGGTCTTCTTCCTGCTGCCCTTCGGCAAGCGCGGGCGTAAGTTGCTGCACGGGACGCCGCGGTGCTGGCTGATCCTGCTTCTGCTGCTGGCCGGCCTGGCCGGATCGGGCCTCGGCTGCACCAGCAATAGCGCCCTGACGTCGTTTGGAACGCCGCTGGGCGTGGCTACGTTCGATGTGACAGCCATGTCCAACGTGGACAACACCACCACCAGCCAGAGCGCGTATTTCACGGTCAACGTTATCTCCCCGTCCGGCACGTGTCCGGCTGTCACGCCGTAAGGCGCGGGCTGGATACCGGCCAACCGGGCGCTCGCGCTTTTCTTTAGCCCCAGGTGTTAGGCTGGCATTTTGTGCGTGGGGAGGGCACGGCTTCATGCATCCCAATCATGCTGTGCGTTTCAATCTGGCGGCCGCGGCGCACGCGGCCATGATCGAACACGGCTTCGAGCCCGATTTTCCCGCCGAAACCGGTGCGCAGCTTGCCGGGATTCAGGCGCAGCCGGCGCTGTCTGCCGGCGATGGGCTCGCCGACCTGCGCGGACTGCTGTGGTCGTCGATAGACAATGATACCTCCAAGGATTTGGATCAGATCGAGTGGGCTGAGCAATTGCCTGATGGGCGCATCCGCGTGCTGATCGGCGTCGCTGACGTAGACGCGCGGGTGCGGGAGGGGACGGTGATCGACGGCCACGCGCAGCGGGAAACCACCTCGGTGTACACGGGGGTGAAGGTGTTCCCGATGCTGCCGGAGGAGCTCTCCGAGGGCGTTACGTCTCTGAACGAAAACGAGGACCGGGCGGCGCTGGTGGTGGAGTATGTGGTGGATGCGGCGGGCGCGGTGACGGACGGGAAGGCGTACCGGGCGTTGGTCCGCAACCAGGCGCAACTGGCGTATTCGAGCGTGGGCGCGTGGCTGGAGAACAAAGGACCCGCGCCGGCGAAGGTGTCGGCAAACGCCGGACTGGCCGGGCAACTCAAGCTCCAGGACGCTGCGGCGCAGCGGCTGTTGGGCTGCCGCTTCCAGCACGGCGCGCTCGATCTGGAGACCATCGAGACGCGGCCGGTGATGCTGGCCGAGGAGGCGGTGGAGATTGCGCGCCTGGAAAAGAACCGCGCCACGTCGCTGATCGAGGAGTTCATGGTGGCGGCCAACGGCGTGGTGGCGCGGTTGCTGGAAACGGCTGGGGTCGCGTCGATCCGGCGAGTGGTGCGCACGCCCAGACGCTGGGAGCGAATTGTGGAGCTGGCGGCGCGATTGGGCGCGGCCTTGCCCGCCGAACCGGATTCCAAGGCCCTGAATGATTTTTTGTTGGCGCAGAAGCGGAAAGACCCTGACCATTTTGCCGATCTCTCGCTGGCGGTGGTCAAGCTGATGGGGCCGGGCGAGTACGTGCTGGTGCGGCCGAACGAGAGTTCGCCGGGACACTTCGGGCTGGCAGTCGAGGATTATACCCACTCGACGGCGCCCAACCGGCGCTTTCCTGACCTGGTGACGCAGCGGCTGGTCAAAGCGTGGCTGGCGCGCACGCCGCAGCCCTACTCCGAAAATCTGCTCCAAGCCATTGCCGTGCGATGCACCGAGATGGAGGATGCGGCGCGCAAGGTGGAGCGGGAGATGCAAAAGCGCATCGCTGCGGTGGTGCTGGCCAAGCACATCGGGCAGAGCTATCAGGCGATTGTGACCGGCGTGAACCGTTACGGCAGGTTTGTGCGCACGCTCGCGCCGCACGTGGAGGGAATGCTGGTAGAAGGCGGCAAGGGGCTGGACGTGGGCGACCGGGTGACGGTGAAGCTGGTTTCGACCAACCCCGACCGTGGATTTATTGACTTTGCGGCATAAACGGCCCAGGGCAAACGCATCTTAAACGCTATATGCAGAGCGGGATAGAGAGGTTGAGATGGGGACATGGAGAGTCCCCTGAAGTACTTTGCCGAGATGAAAGACCCGCGTGTGGAGCGAACGCGGGAGCA
>JAJYZC010000059.1:0-9769 GCA_021800255.1 Acidobacteriota bacterium
AGTCCGGTTGGCGGCGCAGGAGCCAGCTTGCAGCTTTTGTCGTTCACCGCGCGCGGAAGGGGAGGGAAATCATCGCGCACCGATAATCTGAACCTTGAGATCGATCTTTCCGGCCAGCCTCAACTGCCGGCCGGAACCTATACGGGGACTCTCTACATCCAGGCGGAATCGCTCTAAAACTGCGGTTTCCACAGCGCCAATGTTCCCGCCGCGGCTTTGCAAACCGCAGTTCCCCGGTAACCGCCGCAGAGCCTTCGCAGAGCCTTGGCTTTGTTTCACTGAACGCGGCCCGGGCAAGCGCACGGCATTCAAAGCGACTCCGTCACGGCGGGGCGGCGCAGGAGCTCACGCTGAAGTTACTTCCGCTTTGCGCGGAGGCGCTTTTTTCTTTTTGCTCCGGCCGCAACTTTGCGCTTTCGCACTTCTTTGGGCGAGTACATGGTTCCCCGGCAGTTGTTCGCGCCGCAGTTGCAGAAGGCCTCGTCATCGCCCCCATCGTAGAGGCAGTAGTCGTAGGTGATCTCTTCGCCGGCAGCGATGTCGCGGATGGCCTCGATCCAGACCCGGCCGTTTTTTTCCCTGGTCTCGCAGTTGGGGTCGCAACTGTGGTTGATGAACATGGCCATGCCGTGGCCGTCGATGACCATCCTGCCGTTGCCGAGTCCAAAAAGGTAGGTGATGGACGAGTCCTGGTAGCGCCGGTCGGCCTCCGCCGCCGTGATGCGCCGGCCGGTGTATTCGATTACGCGCGCGCCTCTGCGAATGGGGGTGGTGGTATAGCAGCCGGCGGCGTGAATGGCGGAAGAACGGACGATCAGACCCATGGAAATGTGCGATGCTGTTTTGAGATGAAGATTTTGCGCAGGCGCCGTATGAACCGCATCCTATCATCTTCATGTTCATGGGCGGGGTTGAGGAAGTTCGCAGTGAAGCTGGTTTTTTTGGTGGCGCTGGGTTTGGGCTGCTGTTTGGCGGCGACGGAGCTGTGCGCCCAGGGCGCAGGGGGCAATAAGGCCGGCAATTCCGGGCAGAGCAAGCCGGCCGCGGCTCAAAAATCCGCTCCCAAATCCACCGCATCGCAGTCGCCGTCGAGCGCCAATCCATTTCCTACGGATTTAACTACGATTCCGGTCATCCCCACCCAGAACTCGCCGGGCATTCCCGTGGGAAGCGCGAACGGCCCGGGGAATGGCCAGATCACGCTGCCCGATGATGATCCGGACCCGGTGCCGAGCCCCGATGATGCTGCACAGAATAGCCAGGGGCAGGGATTCAGCTCCAGCCTGAGTGGTCTGGGCGCATTGCTGCCCAATGCGAAAGGCAATTTGCCGGGAAGCGGAAGTGGGCAAAGCCGGAATTCATCCACCGCGTCCCAGCCCAGCGCCAAACAAGACATCAGCGTGGGCAATTTCTATTTAGACACTGGGGATTGGCGGGGAGCTTATTCGCGGTTCCAGTCGGCGCTGGTGCTGGACCCCGAGGACGCGAATGTGTACTGGGGACTGGCCGAGTCGGAGCGGCATATGGGCCAGTACGCCGCGGCGCGCGAAAACTATCTGAAGGTGATGGTGTACGACGCCGGCGGCAAGTACGCGAAGAAGGCGCGCAAGGCGTTGAAAGACCCGCAGATTGCCAACGCCAAGCTATCGGGGCCGACGCAGCAGTAGCCGGTCAAAAACCGCACCAGCGAAGATAGGCAGCGATGATGTCGCCTCCCCACAAGGCCGCGACGATTCCTCCCCCGCAAAGAAATGCACCGAAGGGAAGTTTGATGAGGCCCCGCTTTCTGGTTTGTCCGCGAGCCGGAAGCATGAGTATGGCCACGCCAACCACCCCGCCCACCACGATACCCACGAAAAAAGAGAGCAGGGTGCGTGAGAAGCCGAGCCACGCGGCCAGCATCAGCGCCAGCTTCACGTCGCCCAGGCCCACGCCTTCGCGCTTGCGCAGGGTGCGATAGGTCCAGCGGATGAGCAGGACGGAACCAGGGATCAGGAGCAGACCCAGCAACCACATGACCACCGCATCGTAGAGGTGGGCGCGGTGGGTTACTGGTCCGGACTCTAAGCTCCAGTGCAAAGGGAGCGAGCGCCAGATCCACGACGTCACAAAGCGCGCCACGCTTACCAGCAATCCCAAGGCAGCGCCACCGAGGGTGAGCCAGTCAGGAAGCCACAGGTGCTCGGCATCCAGGACCGCAAGGCAGATGAGCAGCCAGCAGAGGATCATCTTGATCAGGCCGAAGGCCAGAGCATCGAACAAGTCGGGCGCGGTGGTCCCAGGCGCAAGCAGGACGGTCAGCGTTTGCCAGGAGGCGACGGCCCATGTGACCGCTACAGCCAGCTCAACAAGCGGGTAGCGCCAGCCAACCCATGCATGGCAGGTGCGGCAGCGGCCGCGGAGCGCCAGCCAGCTCAGCAGCGGTAGATTCTCCCACCAACGGAGCGAACGGCCGCAGGCGCGGCAGTGCGAAGCCGGCCTGACGATGCTCTCGCCCTGCGGCCAGCGGCTCGCGCACACGTTCAGGAAGCTGCCGAAGGCCAGCCCGAGAAGAGCCGCGAAGATCGTCCCTGAAGCGTAGATCATTGGAAAAACTGGATACATAGCTCCGTGCCTATGGACGTGAGTATACGGCTTTGCACCGATTTACGTTGCGGCCGCCGGCCGCGCACTACGGCATTTTCAGAAATACTGGGAACGATTGAGAGCCGTGAAAGTGATTTTACTTGAGGAAAAATCCACTCAGCAGGAACGGTTCCGGTCTACACCTTTTCCGAATTCCGAAAATGCTATAGCCGTCTGGCGCGTGTTGAGTCAGGGTAAACTGGAGGTGCATGGACCCTCCGCACGACAGATCCAATGCTGCGACATTCCCGCCGGAAGATGCCGGCGATACCAAGCGGGCGGCAGAGCTTTTCGAGCAGTCGGTGGCTATCATGGCGCGGCTGCGCGCTCCCGGCGGCTGCCCGTGGGACCGCGAGCAGTCCTTCGACTCCATCCGCAAGTACACATTGGAAGAGGCTTACGAGGTATTTGACGCTATCGAGCGGCGCGACTTTGCCCACTTGTCTGAGGAGCTCGGCGACCTGCTGCTGCAAGTGCTCTTTTATGCCGAGATGGCGGCCAACGAGGGCCGTTTCACCATCGCCGACGTGCTGGAGCAACTGAACTGCAAGCTGGTGCGGCGGCATCCCCACGTCTTTGGCGACGAGGCCGCGCGCGCCGCCGGCAACCGCGCTGCGGTAGACGCCAACGTTCAGGGTTCGCCGGCCGCCGTATTGCGCAACTGGGAAGAGATCAAGACCGCTGAAAAACAAGGCGCAGGTCCGGCGGCCGGCGCAGGGAATCCTGTGATTTCCCGGCTGGATGGCGTCCAGCGTGCGTTGCCGGCACTGGCTGAAGCGGCAAAGCTGGGTTCCAAAGCCGCAAAGTCCGGCTTCGACTGGCAAACCTGGCGCGATCTGCTGCCCAAGCTCAACGAGGAGATTGCGGAGTTGGAGGCCGAGGCCGCTTCAGCCGAGCGAGCTCCCGCAGACGCCGCCCGTAAGTTGGCTATTGAGGCCGAGCTGGGCGATCTGCTGTTTACCGCTGTCAACCTGGGCCGTCATCTGGGCGTGGATGCGGAGATGGCCTTGCGGGGCTGCAACCTCCGCTTCCGCCGCCGCTTTCATGAGATGGAGCTGGCCTCCGGGCGTCCGCTGGAAGAATTATCTTCAGCTGAGCTGGAAACGCTGTGGACGCAGGCCAAACAAACGCTGGCGGCCCGTGGCGCGACAGAGCAAAGTCCGGTTGCGGAACCGCTCACGAAAGCGCAGCTATGATCCGGATTCGCTCTTGCGCGGGATGCGACGAGATGGAAGCCTGCGTCCAGCTCCAGATAGAGACCTGGGGTTACGACGCAGGCGATGTGATTCCCCGCAGAGCCTTCTTGGTGGCGCAAAAGATCGGCGGCCAGGTGATCGGCGCCTTTGAGACGGGGGACGAGGGGACCAGAGAACGAGGGAACAAGGGAGCGGACGGGCAGGAAGGGACGGCGGACGGAGAGCGCGAAACACGGGGAAATCTCGTTGGATTCGCCCTATCTTTGCCTGGCGTGAAGACTGGAGACGGCAAGCCGCAGGCTTATTTCCACTCCCACATGCTGGCCGTTCAACAGGCGTACCGCAACCGCGGGCTCGGTACGCAACTCAAGCTGGAGCAACGGCGAGATGCGCTTTCCCGCGGCATCCGGCACATGGAATGGACCTTCGATCCGCTGGAAATCAAGAACGCTTTCCTCAATATCCACAGGCTGGGGGCCATTGCCCGCGCCTACCGTGTGAATTTTTATGGTGTATCCTCATCTCGATTGCAAAGCGGGCTTCCCACCGACCGTTTGTTGGCGGAGTGGGAACTCGATTCCCCAAGGGTGCAAGCAATTCTTGACGGCCGTCCGCTGGCCGGGCCGGTCATTGAGCAGCGGATTCTGGTTCCGGCTTCCATCTACCAGTGGAAGGCCACGGAATCCGAACGGGAGCGCGCCCTCGCCGTTCAATTCGAGAACCGCAAGAAGTTTCAAGAGGCATTTTCCCAGGGGCTGGCCGTAACCGGCTTCTCTGTGGATGCGGAAGGCAATGGAGTCTTCGAGTTGGGGCGGTTATTGCGCTGATCGGCGAATCCAAAGCGAGGAAAAGATGAGAATCGATGCGATCATCCTGCGCGAGCTGCACATGCCGCTGGTGCGCCCGTTTGAAACCAGCTTTGGCGTCACCCGCGACCGGAGGATTTTGCTGGTTGAGATCCAGTCGGAAGGGCTGACCGGCTGGGGCGAGTGCACGGCCGGCGAGCGGCCGTTCTTCTCTGAGGAATCGACCGGCAGCGCCTGGCAGGTGATGGTCCAGGAGCTCGGCCCGATGCTGGCCGCCGAGCACCCGGAGCACGGCGGCGACTGCCCGCACATCTTCCGCCAGGTGCGCGGCAACCGCATGGCCAAGGCGGCGCTGGAGAACGCTATTTGGGACTTGGAGGCGCAGCGCGAGGGCATCTCCCTTTCCCGTCTGATCGGCGGCGTGCGCGAAACCATCCCCTGCGGCGTCTCGCTGGGCATTCAAGCGTCGGTCCCGGAGCTGCTGGCGATCATTGAACGTGAGCTGGCTGCGGGCTACCAGCGTATCAAGCTCAAGTGCAAGCCCGGCTGGGACGTGGAGGTCTTCGAACGGGTGCGCAACCGTTGGCCCGGAATCATGTTGAGCTGCGACGCCAACTCCGCCTACCGGCTGCGTGACGCTGACCACCTGGCGCAATTCGACGCCTTCGATCTGCTCATGATCGAGCAGCCCCTGTGGCACGACGACTTCTACTTTCACTCCCTCTTGCAAAAGCGGCTGGAGACGCCCATCTGCCTGGACGAGTCGATCCGCAACCGGCGCGATGCGCTGGCGGCCATCGAGATGGAGTCCTGCAAGATCATCAACATCAAGCTGGGCCGTGTGGGCGGATTCTCTGAGGCCATCGCCGTGCACAACGCGGCCCAGGAGCGCGGCATTCCCGTCTGGTGCGGCGGGATGCTCGAAGCAGGCGTGGGCCGCGCTCACAACGTCGCTCTGGCGGCGCTGGAAAACTTTTCTCTGCCCGGCGACGTATCGGCCTCGGCCCGCTATTGGGCCGAAGACATCGTGGAGCCGGAGATCACCGTATCGCCTCAAGGCGAGATTGCCGTTCCCGACACGCCCGGCCGCGGCTACGAGGTTCGCACCGACTTGGTGGAGCGGCTTACCGTGCGCAAAGAAGCCATCCGCGCCATGGAGCTGGTGGGATAAGCGTAAGCCGCAGCTTCCCCTGACTGAAGCGCCGTCGGATTTTCCTTTGCGCTCGTCGCCGCGCCAGAGGCTGTCCGCGCACCAAGTCTTCGCGGTGAACGGCCTTGAAGCGATCGAGGCGATGGTACAATCGAGCTGTGAATCCATCCGCTCAGGATCGCGCCCGCAAAATCAAAATCATCATCTTCGATGTAGATGGCGTTCTCACCGACGGCACCATCTGGCTCGTTCCCGGCCCTCCGGGCGGGAAAGTTTTGGACGAGATCCGTGGTAAAACCGACATCGGTTTCGGCGTCGGCTCTGCGAACATGGTCGAGGCCAAGGGCTACAGTGCGCACGACGGCACCGGGATTTCGCTGGCGAAGCTGGGCGGCCTCAAGTGCGGCGTCATCACGCGGCGCATCAGCGAGACGGTGGCCACGCGCGCCCGCGACCTGAAACTCGAGTTCGTCTACCAGGGCCAGGCATACAAGATGAAGCCCATCCGCGAGATCTGCGCGAAGGAAGGCGTGACGCCGGAAGAAATCTGCTATGTGGGCGACGATGTGATCGACCTGCCCGCCATGCGCGGGGTGGGTCTGGCCATCGCCGTGGCCAATGCGCGCGAGCGCGTGAAGGCCGAGGCCCACTGGGTGACGCCCAACGCCGGCGGCCGCGGAGCCGGCCGCGACGCCATCGAGTTCATCCTGGAAGCCAAGGGCATTCTCACGCAGTGCATCGAGGCCTTCATCGACGAGAACCATCCCATTCCACCGTCGCTCGACATCGGCAAGGGCGGCTACTCCACGTAGGCTGTAGCGCGGATCGTGAAAGCGGAGATGAAAAACGCGGTGGCCCTATTGAGCGGCGGCCTCGACTCGGCCACCGTGCTGGCCATCGCCAAACGCGATGGCTACCAGCCCTACGCGCTCTCGTTCTTCTATGGCCAGCGGCACGTATTCGAGATCGAAGCGGCCAAGCGCGTGGCGGCTTCCATCGGCGTGGCCGAGCACCGCATCGCCCAGATTGATCTGCGCATCTTCGGAGGGTCGGCGCTCACCGCCGAGATCGCCGTTCCCAAGGGCCGCGCTGCCGAGGAGATGGCGCACGGCATTCCTATTACTTACGTCCCTGCGCGCAACACCATCTTTCTCTCCTTTGCGCTGGCTTGGGCTGAGGTGCTGGGTTCGAGCGACATCTTCCTGGGCGTGAACGCGCTCGATTATTCGGGCTACCCCGATTGCCGGCCGGAATATATCTCCGCCTTTGAGAAGATGGCGAATTTAGCGACCAAGGCCGGCGTGGAAGGCCGCCAGAAGCTCACGATTCATACGCCGCTCATCGCTCTCACCAAGGCGCAGATTATCGCCAAGGGAATCGAACTGGGCGTGGATTACTCGCTGACTAGCAGTTGCTACGACCCCTCGCCCACGGGCGCGCCCTGCGGTCAGTGCGACTCCTGCCTGCTGCGCGAGAAGGGTTTTCGCGAGAACGGCATTGCTGATCCGTTGCGCAGGCGATGAGATTCGACGATCTGTTTTTCGCAGCCGGCATCGCCAAAACAGTGAAAACACAACCGCGGATTCTCTTCCGCGGATCGCTCATCTGCTTACGGACGGATTACGCGCGGTTTTTTTTTTGACGCCTTGGAGCCGCTCTGATAACTTGGAGTAGGACAATCAGGCGCCACACACTCCTCAGTAGCTCAATGGCAGAGCATTCGGCTGTTAACCGAAGGGTTGTAGGTTCGAGTCCTACCTGAGGAGCCAATTAGCTTTTAGAATCAGTAATTTGGAATATATAATGTTTTGATACCCCAGTCGATACCCCGAAAAATGAAAGTGCCTCATCAGTTGAGCCTCTTGCAAAATTCCAGAACCGGGATGCTCGGATCGTTCAAGATCGAGCCGCGCACCGTGATTGTAGGGGGATGTCCGCCATTGGTTTGGGATCTGCCATGCCCAGGTTTCCTCCCGCAAAGGCCGAATACGTTTGCGCAGACCAACCCGCCAACGTCACTCTTCGAGGCGAAAACAGGATGGACACAAACCAAAGACCAGCAGAAAGGGAAGGGAATGCCAATACGACCACGTGGCGGAAGCTGGCAAGTAGACCTCCGGCTCGCCGACGGAACGAGGCTGCGCCGGACCATACATTTACTCCGCCCTTGTCATTTTCTCGGTCCACGCGGACGATGCTGCGAGGGTTCCTTCAGCGACAGCGATTGGAAGGAAGGTGGACTGCCGCTGAGTCTTACCTCTGCTCTCGCTGCGGGATGGAGGCACACCTCCAGTGAGATCACAGCAGGTGCGGCCCTGCGAGAAGCATTTCTGCGCAACCTGATGGAGCTTTGCTCGTGTTCTATTGCAGAGGCGATCCATCTGAGGGACCGCATATCGCACATCATTCCAGTGGGTAGCTAGCGAGTATGGGCTTTAGCACAAAACAATCTGCGCATCCTTTCAGGATGGATGACAAGCTATTGATGGATCGTTCTTTCTGAGGCGCTTATCCTAACAGCGAATCTACAAAAGCTTCGGGTGAGAACTCGAGGAGATCGCTCATCTGCTCGCCGGCGCCGATGAAGCGGACGGGCAGGTTCAGCTCGCGGGCGATGGCTACGGCGATGCCGCCCTTGGCGGTGCCGTCGAGCTTGGTGAGGAGGATGCCGGTGACGCCGGCGGAGTGGGTGAAGAGGCGCGCCTGCTGGAGGCCGTTCTGGCCGGTGGTGGCGTCCATGACCAGCAGCACTTCGTGGGGCGCGCCGGGGACTAATCGAGCCGCCGTCCGGCGCATCTTGTCCAGCTCGTCCATGAGGCCGGTCTTGGTGTGCAGGCGGCCGGCGGTGTCCACGTAGAGGTCGGCGATGGAGCGGGCCTTGGCGGCGGAGATAGCGTCGTAGAGGACAGCGGCTGGATCGCCGCCAGGCCGAGTCTTGATCATCTCGACGCCGGAGCGCGCGGCCCAAACTTCAAGCTGCTCGATGGCCGCGGCACGAAATGTGTCGGCGGCGCATAAGAGCACGGAGCGGCCTTGGGCGCGGCTCCATGCGGCCAGCTTGCCGCTGGAGGTGGTTTTGCCCGTGCCGTTGACGCCTACCAGAAAGGTCACCTTGGGAGGGGTTTCAGGGCATGGAACCGGCCGTTGCGGCGCTTCCAGAATGGCCTGTAACTGCGCTTTGAGCAGAGCGCGCAGCTCGGCGCCGCCGGCGATGGCCTGATGGCGGGCGCGGTCGCGCAGGGCATTGAGGATGGCCGTGGTGGTTGGCACGCCCAGGTCGCTGGTGAGCAAGACCGATTCGAGGTCCTCAAGCGCACCTTCGTCCACGGTGCGGGTGAGCGCGGCCAGGTCGCCCATCTTTGCCGAGAACGACTCGCGGGTGCGCGAGACGGCCTGCTTCATGCGGTCGAAGAGCCCTGATTTACGCCCATCGGCAGCGGTTTGTTCCTGCCCGGGATCCGCCGTTTTGGCGCCGTCGAAAAGTCGAATGATTTCCATCCAGCTTTCAGTCTATAGCGGAGCTGCAGCTCACAGGCGCGGGGCGTCATGCCGGTTACGGCGATCAAGGGTATGAACCATGCCAACTTGGCAACACTTCCTCGAAGCTCCGGCACATCTTTAGCGAGTGCGCCGAGTGTCTTGGCGATTTGATCCAGGGTTAGTCCCTCCGCTTCGACAAGCTACTGAATATCGCGGGTAGTGATTCCCGCCCGCCCTTGCTGCGGACCGGACTGGGTCAAAATGAC
Organism: Acidobacteriota bacterium; assembly: GCA_021800255.1. Taxonomy (GTDB): domain Bacteria; phylum Acidobacteriota; class Terriglobia; order Terriglobales; family Acidobacteriaceae; genus Telmatobacter. The sequence continues at coordinate 9,524 of JAJYZC010000059.1, forward strand.
TCGCCAGGCATTCTAAGCCGGGGTTGCGGGTTCGAACCGCCTTGCCTGCCACGGCCGCCGCAATCGTCCATCCTTGGACGGATGCGCGACAACGATTGGACGCAGGCATCGGGATAGTGCGGTTGCAGAATTTATGTGTAATTTTGAGGTTTGTGCGAAGGGGCATTTTCTCAAGGAAAATGCCGCGCGGCAGTGCGCTGGCTGGGTAATGCATTTCTGGAACCGCAGTAGCCGGGCTGCAAGGTG
>JAJYZC010000059.1:9869-21660 GCA_021800255.1 Acidobacteriota bacterium
TTTCGTCTCATATTGTGCGAAAATGGCGTCATGGCCGCGGTGCAGGTGCAGCATTATTTGGGATGGGCAAGAGACTTTCGGGAAGGCATGATGCGCCTGCGGGAAGAAGAGGTTTTCGTCTTCGACAACAGGTTGATTCCCTATCGTTATTCTCCCGCTTTGTTGGCGGTTCATTGCGCGATGTCCTACGCCAATGCGATTTGCGTGGGCTTAGGAAGTACCGATGTTTCATACAAAGACCATCGTCTGGCTGCCGAAGATATGGAAACGCGGCTGAAGAACTATCGCGGCAAACTGGGAGATTTAGCTAAACAAGGCCCCGATCAAGCCAGGCGGATATTGGGGCATAAGAACGAGATTGCTTACGCGACGAGCGAATTAAGGCCCGAATTCGTGAGTGAAATTGTGCAGCGGGCCATTCGATTCAGCCTTTGGGCCGAGAACATCGGCAGCAAGCTAAACATTGCGGGGTGGTGAGATGGCAACAACTCAGACGGAACTGAGTATAGGCCGCGCGAAGAATCTGGTGCAGGAGTACTTGATCCGGAAGCTTATGTTCCCCAAGGTTTTTCTGGACGCCGAGTTTAATGGTAAGCATGTCGATGTATTAGCCGTAAACAACTCAGGCACGGGCGACGTTCACGCAGTTTACATAATCTATGCGGGTAACGATCCGGCAGGCGCGATTGAAACGGCTATTGCCAATCTTCGCACTCCTGCTCCGGCGAGGGTTATTCCTCATTTTGTGTATTCCGCTGTAATCAACGAAGGTCTCCGGTTTGGGCCGTATATTCCGTCGGACCAGCTTTTGCGAAATTCTTTCGCAGAAGACGGCGTTGGCAGGGTTGGTTTGCTCTACGTGGATCTTGCGGGACAGGAGACGGGAGTGCGGCCGATCATCAAGCCGGAACGTTTTCGCTCCACGACGGAAATCGTCGAACTTACCGACAAGTTTGTGGCCTCTCACGTTGCCAACTGGGAGTTTCGCAATTAGCGCAAGAAAGGCATGCTGCTTTCGGCAACCGACCGCTGTCTTCTGGCACTCTACATGGGTATTAAAGGCATTACCGTGAAGAAGCACTGGGACAATCCGGTGGAGCACGAGATGCCCGCCGCGGCGCGGGTTCCGGCGGAAGTGCGGATTGGCGCGGTCGCGGTGCGTCCGGCTACGGTGCTGGCGCCCATGGCTGGCGTCACCGATACCGTCTTCCGGCGCTTCATCCGCCATGCGAGCCTGTTTTCGAGCGAACAGAGTGCAGAGAGCGGGGAACAGGGATCAGGGGCCGGCGATCAGGGGCCAGAGGCGGAGCGCATTGAAGGCGCGATCAGCAATTTGCAGTCCGGCTGCGGGCTGATTATGACGGAGTTCACCTCGGCCGACGGTCTCAGCCGGATGCGCGAGAGCAAGCGGCGGCGCTACCTCACCTTTTACGATGATGAGCACCCCATCGGCGCGCAGTTGTTCGGGTCGAATCCCGAGACGTTGGCCGAAGCCGCGCGCATCGTGGAAGAGACGGGCTTCGACCTGGTGGATCTGAATTTGGGCTGTCCAGCCAAGCGTGTGGTGGGATCGAACGGAGGTTCGGGGCTGCTGCGCGACCTGCCCAAGATCGGCGAAATCTTTCGCGCCATCCGCAAGGCCGTTACGATTCCCTTTACCGTGAAGTTCCGCACCGGCTGGAGCGAGAGCGAGATTGTGTGCGTAGAGCTGGCGCGCATGGCCGAGAGCGAGGGACTGAACGGCCTGGCGCTCCATGCGCGCACGCGCGAACAGGGCTATAGCGGCCAGGCGCAGTGGCAGTGGATCGCAGCCGTGAAGCAGGCCGTTGGGATTCCGGTCGCCGGCAACGGCGACATCCGCACGCCGGAGGACGCGGCGGCGATGGTAGCCGAGACGGGCTGCGACGCGGTGATGATCGGCCGCGCAGCGCCGGCCAATCCGTGGATCTTCCGGCAGATTGCGCAGTATACGGTCACGGGCGCTTACGAGCAGCCTGCCGCCGCGGACCGCTACCGCATGATCCGCGCTTACTTTGAGATGCTGCTGGCTGAAGCAGAGGCCACGAAGGACCTGCCGCGCGACGCCCGGATGGGCGATCCAGCGGGCAAGATGAAGCAGTTCGCCACTTGGTTTACGCACGGCGTGCCGGGCGGGGCAAAGCTGCGCGCGGCCATCTATCACGCGCGGACCGGCGCCGAGGTGCTCACCGAGGTGGAACGGTTCTTTGCGTCTCGACTGGAGGGCGAGCCGGAGAGCGAAACAGACGCCGCCGGGGAGCCGGCAGACCTAGCGCAGGCCTTTCCGGAGGCGGCGCTCCTCTGCGATTGAAGCTCCGTTCGAGAGCCATTGGCGATGCGGCGCCAGCCCATCGGGTGAAGGCCCTATCGAGTGAGGATTTCTCGTCCTCGATAAGTCACCTCATATGCGCCAGGTAAATTGCCGCCGGGCGTTGCTTCGGCCCCCAAGAGAGTTTCCGGCATCTGCAATTCATGTGATCTGAGTCACTGCGCACCGAAAGGCCAAACCCGGAGGGTGATAGGTGGCAGGCAGGAGGGCGCGGTGCGCTCAGCCCGCGCCTCACCTCGCAGCGCCATCACCGCAAGCCGCGGCAGGGGAATCCGCATGAACTATCCGGTATGGGACGTCGCTTTCGGCGCCGGGCTCCTGATCGCAATCGTCGCCATCGTACACGTGTTCATCTCTCACTTCGCCGTCGGCGGCGGACTGTTCCTGGTAGTGACGGAGATCAAGGCCCGGCGCAGCCAGGACGCGGCGCTTCTGGACTGGCTGAAGCAGCACACTCGATTTTTTGTGCTGGTGACGGTGGTTCTGGGCGTGGTGACCGGAGTGGGCATCTGGTTCACCATCGGGTTGATTGCGCCCACGGCCACCAGCGACCTGATCCACATTTACGTTTGGGGATGGGCCATCGAGTGGGTCTTCTTCTTCATTGAAATCACAGCCGCGCTGTTCTACATGTATGGCTGGGACAAGCTGGAGGCGCGCGTTCACCAGTGGTACGGGTGGGTCTACTTCGGCGCCGCCTATATGAGCCTGGTGGTCATTAACGGGATCATCACCTTCATGCTGACCTCGGGAAGCTGGGTGAAGAATCACCGCTTCTGGATGGGCTTTTTCAATCCCACCTATTTTCCCTCGCTGCTGCTGCGCTCGGCTATCGCATTTGCGCTGGCGGGGCTCTACGCGCTGATCACCGCCAGCGTGCAGAAGGATGCGGCACTGAAGGCGCGCATCGTGCGCTGGAGCGCGCTGTGGATCGTGCCCTCGATGGCGGTGATGCCGCTGTTCGGGTGGTGGTATATTCGCCGCGTTCCCGCCGCCGTCTGGGCGAGCGCGCGCGGGCCCATGCCCACGGGCACGGAGTTTGCCGGGCTGACCGTGGTTTTCCTGGCCGTTACCTTTGCGCTGGCCTTGCTCTCGCTGGCAAGGCCCGGCCGCATCCCGCTGGCATTCAGCGTAGTGGTGCTGCTGGCGGCGCTCGGCGCCATGGGTTCATTCGAGTTCGTGCGCGAGTCCATCCGCGATCCCTACGTCATAGAAAATTATCTCTACGCAAACTCGATCTATGTGAATCCGGCGCCGGGCGACGGCGGATTTGACATGAGCGCGGTGCAGAACGCTGGCATTCTCCAAACCGCGCGCTGGATCGACGTGCGGACGCTGAACCAGGACAATCAGGCCGTGGCGGGCCGCGAGATCTTCCGCGTGGACTGCGAAAGCTGCCACACGGCAAATGCCTACCGCGGGCTGAAGCATTACATTGAATTGAGGCAGTGGGATGAGAACGATATTCAGGCCATGCTGGGCGGCCTGGACCTAATGCACAACGGCGTGATGCCGCCATTTGCCGGGACCGACGCGGAACGCGGCGCGCTGGCGGCCTATCTATACTCGATTGCGCCCATTGCTCCGGGCGCGTCTCTGCCCGCAGACGGCAAAACGGTCTTCGAGCGCAAATGTTCCATGTGCCACGAGGACAAGCCCTCGGATCCCCTCTTTGAGAATCTGCCCAAAGATCCGCAGACCATGGCCGCGGCCTTGCAAAGCCTGTCCAGCCTGTTCCCCCTCATGCCGGACTTGCAGCTCAATGACCGGGAGCGCACGATGCTGGCGCAGTGGGTGAATACGCAGCGCGGCGCCCAGACCAGCGCCGCCCTCGAAGGAGGGAATTGACTATGATGCAGCCCAGCCTGATTCCGGCTCCGGACCCCAACCCGCTGCCCGCGCCTTATTGGGTTTTTGCAGTGCTGCTGGTTACCACCTTCATCCTCCACATTGTGGCCATGAACTTCATGCTCGGCGGCGGCGTGATGGCGCTCGTAGCCAAGTGGCGCTCTAAGGACAGGGAAATCGGCAATCGGGTCTTCATCGACCTCGCCAAGAAGCTGCCCGTTCTTTTGCCTGCGACCATCACTCTGGGCATCGCTCCGCTCTTGTTCGTGCAGGTTCTCTACGGGCAGTTTTTTTACACCTCGTCGGTCCTCATGGCCTGGCCGTGGCTCCTGGTTCTGGTGTGCCTCACCGTGGCGTACTACGGCTTTTACTACGCTTCGTTCAAGGGCGGGCAGCGTCCGGGGCGAGCGGGCGCGGTGATACTGGGAAGCATCGTTCTGGTCTTCCTGATCGGCTTCATGCTCTCGAACAACATCACTCTGAGCCAGACGCCGCAAATCTGGGGCAGGAAGTACTTTGCCGACCCGGCGGGATGGAACCTGAACCTCACGGACCCTTCGCTGTTTCCGCGTTATCTGCACTTTATGGTGGCGGCGCTGGCGCTGGGCGGGCTGCTGGTGGTGTTCATGGCGCTGGCGAACTGGAAGCGGGACAATGCCTATGCGCGGCAATTGTTGCAGTTCGGCGGCAAAGGATTCATGTACGCCACCATGGCGCAAGTGGTGGAGGGCGTGTTGTTCCTGGTCAGCCTGCCAAGCGGCCTGCGTCTGTTGTTTTTGGGCAACGACCCCGTGGCGACCATGCTTTTCCTGATCGGCATCTTGGGCTCCATTGCTTCAATCGTCCTCATGGCGGAGGCCTTGCGGAAGGAAGACATCCGGATGGCCGCATATCACGTGCCGGCGATCATCGCCGTAGTGATCGTTTGCATGGCCACGATGAGAGACATGCTACGGAACGCTTATTTAGCGCCCTATTTCCGTCCCGGCGACTTGGCCGTGCGGACGCAATGGACGGTGTTTCCGGTCTTTCTGGGAGTCTTCGCCGCAGGAGCGATCTTCTGGTTCGTGATGATCGTGCGCTACCGCAAACATGCGGCTGATCACGGCCAGCTTCGCGCTTCCAAAGCGAGTGAGGCAGCCGGTTGAGACTTCACATCTTGCGTTTTCGACGGCCGGATTAACCGCAGGTGGGTCTCATGGCCTTTGCCGGGTCTACGGCGTCTCCTGGAATTCAGACAAAACTGGCATGAAACAGCTTCCAGGATGCGCTTTTTGTCTGCTCGCATTGCAAAAATACGATACGCTTTCGCAGAGGAGGGTCTGTGGGAGAGCGGGAGATGTATGAGCGGATGCTGGCCGTGGCGCTGGCAGAGGCGCGCATGGGGCTCACCGAGGGCGGCATTCCGATTGGGGCGGCGCTGTTTACGCGGGCTGGGGAACTCGTGAGCCGGGGTCACAACCGCAGGGTGCAGCAGGGCGACCCCAGTATTCACGCGGAGACCGACGCCTTTCGCCGCGCCGGCCGCCAGCGCAGCTACCGTAACCTGGTGATGGCGACCACCCTAGCCCCGTGCTGGTATTGCAGCGGGCTGGTGCGGCAATTCCGCATCGGCACGGTGGTGGTGGGCGAGAGCCGGACGTTTACGGGCGGGATCGAGTGGCTGCGCGAGAATGGCGTGGAGGTGATCGACCTCGACAACCGCGAGTGCCGCGAACTGCTGGAGGGGTACATCACGGCCCATGCGGAGATTTGGAACGAGGACATCGGGGAAGAGTGACGAAAACAGGGAGTAGAGGCAAGAGTAACAAGGCTAAAGGCCGGGAACTCTAAACGCCGCTTTTTTGGCGGCGCCTATGCGGGCGGCGAGCGCGAGCAGCGATTCGTCCGAGTCGCGCGGCGCGGCCAGTTGCACGCCGCCGGCGGCGCAGGGGATGGTCACGCAGGGCACGCCGGCCAGGCTGAAGGGCATGGTATAACGCAGCAGGCGCGTGCGGGTCTGGCTGTGATCGGCGCCGGCGGCGAGGCGGGCGACAGGAGCGGCTGGCAGCAGCAGCAGTTGGCGGCTGGCGAACAGCTCGTCCATGCGGGCGCGAAAATCGGCGTGGCGACGGCGCAGCGCGGCGAGCTCCGTGGGCGTGATGCGCGCTCCCGATTCCAGCCGCTCGCGGATGACCGGCTCGACCTGGCTGAAATGGCCGGCGTGTACGCGCGAGGCCTCCCACGATTGGATGGGCACGAAGATCTCGAAGGACTTGCCCCACCAATCCGGATCGAAGGAGCGCCCCTCGAGGCCAAGAGCCTCAAGCTCGCGGATGGTCGCGTGAAAGCCGGCGGCGACCTCAGGTTCGCAGTCAGAGAGAAAGCTGCCGGCAACGAAGCTGAAGCGGGTGAATCGGGACGCCGGACTAGTCTCGGCAGGCGCGAAGGGGGCGGCCAGATAAGGCGCGTCTTCCAGGTCGCGGAAGAGCCAGCCCAGGGTGTCGAAGGACTCGCCCAAATGCGCGCCGCCGCGCCAATCGCCGCGGCCGAGCGTGGCGCGATAGCCGGCCAGCCCGCAGAGGGCCGCAGGCGCGCGCACTGAGCCGCCGGTGTCAGTGCCGATGGCGGCTACCGCCGAGCCTTCCAGGACGCTGGCCGCCGAGCCGCTCGATGAGCCGCCGGTGAGCGCGCCGGGGTTGCCGGGCTGCACGCAGTCGCCAAACTCGGGATTCTCGCCGGTGATGCCATAGGCCAGCGGATGGAGGTGGGTTTTGCCGATAAGAACGGCTCCCAGAGCGCGAAGCTGCTCCACCAGCCAGGAATCGCGTGCGGCCGCGCCGTTGAGGTCACGATAAAAGCGCACGCCGCAAGTGGTAGGCGCGCCGGCTAGATCGAAGCAATCCTTTACGGCGACCGGCAGTCCCCAAAGCGCCGGGCGGCCGTCGCCGAACGGGCCGCCGGCGCCACGCGGCATGGCTGCGGCGCGAGCCGCTTCAGCGCGCGTCCAGGCCGCGTCCTGCCAAAGGTAGGTATTGCGGCCTGCGTTTCCATTTGAACGCGCAAGCGCCCGCTCGGCCAGATCGGCCGGAGTCAGGCATCCGTTCGCCAGCGCGCGGCGAAGATCGCGCACGGTCCAGGGGGCAACATCCATAAGGGAATTTTAGTAGCGGCGCGTGGTTGAGGCGGACAGCGCCGCGTACTGCTCCGGCGTGTTCATGTCTACGCTGAGCATGGGCTCGAAGACAGACACATACTCGATCCTATGCTCGTGCGCGCGCTTAACCTCGCGCGCGTTGCCGGCGGCGGGAGCGGAGAGAAAGGCGCCGATCAGCTCGCGGCCGGCCACGAGCGGATGGCCGTGGCGGCCATTGCTCTCCGGTGCGACGGCCCATTTGCCGGCGGCGAGAGCCTGCTCGAAGGATGCGCAGAGCAGTTCCAGCGTCTGCGCGCTCAGGGGAGGGCAATCGATGGGGGTGATGATCGCCGCGTCGCAGCCGTTTTGAAGCGCCGCGCGCAATCCCACTTGCATGGAGCTGAACTGGCCGCGCTCTGGTTCCGGATTGCGCGCCAGCTCGGCGCCGCAGGCAGCTACGACCGGGGCCAAGCGGGCCGCGTTCTTGCCGGCCACGGCGATGACGGTGCGAGCGAAGGGCTTGAGAGCAAGGATGGCCGCGGAGAGCATGGTTTGGCCAGCAGCGGGATCATCCGGCGGCCACGGCAGCAGGGCTTTGTCGCGGCCCATGCGCGATGACTCGCCAGCGGCGAGGATCACGGCGCAGAGTTTGTACTCGCCGGGCATAGGGGAAGGATAGCAGAGCGAAGGAGAGCACTAACTCAGGTTTTCGTGGAATTCGCAGACGGACTCGGCGGCAACTTCGGCGGCTTGCTGAGCCTCCGGGGCCCGATGGCGGCCGGTGTGGAACCAGCTCATGTGGGGCAGGGTGCGCTCAGCGCGGCGGCGCACGGCGATCAGCTCCGCGAGGACAGCCACGGCGATCTCTTCGGGGGTGATGGCGCCAATATCGAGGCCGATGGGGGAGTGCACGCGGTCGAAGAGTTCCGCTTTCAGACCTTCCCCGGTCAGTTGACGATAGACGGCGATGGCCTTGTGCTTGGAACCGATCATGCCGATGTAGCGGGCCGGAGTTTGCACCGCCCAGCGCAGCACGCGCATGTCGTCGCGATGGCCGCGCGTGGCGATGACGATGTAAGAAGATTCACTGGGAGCAAGGTTCGCCAGGGCCTTGTCGAAGTCCTCGGCGATCACCTGGCGGGCCTCGGGAAAGCGTTCGGCGTTGGCGTAGATTTCACGGTCGTCGGCCACAATCACGTCGAATCCGGCGTTGCGGGCGGCCTTATAGACCTCGTAAGAGACGTGGCCGGCACCGAAGAGATAGAGCCAAGGCGAAGGCAGCACCGGCTCGATGAATATCTCCAGCGCGCCGCCGCAGACCAGGCCGGTGTCGTATTTGGGGTCTTGGTTGAGGTCGAAGGTGAGGGTGCGCGGTTTCTCCTGGGTCATCACCTCACGCGCCGCCTGCCAGACCTCGGCCTCCACGCAACCGCCGCCGATGGTGCCGGCGATGGAGCCGTCATCGCGCACTAGCATCTTAGCGCTTTTGAAGGAAGGGATGGAGCCGCGCACCTTGACGATGGTGGCCAGGGCTCCTTTGTGGCCCGCTTGCTGGAGCTTTACGACTTCCTCGTAAATGTCCATGCCTCTCGATTATTGGGTTTGGCGCCATTGAAGTCAATGCGCGCCCGGCAATTCCCAATGCCCGTGTTCCGGGCTCCGCGGCTGTCCAACATCAAACCGCGCGGGACTGGAGGCGGCTGCCTGCGCCCTGGCCCCTTGCCGTGGCCTTCCGAAAGGTCTTTTATTTTCATAAGCTGGGAACCGCACCTGCGTTGGCTCCGTAGTTGCTGTTTAGAATTGGTTATGGACATCGCACGCCCTGATATTAAGCGCAAGAAGAAGCGCCGGACGGTGGTATGGTCCGGCATTGCAGTGGTGGTGGCAGCCTTGGCGGCGTGGGGCGTGATGCAGCTCAAGCCGGCAGCGCCCACGGTGGACCGCTCCACCATTTGGACCGGCACGGTCAAGCGCGGGGACCTGACCATCCAGGTGCGCGCCTCCACCGGCATGTTGGTGCAGCGCGAAGACTCCATCAAGCTAATTTCCGCGCAAACCGACGCAACGGTGGTCCGCATCGACGACCTGCCCGGCACCAGGGTCGGTCCGAATACCGTCATCATGGAGCTGTCCGATCCTGAATTGAACCAGAAAGTGCTCAATGCGCGGTTGGCGCTTCAGGCGGCGGAGGCCGACTACAAGAGCTTGCAAGCTACTCTGGAAAGCGCCTTGATGGACAAGCGGGTGGCCGCAGCGGCGGTCAACGCGGACTACAGCCAGGACCGGCTGCAAGCCCAGACCGACAAGCAGCTCTACGATCTGGGCGTGATCTCGGGGCTGGCCTATCAAAAGTCGCGAGATACCGCCGAGCAGCTCACCACCCAGCACCAGATCAGCCAGGAACAGATCGCCGTGAACCTGAGGGCCATGCAGGTGCAGCTCGCCTCGGCGCAGACGAAGGTCGATCAGGCCAGGGCGCAGCTCGATTTCTATGCGAAGGAGCAGGCGGCGCTGCATGTCACGGCCGGCATTACCGGCGAGGTGGCGCCGCTGCCTACGCCAGTGCAGGTGGGCGAACGGGTGACTCCGGGAACCTCGCTGGCTGAGGTCATCCAGCTCAATAAGCTCAAAGCCCAACTGCAGATCGCTGAAACCCAGGCCCACAATATTCAGCTTGGGCAGCCGGCGCTGATCGACACCCACAACGGCATCGTTCCCGGCATCGTCAGCCGGATCGATCCCACGGTTTTGAACGGCACGCGCTCGGTTGACGTAATGCTTGAGGGGCCGCTGCCGCAGGGCGCGGTGGCCCAGTTGAGCGTGGACGGCACCATCGACCTGGCGCAACTGCACAACGTGCTGTACGTGGGCCGGCCGGCGCTGGCCAACGACAACTCGACCATCAGCCTCTTCAAGATCGATCCCGGCGGCAAAGGCGCTACGCGCGTCTCAGTCAAGGTGGGCCGCGCCTCGGTGAACGACATTCAGGTGCTCGGGGGGCTGGCGGAAGGCGACACGGTGATTCTTTCCGATATGTCGCGCTACGACAACGTGGACCACATACGGCTGGATTAAGAAAAGCAGGGACTAGGGACTAGGGACTAGGGGCTGAGGGATCAGTGAGGGTGAGGGAGTCTTTCGACCGGAAAGTTGACACCTACAACGGACAACGGATTGCTGCTTCGGGGGGATGGTATGGCAACGGACGGCACATTGATTGAGACCGATGATCTGACCAAGATCTTCTACACCGACGAAGTGGAGACGCACGCGCTCTCCGGCATTCATCTAACTATCAGGCGGGGTGAGTATGTGGCCATGTCGGGTCCGTCAGGCTGCGGCAAGTCCACGCTGCTCTCGATTCTAGGGCTGCTGGACACGCCCACGCAGGGCAAGTATCTGCTCAACGGGAGGCCGGTGGAGAACCTGAGCTTCAGCGAGCGCTCACGCATCCGCAACCAGGAGATCGGCTTCATCTTCCAGAGCTTCAACCTCATCGGCGACCTGACCGTCGAGGAGAACGTGGAGCTGCCGCTGACCTACCGCGCAGGCATGGCGGGAGCCGAGCGCAGGCGGCGCGTGAAAGAGGCGCTGGAGCGGGTGAACATGGCGCACCGGATGCACCACTATCCGGCTCAGCTCTCCGGCGGCCAACAGCAGCGCGTGGCCGTGGCGCGCGCCCTGGCCGGCGCGCCTTCGATCCTGCTGGCCGACGAGCCCACCGGCAATTTGGACTCGAAGAACGGCGAGGCGGTGATGCACCTGCTGGCCGACCTGCACCGCGAGGGGTCCACGATCTGCATGGTGACGCACGATCCCCGCTTTGCTCGCCACGCTGAGCGCGAGGTGCACCTGTTCGACGGCAAGGTGGTCAGCAAGCAGGAACTCGCAGAACTGGAAGCGGAAGCGGAGGCGTAAGGGCAGGGACTAGGGACTAGGGACTAGGGACTAGGGATTGCCGATCAGCGGCCGCTCACCATCGCTCACCGTTTACGGCGCACGATTTGCGTGCGCGGACGAGGAGGTTCGGAATGCTGCTTCAGGATATTCAATTTGCACTGCGGCAGTTGCCGCGCTCGCCGGGATATGCGGCGGCGGCCATCCTCACGCTGGCCCTCGGCATCGGCGCCAACACAGCCATCTTCACGCTGGTGGATTCGATTCTGCTCCGGCCCTCGCCGTCTTCCCGCCTGACCGGCTGATGCGCTTGGCTAAGGTTCAGGCGAGGCCATGCAGGCGCTCCGTGCGGAATAGGCTGAGATCAGAGACCGAGGACTAACAAACCCAGTGACGAGTCGGGATTCTTTGCATGATCGAACTGAAAAATGTAGAACGAAGTTACAAGAACGGCCATACAGAAGAATGGGTGCTGCGGCGCATCGAGCTGACGATCCGCGCCGGCGAGTTTGTGACTGTGATGGGGCCTTCCGGGGCGGGGAAGTCGTCGCTGCTGAACGTGCTGGCTTTGCTCGACGACGGCT
>JAJYZC010000008.1 GCA_021800255.1 Acidobacteriota bacterium
CCAACGTCTTTGCGCTGGGCATCGCGGGGCTTGGACCGCTGACCAGCCGTGGATCGGGTTTAATCAACACCGCCATCGTGGGCGGCGCAGTCATCCCGTACCTTATCGGCGCGCTCGCCGATAAGATCGGCATTCAGGGGTCCTTCGTGCTGCCCGTGGCCTGCTATCTTTACATCGCCTGGTACGGCATGTGGGGATCGAAGCCGGTAAAGACAGCTATTAGCTATTAGCTGGATGCAGGCGCATTGGTTTGCGCCGAAGGGCCAGCACCTCCCCATGCCACCGGATTTGCGCGTAAGATAAGGTCCGGTTTCCGGGCGGATCCTGCATGAAGCGCAAAGCCAAACCGCACACAGAGAAGCTGAACCGCGGGACCGTGCTCATCGCCTTCGCAGTCGCGCTCTTCGTCCTGCTGCTCCTGGTGCGAATGCTGGTGTTTGTCGCTGGGCACGGGCGGAATCGGTTCTAAAATTCCGGACGGGTACGCCTGGGGGCGAGCCGGCAGAGCGGCAAGTCAGCGGCCAGCTTAGGCGCCGGTTGACGCCGCTCCGCGAACCGCGCGCCAGGCCTTGACGAACTTCCAGTGAATGTAGGCCGAATGGTTCCAGTGCTGCAGCAAGCCCTCGCGGCCGTCGAGAAAGCCGAGGCGGAAAAAATAGTTATAGGCGAAGGTTGCGGCGGGATTCAAGAATGCATTCCAAAGCAGCCGAAGCGATGAGCGGCCGGCGCGGCCGGAGTCGATGAGCGCCCGCGCGGCGAGGCTGCTGTAACGGTTCATGTGCTCGATGTAGTCTTCGAGGGTGGGATAGCAGTGGTGGAACAGCGGGTTTTTGAGCCGCCCCACCGGGCCGGAAGCCTTCATCGTCTCGTGGACGGCGCGGTCCTCAAAACTAGCTGCGCCGCGCCGGAAGAGGCGCAGTTTAGGGTCGGGCCAGTAGCCGCCGTGGCGCAGTGCGCGGCCCAGGAAATGATTGAGCCGGGGAATGCGGTAGGCGGCGAATTTCGGCTCGCCGGCCAGGAGCGCCTGGATCTCCTGCGCCAGCCCGGGGCTGACTTCCTCGTCGGCGTCGAGCGAGAGCACCCAATCGCCGGTTGCGTGCGCGATGGCGGAGTTTTTTTGCGCGGCGAAGCCCTTCCAAGGCTCCTCGAAGACGCGCGCGCCGAAGCTGCGGGCGATCCGCAGGGTCGCATCTGTCGAGCCGGAATCGACCACCACAATTTCGCCGGCCCCGCGCACGCTCGCCAGGGTGCGAGGCAGGTTTGCGGCCTCGTTGAGCGTGATGATAGCCACGGATAAGCTGTTGGGCATCGAAGCAAGGATAAACCGGCGGGCGTGGTGGGCGGCGAGGGACGGTAGTCAGCCGCGCATGAGAGCGGGGCGTGGTAAACGCTTTATGCTCGCGCCGCAGCGCGCAGGCAACTCTTTGCCGCGCTCCAACGTCCTAACGAGGGGGTAGTGTTAAATATAGCGCAGCTTTGCATTTAGCATCACCGATCCCGCTCATGTATTCTGAATAATAGGGATAAGCGAGTGAGCATTTTCCGGTCACATTGGCGCGGGAACCACGGTCGCAAGCCGGTTTTCCGGGTGGCGGCAGCGGCGTTGTGCTTACTGCTGCTGATGCTGCTGACTGTCGCCCAAGTAGCACACACGCACTCGAACCCCAATAACGCCTCCACCTGCCCGCTCTGCGTGGCGATGCACACCGTAGTTCCGGCTGCGGCGGTCCCGGCCCTGGTCATCCTGGTGCAGATGGGAATCCCTGTGCCGGTTCCTAAGGCGCGCGCACTCACCCGGTATTGGAATCCCAAGCTCTTCACGCGCCCACCCCCCAGCGCCGGCTAGGTCTTTGACCGCATGAATTTCGTTCCTTCAGGTTCTTGCTTTCCCAGGTCCCAAAGGGGACCTGGGGCACCCCAATGGTGCAAAATCAGGCGGTCAAAGACCTAGGAGCCGATCCGAGCGGCCGGCTTCGCGCTCTCATCTTGTGATTTTTCTTTCTTGGAACCGCAAGATAGTGTGGCTGCGACTTCCGGATTTGTATCGCTCAGATGCGCTTCTAGGGGCATTTGCGATCTCCCGCGTCAATACGCTCTCTGAGCCCGCCGTCTCGCCACAGGCGAGAGGCGCATGGCTTTTTCAGGCTTGTTCGCCGGGCGGGATCACTTGCCCCGATGTACAAGAAGGTGCCGCCGCGCTTTTGGCGCCGGCACGGCTTTTTTTGAGTATGGCAGCAATCTTTCAGGAGATGATTTATGGCACCCCATCGCCGCGTAATCGTGAGCGGTTTTCCCCTACTGGCCTTAGTTCTTGCGCCGGTTTTAGCCTGTGCGCAGGTCGGCGGCGCAGGAAAGATCTATGGCACGGTCACCGATCCAACCGGGGCCGTGATTCCTAACGCGACGGTCCAGATAGCCAACGGCGTGAGCGGCCTCCAACGGACCACAGTCACCAACGCCACCGGCCAATTCAGTTTTCCGAACGTCCCCTACGCGCCGTACCAGATCGACGTCACCGCCAAAGGTTTCGCGCCTCTGCGTCAAAACACGACGGTGAACTCGGCGATAGGCACCTTTGTGGACCTGGTTATGAACATTGGCGCCGCTCACCAAAGCGTGACGGTGCAATCGGTGGGTCCGCTGGTGGAGAATACCCCCACCTTCCATACCGATGTGTCCCGCACCCTGTTCGTCACGGTGCCGTTGGAGAGCCAGTCTTCGAGTCTCAGCTCATTGGTCACGGAGACGACACCGGGGGTGACCGCGGACGCCAACGGGATGTTTCACGGCCTCGGCGACCACGCATCGAACTCCTTTTCTATCGACGGCGAGCCCATTACGGATCAGCAGAGCAAGGTTTTCTCGAATGAGCTGCCAACGAATGCTGTGCAATCGCTGCAAGTCATCGAAGGCGCCCCGCCGGCGCAATATGGGGACAAGACCAGCCTGATCATCGTGGCGACCACGCGCTCCGGACAAGGCGTGACCAAGCCTACGGGAAACATTTACAGCTCTTACGGGAGCTTCGGGTCGGCGACTAGCGGATATACTCTTTCCTACGGCGGCGCTGATTGGGGTAACTTTATCGAGATGGACGGACTGAACACCGGGCGTTTTCTCGATCCGCCGGAGTTCTCAGTCTTCCACGCCAAGGGCAATGAAGAAAATGCCTTCGATCGCTTGGATTACGACTTCACGAATGCCGATTCAGTACACGTAGATTTCAACTATACCCGCTCCTGGTTCCAGACGCCCAACGCATACGACAACCTGAATGTGCAGAACGTGATCGACGCAACCGGCGCGAGCACGATCACGAGCCCAACCTTCGGCGATGTGGGCAACACCGATCAACGCTCGCAGATCCAGACCTTCAACATCGCGCCCGACTACACGCGCATCATCAGCCCCAATGCTGTCCTCAACTATATGGTCTACGTGCGCAGAGACGAGTATAACTATTACCCCAGCGGCAATCCGCTGGCGGACTTTAGCGCGGCCAACCTGCAAACCTCTTCCGTCGCGCAGTATCGCACGCTAACCAATATGGGCACGCACGCTGACTTGACTTACACTCGTGGACACCAGAACATATTGGCCGGAATGCAATACGAGCAGACCTTCCTGCGCGAACACGACAGCCTGGGTATTGTAGACAATACCTATAACTCGCCCTGCATGGACGTGAACGGCAACCCGCTCCCCGGCTATTCCCGCCCCTCGCAGTGCAATGGCATAACATCGCTCGCCAATCCGGACTATCTTCCGGTCTTGCGGCCTTACGATCTGACGCGCGGCGGCATGGACTACCCGTTCTTCGGCCATACCGACGTAAAGGAGCTGGCGCTTTACATCGAAGATCAGATCCGGGCCGGAGCCTGGCACTTCAGTTTGGGTCTGCGCGAGGACGATTACGCCGGGCTAACGGACGCCAACCAGACCGAGCCGCGCGTGGGCATCGCGTATCATGTCCAGCCGAGCAACACGGTAATGAGCATCTCCTATGAGCGCACGCTGGAGACGCCGTTCAACGAGAATCTGGTGCTCTCCAGCCTGGGGTGCGTGGACCAGGTTCTGGCGCCGCTGCTTTCCTGTACGCCGGGAGTCTCGGCCATCATGCAGCCGGGGTACCGCAACGGATTTTATACCAGTCTCCAGCAAGGCTTCGGCAAGCACCTGGTGGTGAGCGGGGAATACCTATGGGTGTACACCCATAACGCATTCGACTTCAGCGTACTGGGCAACACCCCCATCACCTTCCCCATTGACTGGCATAACTCCAAGATTACCGGCTATGCGCTGCACGCTACAGTTCCTACCTATCACCACTTCAGCGCTTACTTCGACGGAGCTTCAGTAGCGGCGCGCTTCTTTCCGCCGCAAGTGGCCGGTGCGGGAGCCACGGTGGGGCAGCCGGGCTATCCCTTCCGCATCGATCACGACGAAAAATTCAACGAGAATACCCACGTACAATACACGCTGCCCGCCGGCGGCAGATTCCTGCGCGACATATGGGGCGGATTCAACTGGCGCTTCGACTCGGGCATGGTATCGGGATCGACGCCATGCTACGGCCTGGCGTCGCTCGATCCCAATACGCCCTGCATTAACAGCACAATTACGCTGTCTAACGGCCAGCCGGGGGTTGCGATGCTCGACAACAACATTCCAGCCACGAAAAATCCCGTGACCGGAGCGCCAGTGGCGCTGCCGCTCAACGCGGACGAAGAGTTTGAGGCGGGAATGGCGTGTGACGGTGTGCGCGCCACGCCTACCCGTGCGCTGCCCGCCGTCTGTCCGGCTTCAGAAATTTCTTCGAGCCTGCTCTACATCCCCGGTCCCAACCAGGGCGATAACGACCACAACCCGCCGCGCGTTTCGCCGCACAGCCTGTTCGATGCCTCGGTGGGCAAGAACAACATCTTCCACGCCGATAAATACAAGACGGACCTTACCTTGACGGCTATCAACTTCACCAACAAGTATGCGCTCTATAACTTCCTGTCCACGTTCAGCGGCACGCATTATGTAACTCCGCGGGCGTTGACGGCGAAGGTCACTCTGAATTTTTAAGAAGGATGGAATCTGGAATCGATTGGTCATCCTGAGCGCAGTTTGCCGCATTTTGCGGCTATAGTATTTTCGGAAAAGGTATAGACCGAAACCGCGCCTGTTGAGTGGATTTTTCCTCAAGAAAAATCCACTTTCCCGGCTCTCAATCATTCCCAGTATTTCCGAAAATGCCGTAACGGAAGGGCATCGCCGACCACTCGCCAGCGGCGCTCTCCCGAGTGCAATCGAGCGGGATAAAGCGCCGCAGCCAAGCATGGAGAGCGGGTTATCTGTAGGCTTGCTGATCGGCCCAATCCCCAATGATCGGAAACTTGAAACGCCTGCCGTTCGCCGCGTTGATTACGCACCAGAGCCATACCAAGAAAGTGGCCAGTATGGCGAGAGCCATGAAGGCCATGAGAACACCAGGTCCGAGGAACCTGAAGAAGGGCAGAACAGCAGTCAGGATGTACCCGATGCCAATTACAAAAACGTTGAATAAGAGCGACTGCCAGGCGTGGAATCGAACATAGGGCCGCTTATTGTAGCGATGGATGGCAAGGAAGAAGATGGCCATGGCCGGCGTGAAGTAGGCGGCGGCGGCAATGGTGTTATCAGAGAGGCCGGTTTTTGGGGGATGGTACATCTTCCCTCCCTTTCGGCGCCTGGAGAGGGCTATGTGGGAAGTGTACACGCGGAGCCGGCTCTTTGCATCCCTTTCTGTCCCGCTTCCCCGTTTGCCACACCCCACAGGGGGGATGAAAGAATAGGGACGATGCAAACTCATCTGACGTTTACCTCTCTTTCCGGAATCAAGACTGAACTGCTGGCCGTTCTGGCCGCCGACACGCAAACCGCCAAAGGCGCGCAGGCCAAACCGGCTCCTGAACTGCTCACCGCCGATGCGACGGTGAAGGCGGCCGCCGCGCAGGCGCTGGCCAGCGGGGAGTTCAAAGCGGCGGCCAATGAGACGCTGCTGCTGCACGCGCCCACGGGCTTGGCGGCCAAACGGCTGTTGATCGTGGGCTTGGGCAAGCCTGCTGCGGCCGCCAAACAGGCTCAGATAAAGGTCAACAGCGTGCGCGATGCCGCCGGCGCCGCGGTGCGCTTCGCCAAGCCGCGCGGGATTCGGGAGATCGTGTTCGCATTGCCCTCGTCCGAAGATTTTTCCGCCGCAGGCGTCAGGGCAGCGGTGGAGGGCGCGTTTGTGGGCGACTTCGATCCCGACACCTACCGCAGCGACCGCAAGGACCAGAGCATTGCATCGTTCACCGTGGCCGCGCCTGCCGATTGTGACCGGGCCGCTCTTGAAGCCGCCTTTGCCGAGGGGGTGATTTTGGGCGAGAGCCAGAACTTTGCCCGCTCCCTGGTCAACGAGCCCGGAAACAAGATGACGCCCACCGTGCTTGGCCAGCGCGCCGCGGAGATGGCGAAGCAAGTGGGCCTCGGCTGCGAGGTCTACTCCACCGAAAAGCTGCACGAGCTGAAGATGGGCGCCTTCTGGGGCGTCTCGCAGGGATCAACGGAGCCGCCGGCTCTGATCGTGATGCGCTACGAACCTGCAGGCGTCAAGGAGGGGCCAATACTTGGGTTGGTGGGCAAAGGCATCACCTTCGACACCGGCGGCATCTCCATCAAGCCCTCCGACAACATGGAGAAGATGAAGTACGATATGGCGGGCGGCGCGGCCATGATCGGCGCCATGCGCGCCATTGCACTGCTCAAGCCCAGGGTGCGCGTGATCGGCATTGTCTGCGCGGCCGAAAACATGCCCGACGGCAAGGCGCAGAAGCCCGGCGACGTGCAGACAGCCATGTCGGGCAAGACCATCGAGATCATCAATACTGACGCGGAAGGCCGCCTGGTGCTGGCCGACGGCCTAGCCTACGCCCGGCAACTGGGCGCGACCCACCTCATCGACGCGGCCACGCTGACCGGCGCCTGCGTCGTGGCGCTGGGCATGGTGAACGCGGGCGCGTTCTCAAACGACGACCATGCCTACGCGAAGTTCGAGGCGGCGCTGGCCGTCAGCGGCGAAAAGTTCTGGCGGCTGCCTTTAGGCGAGGACTACGCCGAGATGATCAAATCCGAGATTGCCGACATCAAGAACACTGGCGGGCGCTGGGGCGGGGCCATCACCGCGGCCGAGTTTCTGCACGCCTTTGCCGAAGACACGCCCTGGATCCATCTGGACATTGCCGGCGTGGCCTGGGTGGAGGATTCCCGCCCCTACATCGCCAAAGGCCCCAGCGGGGTGGGCGTGCGCACCATTGTGGAGTGGGTGCGGAGCTACCCCGATTAGGCCACATGCTGTGAGGCAGGAACTTCTCACGAGTCGAACAGTAAGTATCCTCCAGTGGCACCGGAGGGTTTATGGCTGGCGGCCCTTCAAAGGGACCTGAAATTGGCCGCAGCCGGCGGTTGCGCCACTGCCTGCGCTCAGGGCCTTGTAACAGCGCGAATTTACTCGTGCCTGAAAGCCGTAACTCCGAAACTTTTGGGGTTGCCCCTGCGGAAATGCATGGTGGAACCACCCTCGCATCAACCGTGGGGACGGCTACCGGAAATGTCAAACTTCGACTGCCTCCCCGGCAAGTTCGGAGCTTCCCCCGGTGGGGGGAATAAGAACGGAAGCTGTTATATTGCCCGAAGTAACTTATTTTAGATTACCTATTTTCTGAAATACTCGAATCGAAGGGTCCATATCTCAGCGTCTACGCTTCCACCTTCTCGCCATTGTCTAAAAAGATTCAAGCGGTTAGCTTCTGAATTGTCAGTCCGCCCGGGCTGATTTAGAGGGTACGTAGCTTTAGGGGGCACCTAGCCGGAACCACCATCATGGCTGCGCGGACTGTCATGGTAAGCAATAGGGAGCAAGACGGCAGGGCGGGAGAACAAGCAGGAGCCGGGCGCGACGGATGAATGACAAAGCCGCAAAGAAAGCGGCAAACGCACCCGCTGCTCATAAAGCTTTGCGCTAGTGAGCAGAGAATGGGAACTCGAGATGAAGAGCAATCTGCTGCAGCCTGTAGCCATCATGGGGCTGCCTTTCAACGCGGTGACGGCCGATGAGGCTGTTGAGGACATGGAACGTCTGCTCGTGTCGGGTGGAACGCACCACATTTGTCCAGTCAACGTGGATGTCTGGTTGAACTCGCTGGCCGACCCGCACCTGCACCGGATCATGGCCGCCTGCACGCTGGTGCTGGCCGACGGGATGCCGCTGGTGTGGGCGTCGAAGCTGTTAGGCTGCCCGCTGCCTGCGCGGGTGACAGGTGTAGACCTGGTACCGAGACTGGCCACGCTTTCCGTACGCAAGGGCTACGGAATCTTTCTGCTAGGTGGGCGGACGGGCGTGGCTGACCGGGCCAGCGAGATGCTGAAGCGCAAATTTCCCGGGGTGAACATTGTGGGCACATACTCTCCGGCGGAAACGAGTCTCATCCGCATGGATCACGCGGAGATACTCAACCGGGTTCACGCTGCGCGGCCCGACATTCTGTTAGTAGCCTTCGGTAATCCCAAGCAGGAAAAATGGATTTGGATGCACCGCAAGCGACTGGGCGTTCCGCTGGCGATGGGGGTAGGCGGCAGCTTCGACATTCTGGTAGGCGACACGCGCCGCGCACCGCGCTGGATTCAGCAATGCGGAATGGAGTGGGCGATGCGCTTTCTGCAGGAACCGGCGCGGCTGGGTCCGCGCTATCTGCGGGACTTTATCGGGCTGGCGCAACGGCTGCCCCTGGCCTTGCTGGCGGCATGGAGCCAGAAGCCCTTTCTCGGTCCATCGCGCGTGGCTACGGCCTCCACTCCGCAGGTGTTGCACGTATACATCCACGGACGTTTAGGCGCCAACATTGGTGAGCCATTGCAGGAGGCCACGACCGCGAGCATCGTCAACGGCCAAGTCATGGTGGTGCACCTGCACACGGTCAGTCAGGCGACTGCGGCGGGTTTCGGAGTGCTGCTGGATGCGCGGCGGCAGTTGCTGGAGGCAGGACTCTCGCTCTCCCTGGCTGGGCTGGATCTGAAGATGCGCTTTTTGCTCTATGCCTGGCGGCTGCAACCTCTGTTCGACGAGTGGCAACCGGCCATTTCGCGGGGCCGTCCTTTTGTCGAGGAGGCGGAAGCACCGTTGTCTATCGACCTTGGAGCCGATCAAAATGCGCTGACGGCGCAGACGCGAGTGCGTGGATAAAGCTGCACAACACGTAGGCGTATGGGAGTGACATGCCACTGATCATCCTCATTCCGGCAGTGGCCTGTTGGCTGGTTTTGGCCAGGGGGTCGGTGCGCAAGGCGCTGCTGAACGTCTACCTGCCCTCGGTGCTGCTGCTGCCCCAGTACTATATTTTGCGGCTGAAGCATCTGCCTCCGCTCACCTTCGCCGACGCCGCCATCCTGCCCCTGGGCCTGGCGCTGGTTTTGACGGAGATGCGGCGCTGGCGCTGGTCATGGATGGATCTGTGGGTATTTTTATTCGCGGTCTGCACCGGACTTTCGGAGGGATTGAGCACGCAGCTTGCGAATGGCCAGTGGGCCCATCTTTTTTCGGCCCGCTACACGGTCTGGCACACGCTGAACACCAACTTGGCGGACGGAGGGTTGATGTTTTTTGAGCGGCTGACGACGGTGGTGCTGCCCTATATGGCGGGCAAGCTGCTCATCGAACCAGGTCCAGGCGGCGATCGGATGCGCCGCAAGCTGGTGAGCCGCATCGTGGAGCTGCTGGCGGTGGTAGCGGCGATTAGCGTCTACGACTTTCTGAACGGCGGCAGCATTTGGCAGACGGTGGGAAAACACATCTTCACGCACCAGTATGTACCGTGGATTCCGCAGATGCGCTGGGGATTCGGGCGCATTGCCGGACCCTACGGCCACGCCATCCTGGCGGGCATGATCTTCCTGACCGGTTTGGTCTATTGTCTCTGGCTGCGCAAAGTTGATCCAGAGTGGGGCGCGCGGCAGGTGATCGCGGGTGTGCCGGTGACCGTGCGCGGCCTCCTGCTGACTGCGGTGGCGGCGGCGTTGCTGATGACGCAATCGCGCGGCCCGTGGATGGGCGTCATTTTGGCGCTGATGTTCACGCTGCTCACGCGGGTGCTCCCCGTGGGCAAGGCGGCGATGGTGTTTCTGCTGTTTCTGGCGGTCTTTGGCGCGGCCGCCTACCATTATGGAAACGAGTACACGGACAGGCCGCTCAACCAAGCCAAGAACACGGAGCAGCGCAACGCTATCTACCGGCGGCAACTTTTGGTCAACTACATTCCCCTGGTGATGGAGCGCAAGGCGTTCGGCTGGGGCATTACCACCTATCCAGTACTGAACGGACAGGTGTCGATCGACAACGAGTACTTGTTGCTGGCGATTACCCAGGGATTCGTAGGGATGGGCGTATTTTTGGCGATCCTAGCGGGCAGCGCGTGGCGCCTGCTGCGGATGATCGCCCAGCCGTTGCGCGAGGAGGACCGGCTGCTGGTGTTTGCTCATCTGGCCGTGGTTATCGGTCTGGTGACGACCCTGGCGACGGTGTACATGGGGGAACAAGTGGTGATGATGTTTTTCTTGTGCATGGGATGGGTGCAGGGCATGAACCCGGCGCCGGCGCCTTTCGAGGCCGCATACACATTGGCGCCGCAAGCGGGCTTCCGGCGGGTGCTGGTGTAACCGCGGCAGGAGTTTTTCCTTGCGCGCCGGCGGGAACACCACGCGCCAGGTCTTTGACCGCATGAATTTCGTTCCTTCGAGTTCGTGCTTTTCCAGGTCCCGAAGGGGGCCTGGAGCACCGCAGGATGGTGCAAAATCATGCAGTCAGAGACCTAGGTGCGGTTTGAGGTCTAAAGCAAGCAGAAAAAGGCGTCAGCTAGGCAGCCGCGGCCGGCGGCGATCAGGAGGGAGCAGCAAACCTTGGTGAAGTTGGACACATTTTTGGCGCAGGCGCTGGCAGTGCTGATCGTGCTGTTTGCCGCGCCTCTGTTCCTCGATCTGGCGGTCTGCATTGCGGGCAACCTGCGGCGCGCACGCCGGCCACATGCGGCGCCAGGGCGGACAATCCGGCTGGCGGTGGTGGTGCCGGCGCACGACGAAGAGACGATGATTGCGGATACGGTGCAATCGCTGCTGGCGGCCGGCTGCACCGTCAAGGGAGCAGAGCGCGAGGACGACTCCGCAGGGGGTGCGGGGGTTCCGATTTATGTGGTTGCGCACAACTGCTCGGATGCAACGGCCGCAGTGGCGGCCGCGGCCGGCGCGCGCGTGGTGGAGATAAAAAATCCCCGGCTGGCGGGCAAGGGAGCGGCCTTGCGGTGCGGATTTCAGGCGGCGCACGCCGAGGGCGCCAATGCGTTCCTGGTGGTCGATGCCGATTCGGTCGTCAGCCCCAACCTGATCGCGGCGATTAAAGCGGCGCTCGAAGCCGGCGCTGAAGTTACGCAGTGCCGTTATGAGCTGGAGCTGCCCTCCGGCCCATTTCATCCGCTGGCCCGGCTGCGAGTGCTGGCCTTTCGCGGAATCAATGTGTTGCGCGCCCGGGGCCGGGCCGGCTTAGGCTTCTCCGCCGGCCTGTTCGGCAACGGCTTTGCCGTAACTGCGGAGACGCTGGCGCGGGTTCCGTTTTCCGCCGACAGCATCGTCGAGGACATCGAGTATCACACGCGCCTGGCTGCGGCCGGAGTGAGCGTTCATTGGGTTGAGGAGGCGACGGTATGGGGTCCGCTGGCCGCGGCCGGCGCCGCGCGCGCCACGCAGGAGGCGCGTTGGGAGGGCGGACGGTTCCACGTCGCCGCGCACTCTACAGGGCGGCTGTTGAAGGCCGCTTTGAGCGGTGAATGGCGGGCGCTGGAGATGCTGGCCGAGGTATGGAGCCTGCCCCTCTCACGGGGCATCATGGCGCTGCTGCTGACGGCATTTGTGCCCCTGCACTGGCTGCACTTGTTTGCTCTCGGCTGCGCGATCATCACGGTGGTCTATGTGATCGAGGCTGCGCTGCTGGGCGGCGAACCCTGGCTCGATCTGGCGGCGCTGGCTGCGGCGCCTTTGCACATCGCGTGGAAGGCAGCCGTAACGCCGCTGGTTTTGCGTCAATCGCGGAGTGGCGCCGAATGGTCGCGCACACGGCGGGAGGCGCGACAGCCATGAACGATGTCCTGCTGATTCCCGATCCGTCGGACAAGGAAGCCGATTGGACGCTGGACCCCGAAGGCGGACAGCCGGTTCATGAAGCCGAAGCCGCTCCGGAGCCGGCCGCGGCCTCGCCTATGCAAGAGGTCAACCGTCATTTTGGAACCAACGTGGCGGCTACCGTCTCGGCGCGCGTGGTGAACATGGCCAGAGGGGTTTGCCTGGTGCCTTTTCTGCTTTGGCACATCGGTCTGGAGGCTTACGGCATTTGGACGACGATCTTCATCCTGGTCTCGTATGTGGGCGTGACCACGCTGGGACTTTCCAACGTGTACATCAAATACGTGGCGGAGTTTCACGCGCGCCGGGAGTACGACAAGGCCAACGCGCTGCTGTCCACGGGATTGTCGATCACCATTCCCCTGTGCGCAGCCCTGTTCGCCGGCTTTGTGCTGTGCTGGAAGTGGTACTCGCCGTGGCTGCGGCTGCCTCCGGCGCACGCCGCCGACGGCAAGGAAGCGGTGCTGATCGTGCTCGGCATCTTTCTTTCCAGCATTGCCTTCAACGGCTTCGGCGACCTGCTGACGGGAACGCAGCAGATCGCGGCGACCCAGGTCTTTCTGATTATCAGCATTCTGACCGAGTTCGCGCTGATTCTCTGGCTGGTGAGCGAGGGGCGCGGAATTCGCGGTCTGGCCGAGGCCTATCTGGCGCGGACCATCCTCAACGACGGGCTTACCATCTGGTGGGCCTTCCGCAAGCTCAAGTGGCTGCACGTGTCGCCGCGGCTGGTGAGCAGCGAGGCGATCAAACAAGTGGTGCACTTTGGCGGTGTGGTGCAGTTCCAAACCATGCTGTCCATCTTTTTGGCTTCGGTGGAGCGGCTGGCGGGGCTGATGAGCATCGGAGTCAAGGCCGCCGGCCTGCTGGACGTGGCTAAGAAGTGGCCCTCCGCGCTCTCCACCGTGCCCATGTCCTTCTTTTTTGCGCTTCTGCCGGCCGCCTCTCACGTCGAGGCGGCTTCCAGCCCTTCCGAGCGCCTGCGCAACCTGCGCAAGCTTTACCTGAGCACCTCGCGCTACTCGAATCTGAGCACCGTGGCCTTTGTGGCCGCCATCGTCTTCTGGGCCGGACCCATCCTGCACGTTTGGCTGGGTCCGGAGTTACCAAAGCTGCATTCGGCAGTCACCTTATTTGTGGTATTCAGTCTGGCCATGCAATTCCATATGCTGACAGGACCGGGGAACTCGCTGTTCCGGGGCATCGGGCGGATTTACGAGGAGTTCAACTACTCGGTTCCTAACTTGGCGCTTTTGGCCATGGCCTTGCCGATGGCACGCTGGATTCAGGGAAGCTGGACCCCGCTGGGCATCGGCGTGGCCGCCGCCGTGGCGACCATCCTCTCAGCTTGCGTGTTGATGGGCAGAGTGCTTTTCGTGCTCGATCTCAAGCTCATCCACTACCTGAAAGTGGTGATTGTGCCGGGACTGGCTGCCTACATGGTCGCGTTTCTGCTGGCGTGGCCCGTGGCCAAGCTGGTGGCGGCGGCCAACCGCTGGGAGGGGGCGGGAGTTTTGCTCGCTGCGGGCGTGGTTTACGCGGGAGGGACGATTTTGATTCTTTATCGCTGGGTGTTGACGAACGAGGAAAAACGCAAAGGAGCCGAACTCTATTCCCGCGGCTTGGGAGTATTGCGCGGCCGGGAGGCAGTGGCATGAACAGCCGAATAGCCATGACGTGCGTGACTTTGCTGCTTTCGGCAGGCTGGACGTGGGCGCAGGAAGCGCCGCAGAGCGCGCAGCTTTTGCCGGGGCAAGACGCGGCCCAGCTCGCGTCTCAGGAGACAGCACAACAGCCGGCCGAGCCGCAACTGGTACCCAATGAGCTGGAGCAGATGCGCAACTTCGAGCCGGCGCCCGACGCGGAGTACCGCTTGGGCAGAGGCGACGAGATCACGGTGGACTTTGCCGGGCGTCCCGATATGAATGCCAAGCTGGTGATCGGCCCGGATGGGCGCATCACCCTGCCGCTGGCGGGCGACATCCTGCTCGCCGGACTTACGCGGCCGGAGGCGGCTGAGGCCATTGCCAAGGCTCTGGCGCCTTACTACATGAACCTGTCAGTCCAAGTGACGGTAACCAAATACACCTCCAACCAGGTTCTGGTGTTGGGGGCAGTGACAAAACCCGGGCTGGTCACATTCGACGGCACGCCCACATTGCTGGGGGCGCTGACGAGCAGCGGCATGGGATTAGGACCGGGCGGCACCGCACAGATTCCCGAGCGCTGCGCCATCTATCGCGGCCAAAACGAGGTGATCTGGGTTGATGTCAAGAAGCTGGTTGAGGCCGGCAACGGGCTGGCTAATCTGCGCTTGGAGCGCGGCGACGTTGTCTATGTGCCCAGCATGGCCGAACAGTTCGTCTCCGTGCTCGGCCAAGTGGAAAAGCCGGGAGCGGTACCCTTAACCAGCGATTCGACGTTGGTGAGCATTCTGGCTGAGGCCGGCGGTTTTACGGCCAATGCGGGCAACACGCCGCACATCCAGATCGTGGATCCCAACCGGCACACGACGCGTGTGCTCTCAATGAAGGATTTGCTGAAGCCGGCCAAGTCGCAGGAGGCTACGCTGCGCCCCGGCGACATTATCTATGTGCCGCAGACCGGCTTTGCACGGACTGCCTATGTGCTGTCGGGGCTGTCGCCGCTGATTACGGCGCTCAGCTTCGGGCTTTTTACGGGAGGGTTATGAGCCAGTTTTCTTCACAACCCGTTTCCATGGGCGCACTCCGCGCCGGCGAAGGCGCTGCGGGCACGGGACCCGCCTTCGGGGTGGGTTCTCCGGCTGCCTCGCAGCCCTTGCACGCCGTCAGCCCCGGGCAGGCGATCTTCCGGCTGAACATACGGCGCAGTCTGCAACTGCACCGGCGGCTGGCATGGACGGTGGCCCTGGCGGGGATCGCGCTCTCGATTGTGTACTTCCTCAGGCTATGGCCGCAATACCTGGCGCAAAGCCTCATCTATGTCCAGCCCTCCTCACCCAAGGTGTTGCAGGGCGGAGTGCCGCAATCACCCTACGGCGGCAGCGATTACGAATCGTATTTGGAGCAGCAGATGGCGACCGCCGTCCGCCTGGACGTGCTCGAAAACGCGCTTCACAAGCTGCCTCCAGGCGCTTGGCAAAAGGACGGCGAGAGCGATCAGGCCGCGGCCGCGCGCCTGAGCCACGCCATCCAGGTGGAGCGGACCGGCGCCTATCAATTCACGATTGGCGGACGCTCCCCCAAGCCCCAGTTGGCCGCAGAGTTAGCCAATGCCGTCACCTCCAGTTATCTGCAGATCACGACGCGCGAGGAGAAGGCAGGAGATGCGCAGCGGATCGCAATTCTACGCGACGAACAGAAGCGCATTCAGGATGAACTGAATGCCGACCTCAGCCAGCAGGATGCCTTAAGCAAGCAACTGGGGGTGGCGGCGGCGGCAACTGCGGCCCCTGACTTGATTGACACAGACATCGGCAAGATTCGCGGGGATCTAATCACGGCGGAGACCAACTACGACCAGGCGGCGGCGCAGTATGCGGCCATGGATGCCGGTCAGGGGAATTCTTCGGCGGCCATCCAAGCCGAAGCTGACAACATGATCGCCAGCGACCCCGGCCTGACCAGCATGAAAACCTCGCTGAATACGCGGCGCGCGGCGCTGATTACGCAGATGAGCAACCTGACGCCGCAAAATCCTGAGTACCAACAGGACGCGGCGGAGCTGGCCAAGATCAACGGCACACTCGACTCCATGATGGCGAATCTGCGCGCCAAGGCGGCGGCGCGCATCCAGGAGCAACTGCGCACCAACTTGGCGCAGACAGCGGGTGTTGAAGCGCGGCTGAGCGGACAACTGCGGCGGCTGGTGACCGTGGCCGGCAGCGCAACGCCCAAGCTACAGCAGTCCAACGACCTGGCGGCCGACATCACCCGCCTGCAAGACCGATATACGGCCGTCAACGATCAGTTGCACAACGAAATGCTCGAAGCGAGCGCGCCGGGTTCGGTATTTCTGGTCTCCGCGGCGGTTCCTCCTCTCGACCCCGTAAGCTCCGGGGTGGTGCGCAATACGCTCATTTTGATCTTTGCTGCGATCTCGTTCGGGATATTGATTGCTGTGGCCGCGCACAAGATGGACCCCAAGCTCTACGCCGCCAGTGAGGTGGAGCAGGCGACGGGATTTGCGCCCATGGCGCAACTGCCCGACTTCAGGGAGGTTCCGGACGAGGTGGCCGAGGAACATCTGCTCCGGCTTGCGGCGTCCATAGAGCACGCCTGCAAGGAGGGCCACCTGAAGAGCTGCATCTTCACCGGGACCGCGCCCGGCGTGGGTGTGACAACGGTGGCGGCCAAAGTGAGAGATATGTTAGAGGCCATGGGCCGGCCCACGGCGCTGGTAAATGCCCGCAGAACTCCGTTGCAGGCGTCTCGCGCGGCCGCGACAGAGACTGAGGTTCACGCCGGCAGCGAGCGGGGCAGCCGCTCGACCGCCCTGTTGCGGCAGGTGTCGCAAGAAGCCGGAATGAAGGACGGGAGTCTGGTGCTGACCGACACCGCTCCGCTGGAGATTTCGGCGGAAACCGAATATATGGCCCGCTTTGCCGATTGCGTCATCGTGGTCATGGAAGCCGGTGTGACCACTCGCGAGCAATTGCGGAGTGCGGTTCAGATTCTCCAGCGGCTCAATGTAGGGACGGTGGGATTTGTATTGAACCGGGTGAGCCTGGCTAAGGCCGACCCGGCTTTCTGCCAGTCCGTAAGCGCCGTGGAGAGGCGCATTCGCATCGAGGGCCGGTCTACGGCGGTGCGAACGGCGCGGGCCCGCCACTTCGAGGAAGAATCTTTGCCAGCCGCGGAGCAAGAGATTGGGCAAGCATCCGCGCCGCCGCAACCGGAACAGGCCATTCCCGCCCCCGCGTTTGCGGCCTACCGCGCTACTGGCGGGGAGCCGGAACTGGCCGGAGCCGCCGCACCAGCGCCTCTGCCGCAGCCTGCGGTAAGCGCGCCCAGGGTGCAGCAGGCTCCGCTGCCCGCACCCGAGCCGGATCCGGACATCCCCTGGTGGCTCTCAGAAGCTTACCGGCAGCCGCCCGCGCCTGCCGCGGAGATACTCTGGCAGCCGGCAAAGACTCACCCTGCGAAGGGCGCCAGCGGACAAGACGCGCAACAACCGGCTCCGGGAGCGGCTTCTGACGCGGCGGCATCGCGCCTGAGCGGCCTCAGAAACATTTTCTTTGCGGCGGGAGGCAGCGGCGATCTGAATCCCACCCGGGAAGCAGCGCCAAAAAGCGGAGAACCTGCGCTGCCTGCCAGCGAGCCGCGGCGTCCGGCTGAGCCCCTGCCGCCGGCCGTCAGCCGCGTTTTCGTGCCTCTTCCTTCGCATCTCCCGGCTGACGGCGCTGCGCTGCGAAAGGTGATCGCGGCGCCGGAATTTCTCCCTCCCAGGCCCGCAGCGCATTTGGATGCCAGAGGTCACTTGCGGGAACATGAGCAGACGATTCATCTCGATCGCCGTGAGGCCTACGATGAAGTGGCGATCTTGCCCTCCTGGCGCGGCCAATACCGGCGCAAGGATTGACCGGCTCATACGCGCACCTCAGCCCGCTGGCGGGTTGAGGGCGCGCCGCCGGTGTGCACCATCTCTGAAATCGCGGAAGTTCCCGCCTTCATGCTCACAAAATTAAGCGCTTATCTTCCGGCCTCATTGCGCGGCCTGAAGCCTCGTTCATTCGCTGCGAATTATCCGCTGGGGAGCGGCCAAGCTGCTTTACACCGGTTCTCAGCCGGGCTTACTATAGGCGCAGCATCGCAGGCTCGGCCTCGCGGCGCTGGGTTCTCGAGAGGTTGATTGCAATCCGATAATAAAGACCTTGTATCCGGAGGGTTGGCCATGCCGGAGATGGATAATCTCGATCAAAATGAAGGCGCAACCGGGGCCATTACCCGGCGCCGCTTCATCCTGGGAGTCATCGCCGGCGGGGCCGTGGTGGGCGCCGCGAGCTATCGTTTCCTGGCTCCCAGCAGCCCTAAGCCGTGGCTTTCAAAGAGCGCGAGCGAGCGGCTGATTACCCTGAACGTGAACGGGAAGCTGCGGCGAGTCGATGTGATGAAGCAGGAGACCCTGGCCCAGACCCTGCGCTACAAGCTTGGCCTTACGGGCACGAAGGTGGCCTGCGACCGGGCAGAGTGCGGATCCTGTACGGTTCTGCTCGACGGCGTTCCCTACTATAGCTGTTCGGTGCTCACGCACACGGTGCGCAATCGCAAGGTGACTACGATCGAGGGGCTGGCGGCCGCCGACGGCACGCTGCACCCGCTGCAAAAAGGAATTGTGGACGAGCAGGGGTTTCAGTGCGCCTATTGCATGACCGGCTTCACCATGGCCGCGGTGGGATTTTTGCAGAAGCATCCCAACCCCACGCGCGCAGAGCTGGCGTATGGCGTTTCGGGCAATCTGTGCCGGTGCCAGGACTACAGCAAAATCCTCGACGCCCTGATGCGCGGGGCGGAGTACATGAGGACCGGGGCCCCTGCGGACAGGTACTCGTCCGCGGGGTGGAAGAGGAGGGCATGAGATGGCGGAGATTGGATTAACCAAGGCCGAAAGCGAGAAGCCGCGCCCTTTCGGCGAAGGTTACCGGCTGATCGGGCACAATTACTCCACCAGCGATCTGCTGGCGAAGGTGACCGGCAGGGCGAAGTATGCCGAGGATTTCCGCGCCGCCGGCATGTTGATTTGCCGGGTTGCGCTCAGCCCCATGCCGCATGCGCGCGTCAAGCGCATCAACGCGGAAAAGGCGCTGAAGATGCCGGGGGTGATGGGCATCCTGACGCCGGAGGAGATTCCCGGCCACGCCAACTACGTCAACGACAATGGCACCTTGATCCGTGCCGACAAATTCAGCGAGCTGGCGCTGGCCGATGAGCCCATGTACCAGGGCGAGCCGATTTTCGCCGTGGCCGCGGTGGATGAGCTGACCGCCGCGAACGCCATCGAGGCGGTCGAGGTGGAGATGGAGCCGCTGCCCTTCAACGTCGATCCGCTGGACAGCCTGCGTCCCGGCAGCGCCAATGCGCGCGAAGAAGGCAACGTGTGGACCTTTGAGCCCGGCAAGGGCCCGAAGCTCATCAACCTGAAGTGGACCGAGGAGGACTTTGCCGCGGAAAAGGAGGGCAAGCTGCCCATGGGCCACGCGCCCGAGGAGTGGTCCTACGGCGATCTGGACGCCGGCTTCAGCAATGCCGCTCTGGTGCTCGACGAAACCTTTTCCACCGAAGACGTCAGCCACCAGTGCCTGGAGCCGCGCAGCACCCTGGCTTATTGGCAAAATGGCAAGCTCTTTTTGTACACCGGCACGCAGAGCACCATGCAGACCGTTCCCGCGATTGCGCGCTGGATGCACATGCCCGCGGACAAGATCGTCTTCATCAGCGAATATACCGGCGGCGGGTTCGGCAGTAAGATCACCGGGGCGCTGACCTTGGTGATTCCCGCCCTGCTCTCGAGGAAGCTAAACAACGTTCCGGTGATGATGCGCATCAGCCGCGAAGATGAGCATTTCATCGGGCGCGCGCGGCCGGGCATCATGTCCCGGACCAAGGTGGGTTTCGCCAAGGACGGCCGCATCACCGCGCTCGATATGTTCCTGGTCTCCGACGCCGGCGCCTACGGAGCCAACGGCGACGGTGAAAGCTGCGGTCAAATCACTTCGCTGCTCTATCAGCCGCCGGCCATGCGCTGGCGCAACGTAACGGTAGCCACCAACACGATTCCGCGCAGCGCGCAAAGCGCGCCGGGCGGCTTGCAGGCCATTGCGATCATAGAGCCCATTCTGTCCAAGGCCGCGCGCAAGCTGGGCGTCGATCAGGTGGCTCTGCGCCGCGTGAACTGCCCGGAAGGCAAAGCGGAATTTGGCCCTCCCGATCCGCGCACCGGCAAGCGCCGCTACACCACAAGCTGCTTCCTGAAGCAGGCGCTGGACGAAGGCGCCAAGCAGTTCCATTGGAGCCAGCGGGCGGCGCAGCCCAAGCGCAGCGGCACCAAGGCCCGCGGCTTGGGCGTGTCACTAAGCTGCTTCCACGCCGGCAGCATCGGCTATGACGGCTTGATCGTCATTACTCCTCAGGGCCGCGTGCAGATCCGCTCGGGCATCGGCAACCTGGGAACTGAGGCGGTGATCGACGTGCATCGCGCGGCCGCGGAGGTCCTCAACATACCCTGGAGCGCCGTGGACATCATCTGGGGCGACACGGCGAAGCACTTGCCTTACACCTGCTTTTCGGGGGGCAGCCAGACCATTCATGCTATGACCCGCGCCGGACATGCCGTGGGCCTGGAGTGCGCGCAGAGGCTCAAGGAGGTCGCGGCCAACGCCTTAGGCGGTCAACCGCAGGAGTACGAGGTCGCCGGTCTGCGCGTAGCGCGCAAGGGCGGCGGCGCGAGCATGAGCTTTGCCGAGGCGGCCCAGCACGCCATCAAAATGGGCGGCATCTACGATGGGCACCAGGTCAATCCCGAAGTGAACCCCTACACCAAGCACTCCGTTGCCGCGCTGGCCGGTTCGGGCCTGGTGGCTTCAGCAAAAGACACCTACAAGCACGACGGCGATGATTATTCCTTCGTGGCCAGCTTTGCTGAGGTCGAGGTGGACGTGGAAACAGGCAAGTATTATGTCACCGATTACCTTGGCTATGCCGACGTGGGCACGGTCATCCACCCGGCGGCGCTGGGCGGGCAGGTTCTTGGCCGCTCGGTGCTGGGCATCGCTCACGCCATCGGCCAGAAGTGGGTCATCGATCCGCAGTGGGGCGTGACGGTGGCCGAACGGTTCTACGAAAACCACCCGCCGACGATCCTGGATGTGCCCGTGAACATGCAATGGAACGCGGTCAACATTCCCGATCCAGAGACGCCGGTGGGGGCGCGCGGATGCGGCGAGCCGCCCGTGGGCGGCGGATGCTCGGCGGTCACCGGCGCTCTATCCGACGCGCTGGGGGACAACATCTTCCAGCGCCTGCCTGTATATTGCGACACCATTTTGACGTCCTATGAAGCCGGGCGCCCGATGCAAAATCCCTTCCTGGCCCACATCTGACGGGATGTGAAACGGAGTTTGTTATGGCGGTATTTCGAGACGTAATGCCCGCATTCGATCTGCTTCAGCCCAGTTCCGCGGCCGAGGCGCAGAGGCTATTGGCCGAGAACGGCAGCGATGCCTGGGTGATGGCGGGGGGAATGGACAGCCTAGACTGGCTCAAGGACCGCATCAAGAAGCCGCGCGTGCTGGTGGACCTGAGCGGAATCGGCGAGCTCAAGGGCATCCGCTCCACGGATGACGGCATTGAGATCGGAGCCATGACCACACTGACCGAGATCGGCGAGCACCCGCTGGTGAGGAAAAATTACGGGTTGCTGGCCGAGGCCGTGGAGCACGTGGCCTCGCCGCAGATTCGCAACCAGGGGACGCTGGGCGGCAACGTCTCGCAGGATACGCGCTGCTGGTACTACCGCGGCGGCTGGCCCTGCTACCGCGCCGGCGGCGAGACCTGTTTCGCCGATACGCCCGTAGGCCGCAACCGCGAGCACGCTATCTTCGGCGCCGACCGCTGCGTGGCCGTGCATCCTTCCGACTCGGCGCCGGCGCTTATCGCGCTCGATGCCAAGTTCGTGATCCGCAACGCCAAGGGCGAGCGCACCGTAGATGCCGAGGACTACTTCATCGGCCCCAATGTGGATATTACCCATCTGAACATTCTTCAACCCGGCGATCTGCTGACCGCTATCCGCATTCCCTCGGCGTGGGCCGGCCAGAAGTTCTACTTTGAGAAGGTCCGCGACCGCAACGTCTGGGATTTTCCGCTGCTGAACGTGGCCTCGGCCATGGAGCTCAAAGGGAACACCATCCAGCGCATCCGCATCGCGGTGAATGCCGTGGCGCCCGCTCCGCTGCGCCTGAAGGCCGTGGAAGCCGCGGTGGCGGGCAAGCCGGCCAATGCGGAGACCGGGGAGATGGCGGGCAACCTGGCGGTCAAGGGCGCGGTTCCGCTGCAGTTCAACGCATTCAAGATTCCGATGATGCGCAATCTGGTGAAGCGCGCCATCGGCGGCGTCGAGGAGGCAACATGGGCTTAATCAAGTGGATGACAAGTCCGTGGGGGCAGTCCATTCCGCAACATGTGGGGTGGTATCTGATCGGCGTGGCGATCATAGCAGGGTTTTTCTTCATGATCGTGCACGCTTTGTACGTCGCCTTGGTTGCGCCCCACAAAGTATTTGCGAAGAACGAAGCTCCGGTTGCGCCGGGAGCCATTCCCGCACGGGTGCCGCGCCACTCTCTGACGGCGCGCATATTTCACTGGGTAATGGCGGCGGCCATGTTCACGCTGCTCTTTACTGCGTTTCTGCCGGAAGCCGGCGTGCGCTTCAACTGGGTGCTCTACCACTGGATCGCCGGCGTCGTTTTCACCATCTCCATCTGCTTTCATATCGTCCACTCGTTCGCCATGGACCCGTGGTCGATCTGGCCTGACAAGTCGGACGTGCGCGACATGAAGCGCAGGCTGGCGCGCTTCTGGGGCAAGCCTGCGCCTGCGCCCGCGCGTTTCGCCAAGTACCCGCTAGAGAATAAGCTCTATCATCTCTCGATCCTGCTCGCCGGACTGGCGGTGATCGGCACCGGCGTGTTCATGCTGAAGCGCATCGAGACGCCTTTCTTCACGCGCAATCCATACATCTTCGGCGACATGACCTGGGGCCTGATGTACCTGCTGCACGGGCTGGCGGGAGTGGGTCTGGTGGCGCTGGTGATGATGCACGTCTATATGGGGTTGCGGCCGGAGAAGATGCCCATCACCAAATCGATGATCTTCGGCTGGATGAGCCGCGATTTCTATCTTGAAGAACACGATCCAGCGCGCTGGGGCGGGAACGCTGCGGCCGCATCTAAGGAGAAACGGGGCTTGGCTGCAAGCGATGCCGACTGAGATCGAGTTACGCTGCGAGACCATCGAAGAGTGCTACGAGTTCACGCTTTCCTACGCTGCGCGGGGGCTTTCGAGCGACGAAGGCAGCGATGCCGGCCGGCAGTTGCGGCAGCATCTGAGCGGCGCCCTGGTGGCGATGCGCGACCTGAAGGCGTGCTGCGCGGCGGCCATCGGTAAGGAGCAGCTAACGCCGGCCGGGCGGTACGAGGCTTTTTTCGCGGTGCTGGCGCGGGACGCCGAGAGTGCGGCCGCGGCCGTCGATCTGGTGCTGGCCCAGCCTGTCATCAGCTCGCAACTGATCGACAACCTGAACGCTTCCATCCATCTTCGCGCTTTGCTGACCGATCTGTTCCTGGTCACGGAGATTCTGGCGCTGCGGCGGCAGGCGCAAACCAAGGCGCTGGCGCCGAATTGATCTCCGCCGCGGGAGCGGCATAGGTGGGCCGGATGTACTCCGCTCGGCTTCTCGACCACTTTGAGCATCCGCGCAACGCTGGAGAGGTAGCCGGCGCGGACGCCGATGTGCGCGTCGAGAACCCTGCCTGCGGCGATGTTCTGCGGCTGACGCTCAAGCTCACCGGCGGACGGATTGCGGAGATTGCCTTTCAGGCCAAGGGCTGCGTTGCGTCGATGGCCTGCGCCTCGGCGCTCACGGAGCTGGTTCGCGGCCAGACTATCGAGCAAGCCCGCCTGGTGAGCAAAGAGCAGTTGGTAAACGCGGTCGGCGGTCTGCCTCCGGCGTCTTCTCATGCCGGTCAGCTCGCCCTCGATGCGCTCCAGGCCGCGCTCAATCGGGCAGCCGGCGAGAACTGCGGCAGTTTCTGAGCTGTCGCGAGAGCGGGACCGCGTTCATGGCCGCGAACCCTCCCGGCGCAGTTCGAGCAAAAACTCTTCCAGCAGATTCGCCGTCACGCGCCGCCGGTACTCGGCAGTGGAACGTATGTCGTCGATGGGCCGCACCTCGGCCAGCAACGCTTCGCGCGCCGCCTGTACGGTTTGGCGCGTGATGGGACGGCCGGCGAGAGCCGCTTCAGCTTGATAAAGCCGCGTGGGAACGGGCGCCACGCTGGCGGCGGCGAGACGAATCTCGCCGACTACGCCATCGCGGAGCAACGCGGTTGCTGCCAGCGCGGCCTTGGCCACGGCCATGGCGCGGCGCGCGCCCACCTTACGGATGTACTGCTTGTGGCGCGTGAAGCGGCACGGCAGGTGAACGGCGTAAAGCAGCTCATCGGTAGCCAGAGCGTTGCGTTTGTAGCCGGTGTGAAACTCGGCGTAAGGAATGCGGCGCCGGCCGCGCACTGAGATCAACTCGACCTCCGCGTCGTAGACCAGCAGCGCGGGCGAGGAGTCGGCGGCAGGCGATCCATTCACCAAGTTACCGCCCAGGGTAGCACGGCTTTGGTTGGCGATAGAGCCGATCCAGCTTGCGGCTTTGACGAGCAGCGGCAGTTTCGCGGCCAGCACGGCGTGGGCGCGGAGATCGAGAAACGTGGATGCAGCGCCGATGGCGGCGCTTCCCGCGCCGGTTTCGATAAAACGTAGAGCGGGAATGTTCCATAGGCTGACCAGTTTGGGCGCGGCGAGCCGCCCGGCGGCAAAGGCGACCATCAACTCCGTGCCGCCCGCGATGGGGGTCCACGCGCCAGGCTCGCGGGCGAGCAGCTCCAGCACCGCGTCCAGGCCGCCGGGCGCGATCATCTGATGCGCTGCGGGATTACCGCGCATGACGAGCCGTTTCCGCCGCCGGCGCAGCGGCTTGCGCTTCAGCCGCAGCGGCCACCGACGCAAAGATGCCCATGAAGCCCGTGCAGCGGCAGAGATTGCCGGCCAGCGCCTCGCGAATCTCAGCCGTGGTGGGATGAGGAGTGCGGGTGAGAAGCTGCGCCGCGGCCATCAACATGCCCGGCGTGCAAATGCCACATTGCGCGCCGCCATGCTGCAAGAAGGCTTCCTGAAGAACGCTCAGTTCGCCGTCCAGAGACAGACCCTCCACGGTTTGAATCTCGGCGCCTTCAGCCTGCAACACAGGCACAAGACAACTGTTCACCAAATCGCCGTTCATGCGCACCGAGCAGGAGCCGCACTCGCCTTCGCCGCAACCTTCCTTAGTCCCGGTCAGGTGCAGGTCCTCGCGCAGCACGTCGAGCAGGCGCTTCATGGGCGGCGCATGAACCGTACAGCTTACGCCATTCACGGTGAACCGGATTGCCTGCCAATCAGTGTTCATAGGGCAGCCGGCTCCCCGGCGGGCATGTGAGCAACGAGCTCGGCGAACAGTTCTTCAGGCAGCAGAGGAATGGCGTTGATGGCCACGCCGGCGGCGTCGCGGATGGCGTTCAGAATGGCTGGAGCCGGGCCGTCGTGGGGCAGTTCGCCGAGGCCCTTGGCGCCAAAGCCTCCATAGCGGTAGGGAATCTCTTCAAAGTAGACGTGGATGGGCGGGACGTCTTCGGCGGTGGGCATGATGTAGTTGGTCATCTGGCTGTTGGCCATGCGGCCGTTCTCCAGAATCACTTTTTCGTAGAGCGCGTAGCCGATACCCTGCGCGATGCCGCCCTCGATTTGCCCCGCAGCCAGGACGGGGTGGATTACGCGGCCCACCTCCTGAACGGCCCAGAACTCCTCTACTTCAGCGGAGCAGGTGACGGTATCCACGGCTACCTGCGCTACCTGGATCGCCCACGCATAGGCCGGATAGGCCGCGCCGTGGTAGGTCTCATCGTCCCAGGAGATTCCCGGCGGAGGCTCATAACGGCAGAGCGATTTCACTTGGCCGAGCACGGCGCGGCATCGCTCGCAGGCCAAAAAGAACTCCGCAGACGTGTAACGCTCACCGAGGCCGGCGTGCTCGCGCAGCAGCCGCACCAGCCCGGCGGAGGCGCGCTCGATCAGCCTGCCCACCACCATCGATGTGCGTGAAGCTACGGTAGGTCCGCTATTGGGAACGATGCCTGTATCCGGCGCGGCCATGAGCACGTCTTCGTAGCCAATGCCGAGGGCCTCCGCGGCGATCTGTGTGAGGATGGTGTTCGTGCCCTGGCCGAACTCGGTGTTCGAGGCCAGCACGCGCACTTTTCCATTGGGCGTTACGTCCACGCCGGCCAGGGAGTTCAAATAGACTTCCCCTGATCCGGTAAAGCCGGAACCGTGGTAATAGGCGGCCATGCCCATGCCGCGCTTGATGGGGCTGGTTGCGTTCTCGCGGGCGAAGCGCGTGCGCTTGGCGTAGTAGCCGCTCTCCTTAAGGGCGCGATCGAGCAGTTGATCGAGGATCATCGGCTCGCGCATCAACTGCCCGGTGGCGTTGGCGTCGCCGTGGTGGAGAAAATTTCTGCGCCGCAGCTCGACCGGATCGAAGCCGAGGGCTGCGGCGATCTCATCCATGTGGCGCTCCATGGCGAAGATGACCTGGGGCGCGCCAAAGCCGCGGAAGGCGCCGTAGGGTACGTTGTTGGTGGCCCAGGAGCGCGCGCGGACGCGCACGTTTGGGCAGAGATAGGGGCCGGGGGCATGCAACGTAGCGCGCGAAAGCACCGTGGACGAAAGCGTGGAATAAGCGCCGCCGTCGGTGGCCAGGTCGATCTCCATGGCCAGCAGCTTGCCGTCGCGGTCCAGCGCGGTGCGGTGGCGCACACGCGAGGGATGGCGCTTGGTGGTGGAGGCCAGGTCTTCCATGCGGTCGTAGATCAGCTTCACGGGATGGCCGCTCTTCATGGCCAGCAGCGCCGCGTGGCAGCCCACTACGGAGGGATAATCCTCCTTGCCGCCAAACGCGCCTCCGGTCTCGGTTTGGATGACGCGCACCTTGTCTTCTGGCAATCCAAAGACTCTGCACAGCGATCGGACGACATAGTAGGGACACTGCATCGAGCCCCACACCTTGACGCTGCCTTCCGCGCCGTACTCAGCGGCCATACCTTGGTTCTCGATGTAGAGGTGCTCCTGCGCCCCGGTGCGGTACTCGCCGGTGACGATGTGGGCGGCGCGCTCCCAGACTGAATCCACGTCGCCTTTTTCGAGCAGAAAGCTCTTGAGCAAGTTGTCTTCGCCCCACACTATCGTTTCCTGCCGCTCGCTTTCCTCGATGGTGAAGACCGGCGGCAGCGGATCGTAATCGATGCGCACCCCAGCCGCGGCCTCGCGCAGCTTGTGCTTGTCGGGATGGGCCAGGAGCAGGATCGCCTCTTCACAATGATTCACCCGGCCGGCGGCGAGACAGGGCTGATCGGCCACGATGAGCTGAATGCAGTTTTGGCCGGGAATATCGGCAGCAGTGACTACGGCGAACTGGCTCCAATCGATGGCCGGATCAAAGGCGATGGAGCGGATGATCCCGCGGGGAATGGCGCTGCGCACGGTCAGTCCGTGCCATGCGCCCTCCGGCGCGATGTCGTCTACATACCGCGCGCAGCCCCTAAGTTTGTCCGCGCCCTCCTTGCGCGGGACGGGAGCGCCTACGATGCGCGTTGTCGCACTCGAGCTCATGCCTTAAGAAGCCCGAAACTGCCGCACGGGGTTAACGCCTAGCATACATCGGCGCGCCAGAGATGCAAAGGGTGACTCTCTTCCAATACAAGATGAGCCTGAAGCGGGGATCTGTTTCCAATGCAAGATGAGCCTGAAGGGTTAGTCATGCTGGGACGTGAACGTCCGCGTGCATCAGGCAGAGAAGTTGGATTTGGAAGGGATACGCCGGTTCGTCGCGGCCAGCGAGGAAATCCGGTTTGAGAGCGCCGACCGCGGGCAGGTATATGCCTGGGTGGAGGGCTTGCTGATGGGGCAGCGGTACGCGCAGCAGGGCAAAGCCGCGCGCGGCCTGTTGCGGCGCTACATCGAGAAGATGACGGGGTTGAGCCGTGCGCAGGTGACGCGGCTGATTGCCCGCTACACGGCCAGCGGCCGGGTCGAGCCAACCGTCTACCGGCGGCGGCGTTTCCCCCAGCGCTACACGCGCGCCGACATCGAGCTGCTGGCCGCGGTCGACGAGGCGCACGAGACCTTGAGCGGCCCGGCGACACGGCGCATTCTGGAGCGCGAGGTCGAACTCTATGGCCACCAGCAGTACGCGCGGCTGGCGACGATCTCGGTGGCTCACCTGTACAACCTGCGCAAGAGCCGGCGTTACCGCGAGCGGCGCTTGAACTACATCAAGACGCGGCCCACGGCAGTGGCCATCGGCGAGCGGCGCAAGCCCACGCCCTGTGGCCGGCCCGGCTATCTGCGCCTGGATACGGTGCATCAGGGCGACGGCCCCGAGGGCAAAGGGGTGTATCACATCAACGCCGTCGACCAGGTGACGCAGTGGGAAGCGGCCGCCGCGACGCCGCGCATTTCCGAGGCGTATCTGGAGCCGCTGTTGAAGACCATGATGCAGCAATTTCCTTTTCGCATCCTGGGTTTTCACACCGACAACGGCGCGGAGTTCATCAACAAGACCGTGGCCGGGTTGCTCGAAAAACTGCTCATCGAACAGACCAAAAGCCGCCCCCGGCAGTCGGGCGATAACGGCCTGATCGAGACCAAGAACGGCGCCGTCATCCGCAAGCACATCGGCTACGGCTACATCGACTCGGCCCACGCCGACAAGCTCAACGCCTTCTACCGCGACTTCCTCAACCCTTACCTGAACTACCATCGCCCCTGCGCCCAGGCCGATGTCGAGATCGATCACAGAGGCCGCAAACGGGTTCGATACAAGCGTTATCAAACTCCGCTCGAAACCCTGCTGGCGCTCGACAAGCCGGCTCAGTACCTGCGCCAGGGACTGAGCATCAACGCCCTCAAACGCATCGGGGCCGCACGGAGCGATACCGATGCCGCGCGCCGCATGCAACAGGCCAAGGCAAAACTGTTCGAGCAACTCCGCTTCCGTGCCTGAACCGGCATCCTGAATCCGGCATCGGCACGCGCGCGTGCCGGATAGGACCCTTGCCGATTCGCGCGAGGGGAAGGCGGGCGCGCTCGGTCGGCAACCCATCCGGCACGCGCGCTATCATGACTTGAATCGCAAAACGAAAGGAGACTCCCCGATTCGCTAACCCTTCGCTTCCTTCAGGCTCATCCTTCGATTGGAAAAGACTGGGTGGCGGGCAAGCAGGGCGTGTTCGCCGTCCAACAGCGGCTTTTAGCCCGGACGAGGCGCATCGTAAATGGCCCGCTCCAGTCCGCCCTTCAGGTAGTGCTTGCCGATCTGCCAAGCGGCCTTGGCCGAAAATCCCAGCGCGGCTCCGGCTTGGACCGTGCTGCTGCCGCGGTCCATTTGCCGCAGCACCAGCGCACGAATCACCGTCCGCGCCGGCTGCACCCCGCGCTCAACAACTCGCCGATCGGCTTAGGCCGGCTCGCGAAAGTTGAATCCGTAATTCGTCATGCCATCCCACGCTTTCGATATAGCCTGTTGCAACCTCTGCCGAAAGCGCCTTCTTTGATTGCGTATCTACGAAGACACGGTACTAGAACCCGTGCGCGTGCAGATAAAACACCACGCAGGAAGCCGCCAGGCAGTAGATTCCGAACCAGTGCCAGCGGCCCGATTCCAGCCAACTGCTCAGCCACTTCAGCGCGATCAATCCGGCGAGGAACGAAAACACCATACCTAGCAAGCTAGCGGTAATGGAGGCATGAAGATTGATCGCTGCGCTGGTGCCCGCCGTTGCGTTCGCAGCCTTGATCAGCCGCACCAGCTCCATCACGTCCACCACCGGCGTGAGGAGGATGACCAGCGCAAAGCTGAAGCGCTCGGATGTATCCTTGGCCGCGCCCAACAGCATTCCCTCCGAAATGGTCGCGCCGGAGCGCGAAAAACCACGAAAGGGAAGCGCCAGCCCCTGCACAAAGCCCATCCAACCGGCCTGGCGCATGTTCATCGGGCTGCCGGCGGCGGGTTTGGCGCCACGGCGCTCCTGGCACCGCTCGATGAGGCCGGCTACAAGGATCATCACGCCCACTGCCGCCAGAGCCGGTGCGACGATTTGAAGCTGGCCGAAGAGCATTTCGATCTGCGCTTTGGGTGCGCCGTGGAAGTAGGTCTTTTCAATGATGACCTTGAGTGTCTCACCCACAACGCCCGTCCAGAACGTGGCCCAGACGGCCTGCTTGGCGAAGCGTTTGAACGTTGCCAGGTCCGAAAAGTAGGTGCGCACCCAGGCCTTCCAGAAGTAGGCGATGACCGCGAACATGGTGCCGGTGTGCAGCATGACCAGAAGCAGGGTCATCTGGGGGGCGGAAGGGTTGAGCCCCATCAGTTTTTCGGCGACCACCACATGCGCGGAACTGGAAACCGGCAGCAACTCGGCAAATCCTTGCACGATGGCGAGGAGGATGATTTTGAAAATCGTCATAGTACCAATCTAACGTCTCACCTGTTGAAAACTTTTGGATTCCGGCACGCGGCGGGCGGATTCGATCCAGCATCCGCGCTACTATCTCTATCATCGAAAATAGAACCGAGTCGTATACAAGCCGCGTGATGGAGCGGCGACGGGAGCCAAGGATGAAAATTGCATTTCTGGGACTGGGCAAGATGGGCACGCCAATGGCGCGGCGGCTAGTGGCCGCGGGACATGAGGTGACGGTGTGGAACCGCACCCGCGCGCGGGCCGAAGCGCTGGCGGCGGAGGGAGCGCGCGTGGCGGCCGCTCCGGGCGATGCGGCGCGGACAGCCGAAGTGGTCATGACCATGCTGTTCGACGCGAGAGCGCACGAGGAGATACTGCTGGGTCCGGGCGGGGTGCTGGAGGTCATGCCGCCAGGCGCGCTTCACATCTCGCACTCGACCATTGGTGTTGCGCTCAGCGAGCGGTTGACGGCCGAGCACGCCCGCCGCGGGCAGGAGTTTGTGGCCGCGCCGGTTTTTGGCCGGCCCGAGGTAGCCGAGGCGGGCCGTCTGTGGGTGGTGACGGCGGGCGCGGAGAGCGCGGTGGCCAAAGCGCGTCCGCTGTTGGAGCCGCTGTCGCGGGGCATCTCCGTGGTGGGAACCGAGCCGCGTCAGGCCCATGCCCTCAAGCTGGGCGGCAACTTTCTTATCGCCTGCATGAACCAGGCGCTCAGCGAGGCTTCTGTCTATGCGGCCGGGCAAGG
Source organism: Acidobacteriota bacterium (assembly GCA_021800255.1). Lineage (GTDB taxonomy): Bacteria > Acidobacteriota > Terriglobia > Terriglobales > Acidobacteriaceae > Telmatobacter. The sequence goes on from JAJYZC010000008.1 coordinate 31,281, forward strand.
GATAGATCCTGCGATGTTCTTTGAAACGGTGAACAGCGCACTTTTCCAGTCGGCGTTTATGGCGTCCTACAGCAAGTTGATCCTACACCCTCCGGAGCAGCCTGGCGCAACGGTCGAGCTGGGGAGGAAAGATATTGGGCTGTTTCGCGAGGCCGCGGCCAGCCGTGGAATGCGCCTTGGTTTGGCCGAGATGCAGGCCGAGATATTCGCTCAGGCTCTTCAACTGGGATTAGGCGGCGAGGATTGGGCCGCCGGACAGTACCAAATGGCCCAGCGAAACGCATCTGTGCGATAGGATGAGATTCTTTCAAGGGACCCCTGACAAACGTAAGTGTGAAGGGGGGAGTATCATCTTCATCGCTAAGAAAAGCGGGTGCGCCGCCACAGCAGCGCGCCGGCAGCGCCAAGTGGGATGATGGTGCCCACAATGAGCGCGATCATCCAGGGGATGCTGACGGCGATGTGCTGGCTGCGCGTGCCCGCGGCCAGCCAGACAAAGATGGCGAGCGCGGCGCAGACGATCACGATCTCCCACCAGCGGCGCTCGCGGGAATGGCTGGACACAGGGTCGTCACCGGCGGCGACGGCGGCCACCTGCTCCGCGTCCAGGCCATAACGCACGCACTCGCGGTTCATCGCCGCGCGCCAGTTTTCGAGCTCCAAGGGCGGCGGCGCGGCCGTGCTGATGGCGGCCGCGCCGGCGATCATGATGCTCGAGCCGGCGACGATCAGCAGCCGGCCGGAGAAGGACATACCCCTAAACTCAGCGAATACCAGCGTGCCCCAGAGGAGTCCCCAGAGCTGGTTGGTGTTGGAAAGGGGTATGCCACGGCCGATGCCGATGTACTTGGCCGCGTATTGCTGAAAGAGGTCGCCGATGACCCAGCAGAAGCCGCCCAGAAATGGCCAGAACAGCATAGGCCGGGCCCGGTGGAGCGCGCTCGCCAGCGGCGCAGCGCCGCCATAGAAGATCCATCCCAGCGCGAGGATAGTTCCCAGTTCGCCGAAGGTAAAGACGGTGACGAAGGAGAGCGGGTTCATGCCGCTGATGTAGGCCTTGCGGTAGGGAATATACATGGTGCCCAGCAGAACGCCTGCGCTGAGCGCGGCCACGATGCCCATGATGCCCCGGCCGGAAGAGCCGGAGGCGCGTTCCGCAGTGGCCACAGCCAGCACGGCCGCGCCCAACACGATGCCTGCGGCTCCTCCCAGCACCTTGGCCCAGTCCCTCGCCCTGCAGCCGCGCAGTTCCTTAAAGAGCAGGCAGCCCCACAGCAGGCCCACCAGGCTGTTGGTGTTCCACAGCGGAAAGGCGATGGACAGCCCCACGTTGCGCACCGCGAAGATGGTGAGGGTATTGGCGACCGCCCAGAGCATTCCGGCCAGCACCGCCCACACCATCAGGTGCGGCTTATCGAACAGATCGTCGAACATGAACCCCGTGCCCTTCAAGAGCGTGGGCAGCGTCCAGCGCGCCACGAAGGCGCCCATCACCATGCCCATGGAGATGAGGAACGGCGAAAATCCCTCCGTCACCAGCTTGGTGGGCGCTTCTGCGCTGCCCAGCCAGACCGCCGCGGCCAGCCCGCAAACGACGCCGAGTTTGTGCAACGAAAGAGTGGATCGCGCCGGCGCGGCGGCGGCATCTCGGCTCACGGGTTCACCTCAAACTCATCAAAAGAGCAATGCCCAGAATCAGCACCACGACCGGCACCCACAGGTGCACATCAGTGAGGATCGCAACGAGCGCGGAGGGTTTCATGCGTCAACCTCGTCGAGCCGCACGGGCCGGTGTTCGTCCTGCGACTTGCGCGCCGCCAGCGCCATAACGACAGGCACACGGCTGTCGGCGCCGGTTACCGGCGTGGGCCGGTCTTCGATCACGGCATGAGTGAAGGCTTGCAATTCCAGGGCGAAGCTATCGGTATAACGTTGCATGAAGAAGTTCAGCGGAGGATCCGAGTACACGTGATCGGCGACGCTGACGGCCGCCTGGTTGGGAAAGCGATTTTCCGTGGCGATCTTGCCCTTACTGCCCAGAATCTCGGCGCGCTGATCGTAGCCGAAGGTGGCCTTGCGGCTGTTGTCGATGGTGCCGATAGCGCCGGAGCGAAAATGCAGGACCACCACCGCTGTATCGAAGTCGCCGGCTGCGCTGAAAGCGGGGTCCACCATCACGCCGGCCGCGGCGTAGACCTCCTCCACTTCATCGCCCATGAGGAAGCGGGCCATATCGAAATCGTGGATCATCATGTCGAGGAAGAGTCCGCCGGACGGCCCTAAATAAGCGAACGGCGGCGGCGCGGGGTCGCGGCTGATGATGTGCATCAGGTAGGGCGTACCGATCTCGCCGCTTGTCACCGCCTGCCGCACGCGTTCGAAGTTGGAGTCGAAGCGGCGGTTGAATCCCACCTGCAGCTTCACCCCAGCGGCCTCCACCGCGGCTAAGGCGCGGTCGATATTTTGGAGACTAAGGGAGACGGGCTTTTCGCAGAAGATATGTTTGCCCGCCTTCGCGGCCTGCTCGATTAGCCCGGCGTGGGTGTCAGTGGAAGAGCAGATAAGCACTGCGCCGATGTCCGGATCGGCGAATATCTCTGCCGCCGATGCAGCCACGCGGGGAATGCCGCAATGCTCCGCCAGGGCCTCGGCTGCTTCGCGGTTTACGTCTGCGACGGCTGCGATCCCGGCCTGCGGCAGACGGAAGGCCAGCGTCTCGGCATGAACGCGCCCGATGCGTCCTGCTCCGATGATTCCAAAATAAAGCTTCTTTCCGCTCATTACACTCCTCGAAAATGGCTCTCGGCTCTCAGCCTCTGCGCAAGTCAGACTATCAATTCTGCCTGCCGGAGGGCGAAGGCGATAGCTGGCCGCTGTCTTTAGACAAAATTCACCTCGATCGACCGAATATACTCCCGATTGCGCCGCGCGCTTTCTTTGGGCGTGCCCATACCTGGGAGAATATCTTGTTCCACCAGCACGTAGCCGCGGTAATCGCGGGCGGCGAGCCAGCCGAGCAGCGCCGGAAAGTCCACGCATCCCTTGCCCAGTTCGGGATACAGGCCGTTGCGCATGGCCGTGAAGTAGTCCCACTCACGTTCCCGGCTGCGCCGCGCCACATCCGGATCCAGGTCCTTCAAATGGATATACCAGATGCGGCCGGCAAAACGATTCAACGCCGCTACAATATCGCACTCTTCCTTGCCTGTGGCGTGGCAATAGTGTCCGCTATCGAAGACCAGGCCCAACCGCTCCGGGCTGGTCAAATCCAGCAGCGTCGCAATCTCGTCCGGAGTTTCCACATAACCCGCGCAGTGGTGATGGAAGACGGTGCGTAAGCCTGTTTCATCGAAGACCGCGCGGGCCATGGCATCCGCGCCCGCAGCGAAGGTCTTCCACTCGTCTTTGCTCAATCCCGCCCATGCCGGGGCGCGGCCTGCCAGATGCGTGCGCACAGGGTCGGTGCCGTTGTCGTCGGCCAGCACCAGATAGGGCGCTGGCCTAGCGGCCACGGCGGCGATCAGCTTGGCCGTCTTCACCGCGCGCCGGCGCCCTTCCGCATGCGCTGCCTTCCGCTTCAGCGCCACCGGCACGAACGCGCCCAGCATCACCACGTGGTTCCTTTTGGCGAGCTCGGCGCGTAAAACCGCAGGATCGGTGGGCATATAGCCCCAATCGCCCAGTTCGGTTCCGGTGTATCCGGTCTCGACTAACTCGTCCAGCATTTGGCTATAGGGAATTGCCTTACTCTGGTCCTGATGTTCCAGGGTGCCCCACGAACAAGGGGCGTTGCCCACCAACAGCTCTTTCATTGCTTGCCTGCTTTCTTCTTTTTCCGGCACATCACAGGATGGCGATCACGGGCGCGTGCTTCTTCATGGCATGCGCGCGCGCCGCGCCAGTGATCATGTTGGGGCGCCTGGGCCGATTCGATCTCCGGGCAGAACCGGCTGATCGCTCATATTCCTCCTGCTCCCGCGCCAGAGGCGCCGGCAAGTGTGCGCGGGGCGATTTTGCGTCTATTTGCACACGTGTGCAACAGCCATAAAATGATTCAATAGAAGAGGCTCCTCTGTCAACCTGGACTCTCTCCACGGCAAAGCCGATGGCATCGCATCGCCGCACCGGCGCCTGCCGGCGCGCCTCCCGTGCAGTCTTGACCCTGAGGCCGGCGGGTGCTAGGGTTGCTTATGCACACGTTTGCAGTAAGCGAGGCCACGCCTATGCCCGCAACCGAATCGCCGCTCGAGTACAAAAGCCCGTTGCACAAGATGACCCTGACCACACCGACCTGTCTGTGGAACGATTCGGCGTCCATCGAAGAACTCACCTACTCGATTGAGCACGGCGCCGTAGGCGCTACCTGCAACCCCGTCATCGCCGTCGCCGTGCTCAAGAAAGAGATGGTTACCTGGAGGCCGCGCATCAAAGAGCTTGCCGCCGCGCTGCCCGAAGCCAGCGAGGATGAAATTGCCTGGCGCATCGTTGAAGAGATTTCAGCGAATGCGGCCCGCCTGCTCAAGCCTATCTTCGACCGCGAGCGCGGGCGCAACGGGCGGCTCTCAATTCAAACCGACCCGCGCAATTACCGTAACGCCGGCGCCATGCTCGCCCAGGCTCTCCATTTCAGCCGCCTCGCGCCCAACATGATCGTCAAAATCGCAGCCACCCAGGCGGGCCTTGCGGCCATTGAAGAAGCTACGTATCGCGGCGTCAGCATCAACGCCACGGTGAGTTTCACGCTGCCTCAGGCCATTGCCGTAGCCGAGGCGGTAGAGCGCGGCCTCAAGCGCCGCGAAAGGGAAGGACTCGATATTGCAACTATGGGGCCCGTCTGCACCATCATGGTCGGGCGTCTGGACGATTGGCTCAAAGTGCTGCACGACAAGCACAATCTTTCCGTCGATCCCGGCTATCTGGAGTGGGCCGGCGTCGCGGTCTTCAAGAAAGCCTACGAAATTTACCGCCGGCGCGGCTACCGTCTGCGGCTTCTTTCCGCAGCCTTCCGCAACCACATGCACTGGAGCGAACTGATCGGCGGCGATGCCGTCATCTCTCCGCCCTGTTCCTGGCAGCGCCGCTACAATGCTTGTGACATTGAGGTCGTGCCCAGAATCGATCTGCCGGTTGATGCCAAGATCGTGGACACCCTGCTCAGGAAATTTCCGGATTTCGAACGCGCGTACACCGAGGACGGTCTCCAGCCTGCGGAGTTCGATACCTTTGGCTGTACCCGGCGCACTCTGCGCCAATTCATCGCCGCTTGTGCGGAGATGAATTCCATCGTGCGCGACATCATGCTGCCTGATCCGGACACAGAATGAGTGGAAAAACTTTTGTAGCGCGGGAAGGGTGCAATTCTTATTGCAGTCAATCTGCCGCCGGGGATCAAGACCTCCGGCATTCTATCGATTGCGCCCATCCAGCCTTCCGTAAGATTCGCCAATCGCGTCTCCCCAGATGCCGATTGAATCCCCGGTCAACTGCACACGTTTGTTCTCGCGGGCGCAGTGGACTCGCGCACCACCAGCTCTGTGCCGACCTTGATCTGTGCAACCGATTGCTCGCCCGCCATCAGCTTCAACAAGCTCTCCGTGGCCAACTTGCCCATGCGGCGCATGGGCTGGCGCACGGTGGTAAGCGGCGGGTCGGTATAGGCCGCGAAAAATAGATCATCGAAGCCTGCCACGGAAACATCGCCCGGCACCGAAAGGCCATAAGCGCGAACGGCTTTCATCGCTCCCAGAGCCGACATGTCGTTGTAGCAGCAAATGGCGGTGGGCGGCTTACGCAACCCGAGCAAATGCTCCGTTGCGCGCATGGCCTCCTCAGGCAATCCATCGCCGTGCACCACAAGGCCAGCGCAAAACGAGATGCCAGCCGACTTGAGCGCCGCGCGATAGCCTGCAAGGCGCTCCGCATCCGACTGGTAGCCGAACCTGTCGCCCAGGTAGGCAATGCGCCGGTGGCCAAGGCCGGTGAGGTGCGCAGCGGCTGCGCGCATGCCCTCGAAGTTGCTAATCATGACCGAGTGCACAAAATCGCCTGGATGCTGATCGTTGACCAAAACGATGGGCACCATCATTTTGCGAAGCAAAGGCAGGTAGAGCGTGCCTACGCGCGAGGAGGTAACGATGATCCCGTCCACACGCCGCTCCGCTAAAGCCTGCACTACTCTTTTCTCGCGCTCGGGGTCGGCGTTGGAGTCGGCCAGGAAAACCGCGTAGCCGTGCTCGTTGGCGGTCTGTTCGATGCCGCACACCACTTCGCTGGCGAACGGATCGGCGACAGTGGTCACCACCAGGCCAATGGTACGCGTATGGCGCGTCACCAGCCCACGCGCTACGGCGCTGGCGCGATAGCCGGTCGCGCGGGCGATCCGGCGGATACGGGCTGCGGTTTGCGCATTCACCAGCGGACTGTTCTGCAGCGCGCGTGAAACGGTGGGATGTGAGACTTTAGCCAGGCGCGCAATGTCCTTAATGGAGGGCTGGCGTAAAACGCGATGCGGGACGGCGCGATTCACCGGCGCCGTGCCCTTGTCTCGCTTCTTTTTCAGCATTGCCCGATCCTTCCCTGCACGCGTGTGACACGGCCGCGTGTGCAACTATTGTGTATCCGAAGTCAACCTGCCCCTAAGCGGCTGTCAGTAAAATACAGGCGCCAACTTCCAGGAAGCAAGGCTCGGTTCCAAGCGCGACCATAAAATTCCATTGGACCATAGTTGAAAGTAGAAGGTGATCCCTCCCCTTAAAAGACATCCCCGGGCCGTGAAGACAGCGCCGCTTGCGCCGATGTGATTTTGCGCAAGACCAGTTCGCGGCGCGGCTGCGCCGGGCAATTTCAACCTGCTAATTTTCTGTTTACCAAGGAGCTGGAGCGCCTGTGCGCGCATTTTATGGCGCGGTTGCTGCTGGGCGCCGGCTTTCACTGCGCCCCGCAGAATCATCTACGCAGCATTTCGCCGTCTGCCGTGCAACACATGCAGGATGCGCATACCAGGGGCGCATCGTGGAGGATGGAATCGAGCCGCACATGACTTAGCCGCCCTAAAACTTACGGCAAAACTAGAAAAGGTGTATCCTATTCAGCTTGGCTCAGTGCTGCCGCCGCTTGGGCTCGCCGCGGCTTGCGGAGCGTGCCTCTGGCTGCATTGCCTCTGGCTTTGCGATAGCGTTGATCCCAGTAGGATGGGCCCCGATTTTGAAAGGTCACTTTCACCGTGTCGATTGAATAGGGTGTTGCTTCGACAGTTATTGTATTGTTTGTGATGGGGATAGGGGCTCCTTGAGGAACTTCCATCAGGTCAGTCGCAACCGCAGAAACAGCATCGGGGGGAATGTGGATTGTAACCTGCGTATTCTTGCCCGCCCATTCGTAGTAGCGAAGAACGAGCGAGCTGCTGTCTTCAGCTTTTTTGACCGTGGTTAGGATAATATTACTTGGATCGACGCGGAAGAAGGAATACTCTGCTGGTAACGCGCCCGAATGCCGTTCGACCTGAAGAGCTTTCAGTTTGTAATTAAAATCCCACCCTTGCCGCTCGGTAAGGGCCTGCTTCCAAGTTCCAGCGTGGGGATAAAGAGCATATGTAAAGTGATGCATTCCCTGATCGGCGGTTGGATCGGGATCGGCAGGACTGCGCAAAAGAGTCAGGCGCAAGACGTTTCCCTTGGCGTCATAGCCATACTTTGAGTCGTTTAGAAGGCTGAACCCGTGACTGTTATTGCCAAGGTCTGCCCAGCGGATAGCTGGAACTTCAAATTTCGCTTTTTCGAATGAGTTATCGCGCGTTGTGGGGCGTTCAATGTTTCCGTAGGGTATTTCGTAAGTGGCATAGGGGCTGGATGCCGAGAGCGGGAAGGCGGCTTTTAAGAGAATGTGATGTTCATGCCAGTCAATGGTGTTAGCGACCTCAACGCGGTCGATGCCGGCATAGAGGATAATGTCTTGCGTAAATGTAGAGTGCTGAGTAGCATGCGTAACGCGAATGATAGCGCGCAAAGGGCCGCGCTCGATGAGCTTGACGCTGCGCACAGGTCCAAGATTGTAAGGATGCTGCTCGTAATCCGGATCAATGTTCCATGCGTCGTAGGATTTGGGGCGGTCATGGAATGCCTGGAGCTGATTTCCGCAGCCTCCCGCCGCAATGGATTCAAATTTGCCGGTTTTGTCGTAGAGGCTCGTGATACAACCCGTTTTAGAATTGACGACGATACGCAAGTATTGATTTTCGAGTGTTGTGTTGTAAGCGCGGAGATCCGAGACCGGCCTTGAGGCGCCGGCTGCCGGCGCTGGATATACGGTTAGCCTTTCGTACCCCAGCGCCGGCACGCCGCTGGCGCGCAGCAAGACGTCGAAGCTATGTGTTTCGGGCGTGCTGCTGAGAATCTGGACGGGTAACAAATGCCCCCTTGCATCCCGGACGACGAGGTTCGATGCGGCTTCAGGAAGCTGCACGCGGGCTTTAACGATATCAGTACGCGGCCATGCCATGGGGTTGAAGATTAGGAGCGGCACGGTTCCAGGCGGGGTTCGCGTATCAATAAACGCAGTCAAGAAATCGAGCGCTTTCGACGTAGCTTGAGCAGCGGTAAGGTGCACGAAATTGAAATCTGCCTGCGCGTCTTTGTAAATGTCCGCAATTCCAGATCCAGCGGCAAGATCGTGAAATTCATTGCAAAGAACCTTCTCCCACGCGTTGTTGAGACTGTGCTGCGGATAGGGCTGTCCGCCTAGCCACGCAAGGGAAGAATATTTCTCTGCATTCAGCATCCACTCTTCGCTATCGCGGATGTTGCGCTTCTGGGCTGCTTGTGTAGTGTAGGTTCCGCGATGAAACTCGAGATAAAGCTCGTCGTTCCAGATAGGCAGGCTGATTTCTCCGGGGGGCGGGGTTGGCAAAGTTGTATCTCCCGCGGCCAGCGTCTTGTAGTCCCATATAGGAGATTGAGCTGTATCCAGATGCTTCTCCACATTCTGAAAGAACTCCAGCGATGTCCCGAATTCGAGATGAGGATAGATTCTGCCAGGCTGCTCCCAGCGAAGCCCTTGATCGATCATGACTCGCGTGGGACCTCCGCCATGATCTCCCACCCCGTAGAGGTGCATCAGTTCATGAATGCCAGGATTCAGCACAGCCGCCTGTGCGTAGTATTTGGCCATAGGGATGGGGTCTGTATTGCCTCCATATCCATGCGGAAAGTAAGTCAGCACCCGGCTGCCGTCAGGCGCCTGCCACCAAAACAGTTTGAGAGGAAGCTGGTTGGTGTCATTCCAGCTCATCTTCTGGGTTACGAAGTAGTCGATGCCAGATTTCTTGTAAATTTGCGGGAGTTGCCAGTTATAGCCGAAGCTATCGGGATTCCATCCTACCTTGATATCGACGCCGAAGTGTTTTTCAAAATACCGTTTGCCGAGAAGAATTTGCCGCACCTGCGATTCGCCGCTGGGGATATTGAGATCGGGCTCGACCCACATGCCGCCGACCAGTTCGAATTGCCCGTCTTTGACGCGCTTTTGGATGCGCGCGAACATCACAGGATACTTGTTCTGCATCCACTGAAAGTACTGGGCTGTAGATTGGGCATACGTATATTGCGGATACTCGTTCATCAACTGCAAGGATGTGCCGAATGTGCGGCGCACCGTGTCTACAGTTTCTGTCCATGGCCAGAGCCATGCCAGATCCATGTGCGAATTGCCCACCATCTCGATGGTGGCCTGTTCGAGCACCAGCTTAAGCGGTTCGAGAAGCTGCTGGGCTTTCCTCAGCGAGGCATCGAAGCCTGCCTGATCGGAGTGTTGCAAGGCACTCAGGTCAACTGAATCGACTGCTTCTTCCAGGAGATGTGCTTTCGCCTCACCGCCCGGAACCACAGGCAGGATCCATCGAGCGGACATCACTTCTTTATAAAAGGTACCCGGGCTCGGCCGCGAAGGGTTCGTAGTAACCGTGATCTGCGCTCCCTGAAAGGACTTTCCTGCGTCAGTAGCCAGAGCTTTGACTGCAATCAATGCATGGTCGCCGGGTTGAGCCTTTTGCCAGAGCACAATCGGCTCCAGATCCGATCCCTCCGCTACGCGGCGGCCATCGAAATAGACGATCAGCGGCGCCGCTCCGCGAGAATCGACGCGGAAGCGAAACTCGATGCGCGCATTGGCAAGGCTGTATCCATGCAGCGACCGGGGAACTACAACTTCGCGCCGAAACCAGACCGCTTCAGCGGGCAAACCATCCTGGCGTGTAATCACCGGCCAGGAAGAATCGTCCAGATTAGGGTCTTCTCCATGGGGAATGTTCCCAGCATGATACTTCCAATGCGCTGCGCTTAGGGACTGAAATCCGCCTAACTGTGTAAGCACTTCCATCGCGTGGGAGGAAAGGGCTACCGGCTCTGCGGCCGGCCGGGATTGGCCAAAAGCGGCGGGAGCCAAGAAAAGAAGCATCGCAACAGCAAGAGATGAAGGAACCGAAGAGCGCATAGAAACCTTTCCTGATTCGGAATCGTTTTTGCGGCTGGACTTTATCGGTGCGACCGACGCGCTGCAACGATCGCGCAGGCTTGAGGGGCAGCTTGCGCCGGAAGAATCCATGGAGGTTGCCGTCACTTTCTGACCGTAAGGCGGATAACTCGTCCCGATAGATAGCATTCTATGAACACCTCCCGCGAACAGACTCGCGCGCAATCAAGTTCCCCAAGCGTGGCCAACGCTTCATCCGGCGGCATCCGCATCCACTTTACGGGTGCGCTCTTCCTGCGTTTCCTCCGCGATCATTCTCCGCATTTGTTCTTCACATTCCAGTTCACGTATACGGGATTACCGATCAGCCACAGCTTGCCATCCGGGCCGATTACTTGCGCCCGCAGCCAGTGCCTCTGCCCGTCGCTCGTCCACGCAAAGGCGATGGTCTGATCGTTGGAGCCGATCGCGGATCCGCCGCTGGAGGCCGACTGGCGGCCGTCTTCAATCCACTCCAGTGTGCCTCCGCGGGCAGCAGCTATGCGCGCTTCGAAGCGCACGGCCTCACCCCGCTTCGCATTCAGCAAATCACCGGCCTGCACGGTCTCGCGGGCCGTCTGCGCCTTCACTACCAGCATCCGGTTGCGAGTGCCCTGAACGTCCAGAAAAACGTGGCCGGCGCGAATTCCGTCGAGAATGGCGGGAACCGACAACTCCGTTGCATACACGACCGTGGTGGGACTTCCGACTGATCCCACCTGATCGAGCGGCTGCATCGGCCGGTGATTATCGCTCCCTCCGATGCCCGTCAACCGGCAGCCCCTATCCAGTTGTTTGTCCCAGAAGGGCAAATTCGAAATGCCGGTGCGTTCGCTGCCCCCGTTCACCGCTTCAACGGCGGTCAGCAAGCGCATATTGACGGGAGTAGACGGCGTAAATCCGCAGCCCAGGCAGATCTCCCCGCTGGGATCCATGGGATGGTTGACCGACGTGATGGCGCCCACCCGCCGCGCGCTCTCAAGCAGCTCATTCATGTTGCGAACGGTTTTGCCGCCGAGCCGGAAATCGATGAAATCGGTGCTGCCGAGGAAGTTGATGTGGCCTTGAAACGTGGTGATCTCGCGGCCGGGAATCAGCAGCACTTTGTCGAAGTAGGGTTGCAGCTCCCGCATCACGTCGTACTGCGACGAGGCATTGTGATCGGTAATGGCAACAAAGTCCAGTCCCCGCCGCGCCGCGGCCTGCACGGTAAAGAAGACGGGACACGGGACCATCTTCCCGGTCTGACTGGGGCACTGGCCGTCGCTGTGTGCGGTGTGCGTGTGCAGGTCGCCGCGGAACCACGCCGGACCTGCGCGCAACGGCTCGCGGAGCAGCGCAGGCTGCTCGGCTATGGCGCCAGTTCTCGAGAGGTAAACATGGATCGTGTAATGCGATGCGACGCGGGGGCGAATGTTGGGTACGCCGATCAGCACATTCCATGTGCCGGCTGGGATGGCGCCGGGAAGACAGGAGGGAGTGGCGTCTGCGAGGCCGACCGTGAGCATGGATTTGTTGCCGCCGCTCCAGCAGCGCAGACCTGCCGGGTCGAGCAAACCGAGGTCCAGCGCAGTGTGCTGCTTCCTGCCCGTATAGGCAAAGGTAAAGGTAACCCGCTCAGTTCCGCCAGGCACTCGAAATGGAACCTCAACGTAACTATGATTCTGGCTGCTATGCACGATGCCTTTGAGAATGATTTCCGAGTATGCAGACGGAGCCGTTGCCGCGGCTTTTCTATCCGATTGGGCAGCGCCGGGAAACAGGCATAAAAGATAGAAACAGATGCAAAATGCAGAATAAAGAAGAGATACCCTAGCATAGGTCCAATGTTTTTTCATCGTCCGATCTCAGATTCACTGTTAGCTTGCTGGTCCAGCCGCCGGCGCAAGCGAGAAAGTGCCCGCATCCGGCGAGCGATATGCGCCGGACGCGGGGCTATCGCATTTTCGGAAATACTGTAGACCGAAAGCACATATTCAAGCCGCCGCGACCTCAAGAAGCGGCGACATGAAAATCAATCTCAACAAGGCTACACCATATCTGAAAATGCTGTGGAGCGAGTTTCATCCTTAGCCTCAGCGATTCGCCCACTTCGTGGGGCCGGGCTTGCTCCCAGTCCCACAGAGGCGGGACCCGCATCGGGTTGATGAAACACGCGGTACGGTAAACTCCCTGCTGCCTCAGTAGAACAGCTTGAGCGCGAGCTGCAGCGTGCGCGCGCCGTTATTCTCGTTGCTGTTTCTAGTGGCCGAGATACTGCTGAAATTAGCGGTTTGGAAGTCCAACTGTCCCGGTTGCGCGAAGGGCGGAGTATTCGTTGTGTTGAAGGCTTCGGCGCGGAACTGCACGTACATGGACTCCCTTACGTTAAAGTCCTTGACTACCGACGAATCCAGGTTGGCGAAGTGGGGCCCTCGCACCTGCTGCACCTCTCCGCCGAGCGGCCTGTAATCGGTTTGCCCGACCGTTGCCGCCAAGGGCGGTAGGGTGAAGGCGTTGGGATTGAGCCACTGCCTGTAATTGTGCGGACCTGTGTAGAGGCCCTGTCCGCCGACCACATCGGCGACGCAACCAAAGTCGGCCGTAGTCGCGGTGGGGCACGTGACGCTAAGCGGCTGCCCGCTCTGGAAGGTATAGAAGCCATTGAGCTCCCATCCGCCCAGAACGGCGTCCTCAATGCGGTTCATTGAAGCCCCAAATTGCTTGCCGCGGCCCACGGGCAGGTCGTAGGTGCCGGAGATGTGCCACAGGTCGGTGGCGTCGGTGTCGCAAAGGCCATAGTCGCCCTTGATCCCGAAGCCGGGCAGCCACTGGGCCCGGTAATTGCCGAAGCTATATTGCGACGCCTGTGTGTGTTGATTGGCAAAGCACTTGCTCCAGGTGTAGTCGGCCAGCATCGTGAGACCATAACTGGTCTGATGCTGATAGGTGATCTGCATGGAGTTGTAACTGCTGTTAGCGTTGGTGGTTTCATAGGTAGCGTTGCGCGCGAAGTTTGGGTAAGGAATGGAGCTTTGGACGAGGTTGGATTGGTTGGGTGGGATGATCTGGGTGTTGCTGTTGTTGTAGCCCAGGTTGTCGAGGTGACGGCCCTGCGTGCCCACATATCCCACTTGGATGGCGTCGTGGCCGGTGAACTGATCCTCGATGGTCAGGTTCTCGGTCTGCACCATAGGAGTCTCATAGTTGTACTGGCGCCCATAGAGGCTCAGGCCCACATTATCGGGGTTGGTGTAAGGCGTGGGGCTTTGCAGCACGGTAGGATTGCTGAAGTTGAACTGCGTGAAGGCGTATTCCATGGTCGCCGGCTGGCCAGGGCTGCCGACCAGCAGCGGGTGATTGGAGTCTTGAGCGGGAATCGTCTGGGTGTACACAAAGGGATAGTTGGTGCCCAGCGTGCCTCCGTAGCCAAGGTTGCCCAGGGCGCCGTAGGCCGTGCCGAACCCTCCGCGCAGCACCAGATCCGGCTTCAGGCGGTAGGCAAATCCTACCCTGGGCGCAAAGTTGGTTTTTTGCGCATTGCCCAGATCAAGCCCTGAAACGCAGTCGATTTTGATGTTGCTTGCGGCCGCCGCGTTGTTGAAGAGGGCGGCTCGCTGCGTCTGGCAGCCCTTGGTGGAGATGTAGTAGGTGCCGCTGGGTCCGTTGCCGCCCACGGGGATGAAGTTGGCCTGGTAGCCGCGCGTCTCGGCGTAGGGGGTGAAGTAATCCCAGCGCACGCCCAGATTAAGTGTGAGCCTGGGATTGAATTTCCAGTCGTCCTGAAAATATGCGCCGGTGTACCAACGATGGTCGTCGGTAGCGGAGATATTGGAGGCGGAGAACTGGCTCATGCCGCCTACGTCGTTTACGCCGTTGCCTACGGTGTACTCGTAGGCCGCGGGCGCCACCAGCAGGTCGCCTAGGCCGTTCAATCCGTTTCCGGTGACGGCAATGCGGTTGGGAATGTCAGTATACATCCCGTTGAAGTTGAGATCGCCGCGGCCCTGGGGCGGTTGTGAGATGTCGCCCTCCAGGTCGTCCACCTGAATTCCCGTCTTCAGGGTGTGGTTGCGGATGATCTTGGTGACGGCGTCCACACCCTCCAGGCTCCAGACATACTGCAGCGTGGGGGTGTAGTTGCCTACGCCGATATGCGTGAGGCCGGCAATGTTTGTGGGCGGAAGACCGCCGTTGTTGGCTACCTGGGGAATGCCTTGGATGCCGTACTGCGCCGGAATTCCAAACTGGTTGCCCCACACGGACCGCTGGAGCTTGTCGCTATGCACCATGCCCACGTGCATCTCATTGGTGAAGGTGGGGGTGAAGATGTGCGTATAACCCACCGCCCAAGCATAGGCCGGCAAGCTGTCCACGCGGCCGCCGGTTTCTCCCACCGCTACGCCGGGAAAGTTCGACGGCACGTCAGCGGTATACAGGCTCCGGTCATAGACGCCAAACAAGCTGTCTTTGGAGCTGAGGTTGGCGTCGATGCGGACGTCCCAGGTGTCGGTATTCTTGTCCTCGATGGGAACGTAGCTGGAATAATTGTTGACCAGGCCTGTGGATTCGGGCTTGGGATAGACGCCCAGCAGCTTGACGGCGTTCGGGTCTTGGCGGCTGGTGGGGATGACGTTGAGGCTGGAGAGCGGGACTCCGCCGGAGTCCTGGGTAAAGTCGGTCCTGGTGAGGCCGACGAAGCTGGTACAACCGCCGCCGGCGGTGCAGTTGTAGAAGGGATCGCGCACGTAAGCGTTGGGCGTGCCCGTCATTCCGGTCACCGGATCGACGCCCGTGGCGGAAAGCTGCCGCGTGGTGGCCGGATCGAAGATGGTGCCGTTTGAAAAGATTCTTCCCAGAGCATCCTTGGGGCAGCCGCTGGTGTTGGTAGCATTGCACTGGCTGCCGTAGTTGTCGGCGATGTTGTCCTGGAGGTTGGTGAAGCCGCTGCTGATCATGTTGTTAGTGGGCACGGTCTCGCCGCCTGCTGGTTCAGGCAGCGCATAACGTCCGCCCTGGTAATCGGCAAACCAAAAGAGCCGGTTTTTGCCGTGGATCGCGTGCGGGATGATCACCGGGCCGCCGGCGGTGAAACCGAAGAGATTCTGGTGATAGGAAGGAACCGGTCCGGCCTTGCATACGCCGCCGCTGCATGTGCGGTTGAAAAAGTAGTTGGCGTTAAGGTCGTTGTTGCGCACGTACTCCCACAGGTCGCCGTGCAGACTGTTGGTGCCTGATTTGAGGGCCGCATTGATGACCCCGCCGGTGGAGTGGCCGAACTCGGCGTTGAAGTCGCCGCTTTGCAGAGTGAATTCCTGGATAGCGTCAGGCGGCGGCACGATGGCCGCGTTGGTGCCCGTATAGTTGCCGCCATAGATCTCAATGTTGTCGTTGATACCGTTGAGACGGAAGTCGTTCTGCCAGTCGTTGACGCCGTTCACCGAGAAATAGGCGGACTCGGAACTGCCTGCGTCGGGCGTGATGCCGCTCGCCGAACCGTTGGAAGCGGGCGGAGCAGTGAAGACGCCAGCGGCAAGCTGGGCCAGCGAACCCCAGTCACGGGTGGCCAGCGGCAACTCATTCACAGTCTGGTTTGTGATCACCTGGCCCACCAGCGCGTTCGCCGTATCGAGCAGCGGCGCAGCCGCGGTTACAGTCACGGTTTGCTGCACAGTGCCGGTGGCGAAATGAATGTCCACGGTCAATACCCGTTGCACCTGCACCACCAGGCCGCGTACTACATACCTCCGGAAGCCGGTCGATTCGGCCTCCAGGGTGTATTTGCCAACCATCAGGCCAGGAAAAACATACGTCCCCGTAGCCGTAGAGGCTGTGATACTTCTCACGTTGGTTGCATCGTTGGTCAACACGAGCCTGGCGTGTGGAACCACCGCGCCGCTTGGATCCTCGACGGTCCCGGTAATTTCACCCGTGTCAAGCTGCGCCACGGCGCGGCTCGGCAGACTGAGCAGCAGGAGAATTCCGAGCGCAAGGCCCCAGAAATTCCTCACCCTCCCAAATGGACGCATTGTCATCTTTACCTCCTGTTCAAAAAGAGTGTTGTGATATGCAGGGCTCTACTCTTGATTCTCTGAGCTTGCGGCAGGACACTAGCATTGTTCTTTGCCGCCCGGAAAGTGTTTACCCGCAAGGCCACATGTGTATACACATGTGGGTGCTATGGTTAACCTTCTGCACGCAAAAGAATTACACACAATTTTAAATGTTGATGATGGCGCGAATATGCTAGACTGAACCCGCTTGTTAGAGATGGAGATTTTGCTCTTGTAGCCGAGAACTCAGATCTGTGTCTGTTCTCCATTTGCGCTTCGGAGTGAATTCTCCGAAAAAGTGTAGAGAAAAAATTGCGCATTCCAGGTTCGCGAAGGGGATTCCATCACCGCGGCAATTAGGACGCGGTTTTTTCCCCTTGATAGCTGCCGGGAGGCGACCATGATGGAGCAGTCTGGCGTAGTATCGCAAAGAACAAAGATGCCGGCTGAGGCGGATGGGGTACCCGCTGACTTGAAGAGCGACCCACGGTGGGAGCTCGTGCAGCGCGTGATTGCAGGAGCCTCCTTTGCACGCTCGCCTTACCTCTCCCGGTTTCTTCTCTTCGTGGCGGCGGAAACTCTCGAAGGGCGGGAAAGGGAGATTACCGAGCATCAGATTGGCGTGCAGGTCTTTGGCCGGCCGTCCGACTACCGCACCATTGAGGACAATATCGTCCGCACTTACGCCCGCCAGTTGCGCAAGCGGCTTACCGAATACTTCGCCGGGGAAGGCAGCGCCGAGGAATGGCGCATCCACATTCCCTTGGGCGGGTACGTGCCGGCGTTCACGCTGGCAGCGGAGGGCAATCGAACCGAGCCGGAACAGCCCTTGCAACCCACAGTCAAAATCCATGCCGTGCATGCCGCAGCGTGGGATAAGCCAGCGGATGCTGTCCTCAAACCCGCTGTCTGGCGGCGGCAGAAGCTCGCCTGGGGACTGGTACTCGCGGTTTACAGCGCGGCGCTGATCGGGCTCACGCGGCTCGTAACCCGTCCTCCGGCGCCGCAGCCGGCTGCCGAGCCGGCGCACGTGTTGTGGTCCGCACTCTTCAGTGGGCCGCAAAACACCTATATCGTGCCCTCCGATGCCGGCTTCAATTTGATCGAGGATCTCGCCCATCGCCCCATTCCGCTGGCGGACTATATGCAGGGCGCCTACGATACGCTGCCGCTGCACGGCCTGGACGCACATAGCGCCGAAGACCTGCGCTCGCAGGAGCTTGTTCCGTTTCTCGATGCGGAGTTCGTATCCACGCTGGCCCGCCTGCCTGAAGCCAATCCCGGACGCGCTTTCATCCGCTTTCCACGCGACCTGCGGCTGAACGACCTGAAGACCGCGAATGCCGTGATCCTGGGTTCGGCGAGCAGCAATCCCTGGTCGGCCATCGCAGAAAGCAGCGCCAACTTCCGCATCGTCGACAGGCCAGGAATGAAAGGCGCAGCCATCATCAATCTGAAACCGGAGCCGGGTGAAGCGGCTACCTACGCCAGCCATTGGAACGAGCCGGTACATGAAACATACGCGCTCATTGCATTCCTCCCCAATTTGAGCGGCACGGGGCACCTGCTGGTGCTGCAGGGCCTGGATGTAGCCGGAACCCAGGCGGCTGCGGACATGCTGTTCCATCCTTCGGCTATTGACCCCATTCTCAAGCAAGCCACGCGCGAGGACGGCTCTTTGCGCCACTTCGAGGTGTTGCTGCGCGCTACGAGCATCGAATCCAACTCCACCAGCCCGCAGGTCATCGCCACCAGATTTTATTATCCATAGCCATTCCGGTGGCCGCAGAGATATGGCGAATGCCCCTGCGCTCTGTCGCGGCAGCCTGCCGATCGGGGCCAAAAAGGCAGCGGCTGTTACCGGATCCACATCTGCGGGTTGCTGGTCGAGACAGCGCTCAGCCCTTGCGCCAGGAGTTCTTCGATTTCCTTCATCGTCTGAATAAGCCCGCCGCCTACCACCGGCAGATCGAGAGAGAGCGACCGCACCCGGGCCAGCATCTTTGGAGCTACCTGCGCGGGAAGAACCTCAAGCGCATGAACAGAGGTATTCTTCAACTGGCTTGTGATGGCCTCCATCGCCCCGCTATCCAGAAGAAATGTGCGCTGGATTCCGTATAAGCCAAGAGAAAGCGCATGACGCAAGGGCTCCAGGTGGGTTGAAATAATTCCCTGCGCGCCAACGCGCTTCATATAATTCACCGCATACCGGTCGCGCGAAAAACCGTTGAGCAGGTCGAGGTTGACGATAGGCAGCTTGCCCGCGATCAGTATCTTCTGGATCATCTCCTCGCAGTTTTCAGGGTCGCCAGTCAGCAGATAAACCACCTTGCCCCCTGCGGTGATAGCTTGCTCTACAAGCTCCGGCTTGCGCACGGCAGGAATGATGGGAGCATCCTTGCAAAATACTGCCAAAGGCGTCAGTTGTTTCTGCATCGTGGTTCTCGCTCTTCTTGCTAAAGCATGATGATGAGGCCGGCTTTGGTCGCCGCCACGCCATGTCTTCCATAGCGCACATCGCCTGTCAACCTGATACATCGCCTGCGCTTATCCTCGCCACCGAAGGGAAGCTGACAGGGTATGCATCCGGTTTTCTTGAACGGCGAGATTGTACAGGCCCGCACCCCTTTTTCAAAAAAATCTTACCCCACTTTTCTTGACACCCATGTGCGCTTCTGCTAGTGTACTGACTGCGGAAGAGGAAGAAGAGAAATCCACCGCTAAATATCATCCCTATCATGGAAACAGAGATGTTTTCTGTGGAGGGGTGGCATTTGGCGGTGGATTTTTGCTTTTTCCAATACTTTTTCAGGAAGGTTTTTTGAACCGTTCAAAGATTTTGAGTGAAAATGGCGAACAAATTCCATCCATGCTTGGCTCTCACAAGAGGGACGAGAACGGCACTTAACCGTTGTTTATCCGGGGTTTCGCGGGAGATCGAAGAGTATCGAGAGCAACGCAACCGCAGCTAAAAGCTCTTGGCGGGCCGGGGTGCAGGCATTCCGTACTCCATGTATGCGGCCGGGCGGCGGGCCGGCTCTGCCACTGCAAAGTTTTTACTTTTACGGCCGGGAGTTAGATTGTGACCTCGAGAGAAGAAATTCTGCACCGGATCGGCCAACAGGCAGAGCCATGGGATGTGCTGGTGATTGGCGGCGGCGCCACGGGCTTGGGCGTCGCGGTTGAAGCCGCTGCCCGAGATTGCCGGACGCTGCTCATTGAGCGCTTCGACTTTGCCAAGGGAACATCGAGCCGCAGCACCAAGCTGGTCCACGGCGGAGTGCGCTATCTCCAGCAGCTTAACTTTACGCTGGTTCTCGATGCTCTGCGCGAACGCGGCCACATGCTGCGCAATGCGCCTCATCTGGTTCATAATCTGCCTTTCATTGTTCCCGCCTACAATTATGGCCAGCTTCCCTACTATGGCCTTGGCCTCAAGGTGTATGAGTGGCTGTCCGGCAGACTGTCGCTCGGGCCTTCGCAACTCCTTTCGCGCCGCGAGACTCTGGAAATGCTTCCCGGCCTTCATGAAAACGGCTTGCGCGGCGGCATCCTCTATCACGATGGCCAATTCGACGATGTTCGCTATGCGATTGCGCTCTTGCGCACCTTTCAGGACCTTGGCGGCACGGCCATCAACTATGTGGAGGCTATCCGGCTGCTCGAACGCAATGGCAAGATCATCGGCGCCCAGGCGCGAGATTGTGAAAGCGGTGCGGCCTTCGACCTCCAGGCCAAAGCCGTCATCAACGCTTGCGGGGTTCAAGCCGAGGAGACGATGGCCCTTGACGGCCGTTCTCATCCCTCGCTGCTGGCGGTTAGCCAGGGAACGCATTTCGTTTTGCCGCGCTCCTTTTTCCCCGCTCAAGCCGCTCTGATGATTCCCAGGACAGCCGATGGGCGTGTGCTGTTCGCAATCCCCTGGCATGGGGCGATCATCGTGGGAACCACCGATGAATCCGTCGATCGCGTCTCTACCGAACCGCGGGCATTGGCCTCAGAAAAAGAATTCCTTCTCGGCCATATTGCCCGCTGCTTCGAACGCCTACCGGCTCCCACGGAGATACTCAGCGTCTGGTCAGGCCTGCGCCCTCTGGTGCGCAAGGCGGGCATGAGAACTTCGCAGTTATCGCGCGATCATTTTGTTCTGGTGTCGCCATCGGGCCTGGTTACGGTTACCGGGGGAAAATGGACCACGTATCGGCGCATGGGCCAGGATGCAATGGATCGCGCTTCCAAATTTTTGGCGCTTCCCAGCCGGAAATCGCCGACTCTTGAGATGAAGCTGCATGGCTGGACATTGGAAATCGATCCGTTGGCGTCTGAATGGGAAAGTGTTTACGGCTCCGACCTGCCTCTGTTGCGGGCGCTTTCCGCTGCCCAGCCCGCGCTCGATGCGCCGCTACATCCCCGCCTGCCCTACAAGCAGCGCGAGGTTGTATGGGCCGCCCGCTATGAGATGGCGCGCACCGTTGAAGATATCCTTGCCCGGCGCACGCGCGCCTTGTTTTTGGATGCCCGGGCCGCCATCGAGGCAGCGCCTCTGGTCGCCAGCCTGTTAGCTCAAGAATTGAACAAAGACGAAACTTGGAAAGCAACAGCGGTTGCCGCTTTTATCGAGACGGCAAAAGGTTACATCTACCATGAGGAGGAAGCAGCATGACCTAGTTCTTTGACCGCATGAATTCGATCCTTCGAGTTGGTGCATTCCCAGGCCCCAAAGGGGACGTGGGGTCCCCACGATGGTGCAAAATCAAGCGGTCTGAGACCTAGCAGTACGATCCGGCTGGCTTGTTCTTGACAGGCGATAATCAAATATGTGATTCGGGAAGTGCATGGAATAGGAGGATGAGGGGTAAATGATAAGAGGGTGGATCGATCCTGCGGAGAATTGTTTGCGAGACCTGCTGCGGCGCGCATTGACTGCGGCGGTGATTGCCGCCGGCTGCATGGCTGCGGGGCCGGCTGCCGGCGCCGCTTCGCATTCAGCTAAGAGCGGCGTAGTGGTGGATGGACATGCGCGCTTTACGGTGATCACGCCGACGCTGATCCGGTTGGAATACTCGCGCGACGGGAGATTTATCGACCAGAGGTCGTATTTTGCCTGGGAACGGGATGTTACGCCGCAGCCATTCGCCGTGCATCGGATCGCAGGAACACTGACCATCACGACCTCGCGCATGAAATTGACATGGAAGGGCGGCAAGCACGGATTTGACGCAAACAACCTCTCCATTGCGTTCCAAGGTGGGGATGGGGGATGGCAGACCTGGCGTCCGGGCAGCCATCAGAGGGGCAATCTTGGGGGTACGCTTACCAGCCTGGATGGAGCCGGCGGAGCGGAACCGCTTCCGGATGGCGTGGTGTCGCGGGACGGATGGTTTTTGTATCGCGACGATACGTTTCTGCTGGGCGACGGCGCGCAACCCTGGATGCAGCCGAGACCGAAGGATGAGATCGACGATTGGTATTTCTTCGGCTATGGGTGGGATGGCTACCAGACGGCGCTCAAAGACCTGACCGCAATCAGCGGGCGCATTCCCATCCCGCCGCGCTTCATGCTGGGGGCATGGCGGTCGAGATATTTCAGTTATACGCAAGAGCAGTTCCAGCAGCTTGTGCTGAATTACGACGCATACAAATTTCCCCTGGATGTGCTGGTGATGGACATGGGCTGGCACACCACGCCGCACTGGGGATCGATGGACTGGAACAAGCAGTTGATCCCGCACCCCACGGCGCTGCTCCAGTGGCTCCATGCGCACCAACTGCATGCAACGCTGAACTGGCATCCGCAGGACGGCGTAGGACCGTGGTACAGCCAGTATGGGGAATTCTGCCGGGAATTAGGCATCGATCCCGCGAAGAAGCAAGTGATTCCGTTTGAAGACACCAACGAGAAATTCATGCAGACCTACTACAAGCTGCTGATCGATCCGTTGGAAAAGCAGGGAGTGGATTTCTTGTGGCTGGACGGCGGCAACCATCTGGGATGGGACAACGCCCTTGACTTCTGGCACGTGGGACGCCTAGCAGCGGGACGGCGCGGAGCGTCATTCAGCCGCTGGGGCGGCTGGGGCGATCAGCGCTACCCGGTGTGGTTTTCTGGGGACGCTTCGTCACTGTGGCGGACTCTGCGATTTGAGGTCCCGTTCACGGCCACGGCCGGCAACGTGGGGGCCGATTACTGGTCCAACGACATCAGCGGTTTCCGGCTGCGAATTCCGGACTCCCAGCTCTTTACGCGTTGGGTGGAGTTTGGAGCCTTGAGCCCGGTGTTCCGCACGCACGGAGAAAGTGAATTTGGTAATTACCGGACCCCCTGGGACTACGGCAAGAAGGCGGAAGCAGCTTCGCGCCGAGCCTACGACCTGCGGGACGAACTGTTCCCGTATATCTACTCATCGGCTTACCTCACATGGCGAACATCGCTGCCTCTGGCGCGGCCTTTGTATCTCGATTTTCCAAAGAATGAGCAGGCGTACACACATCCGGAAGAATATGAGTTTGGCCCGGACCTGCTGGTAGCGCCGATCGTTACGCGAGGAATGGGCAGGGCGTGGCTGGGCGCTGCCGATATGTGGTTTCCAGGCGGGAGCTGGTGGAATCTGCTGACCGGCGAGAGCGTGAATGAGCCCGGCAATCAGATCGTGCAGGCCACGGCCGGCGAAATTCCCGTCTTTGTGCGCGGCGGCGTTCCGCTGCCGATGCAGAGGGTGACTCCGCGCATGGCAGCCAGGCCGGTGACCCAGTTGGTGGTGAGGGTCTATCCGGGGCCGGACAGCGAGTTCACGATGTATGAGGATGACGGAACCTCGCCCGCTTACCTTCACGGGGCGTATGCACTGACGCCCCTGCGGTATAAGAACCTGGGCGAGCAGAGTGTGAGTGTAGCGGCGGGTCCAACGATGGGCAGTTATACGGGTCAGCCCGCGATGCGGCAAGTTGTGGTGCAACTGCCGGCAACTGCACATCCGGCCAGCGTGATGGCGGACGGCAAGCAGTTGCCGGAATCGCCATCGGCGGTGCCCGGATATACATACGATCCAGCCGCCGCCACAACCGAGATCCGCCTGCCCAGGGAACCGATTCGGGAACAGGTTGCCGTGGACGTGACATTTCGCGGTTCGAAGAGCGTGCAGGCGCTGATCCCGCAGATCATCAACCGGATCGCGGTGGTGAGGCGGGCGCTCGCGGGTGCGGGAGAGATGAGTACGGGGTGGAAGTTTGCGCTGCAAGCTGAGAAGTTTCACCTGCAAACGCTGCTGAGCAGGGCGGAGCAGGAGTTCGGTCCTGCGAGTATTGTGCAAGTACAGGCCGGGTTGCAATCCGCCGCCAAGGAGCAGGAAAAGATTCAATCGCAGTTGGAGGAGTACAAAGACGAGCAGGCGCGCGCCGCAGCATTTACGCTGGCCGGCGCGTATGTGAGCGCAAGCGTGAGATTGCGGAAAGCCGGCGCGGGGCTGATGGTGCGGGATGTGCCGCGGTATCGCGCAACCTACGGCCGGGTCAACGATATCAGCGGCTACAGCACAGGACTTCTGCTGCGCGTGCTGACGCCGCCGGCAGCAGGCGGAGCCTCGCTGGCCGTCAATTTTCCGGGGTTCGCCGGCCAGAGCTTCAACTTGCCGAAAGGAAGGCAGGCGGCATTTCTATTTCTGCCCTTCATGAAAGCAACCGGACATCCGATCTACGACTTGAGCGGCACGGCAACTCTCACGCTGAGCGCGAGCAGTTCGCAACGGGTACTGAAGCGCGACATCGATCTGCGCAGCGAGTTGCTCGATCAGTGGAGCATTGCGGGACCGTTTGCCCAAGGAGCGGTTCCTGCCATCGGTGCGCAGCCGGTTACTGCCGCGACACTGCGGCAATCGTACCCGGGTAAGGATGGCAAACCAGTCTCCTGGAAATCGTGGCAGGCGGCTACACGCGCTCTGTACTACTCACAAGGCAGCGACTATCTGCAGATGATGAAGCCGTGGATCGATCTGTACACGATCTACCCCGCAGAGGATGCAGCCGCCCTGGCGGTGACCTGGGTGGAGGCGCCGCAGGCGGCGAACGTGATGTTGCGCGTGCGGCACAACGCCGGCATTGCCGTGTGGTTCAACCAGCATGAAGTGATGGAGTCAGAGAAAGCGCAGGGCGTGACCGACCTTACGGATCCTCCGCCGGATGTGGTTGAAGTGAACCTGAAGAAAGGCTGGAACGAAATTGCGGTGCGAACCGATGATGTGAAGACGGACTGGGGATTTTCGCTGAGGCTGGCGTTGCCGCCGGGCATGGTGTGTGCGCAGTCTGCCGAGCCGCCGGCAGAGGTTGGGCCTAACCTTCCCTGAAAGCGGAAATGCCGGTGTGGCTTCCCGAGGAGACAGACAGGTATTCTCATCGCTTTCCGGCATTACACGCCCGCCAGCACGCCACAGGAATCGGCGAACCGCCGTAAGTCTTGAACCTCGGATTGCGCTTTCCTCAAGAAAGCGCAATCCGCATGCCCTCTTTGAAGGCCGCGCCTGAAGGAAAACTGCCTTAAATGCCCAGCGTCAGCTTTGCAATCGCCGCTAGCTGCATGAACGAAGTGCCTTCATAAATCTTGCCGATCTTGGCGTCGCGATAGAGCTTCTCCACGGGAAAATCACGCACGAAGCCGGCGCCGCCGAAGACTTCAACGGCCAGACTGGCCACACGTTCCGCTACCTGTGAGGCGAAGTACTTGCACATGGCAGCTTCTTTGCGAAAGGGCAGGCCGGCATCCTTGAGGCGCGCGGCGTTGTAGACCAGTAGGCGCGCGGCTTCAATGCCGGTGGCCATCTCCGCCAGTTGAAATTGCATGGCCTGAAATTCGACCAGCGGCTTCCCGAATTGTTTGCGCTCCTGGGCATATTTCGACGCATGCGCCCATGCGCCTTCGGCTAAGCCGAGCATTTGCGCGCCGATGCCAATGCGTCCTGCATTCAGGGTTTCCATGGCGATTTTGTAACCCTTGCCGATTTCGCCCAGAATCTGGCCGTGGGGAACGGCGCAGTCCTCAAAGATAAGCTCGCAGGTGCTGCTGGCGCGGATGCCGAGCTTGTCTTCCTTACGCCCTACAGTAAAGCCAGGCATGTCCTTTTCGACCAGGAAGGCTGTGATGCCCTTGTAGCCGAGCCTAGGATCGACGGTGGCGAAGACGATGAAAAGCCCGGCTTCTTTGGCGTTGGTGATCCACAGTTTGCGGCCGTTGAGCAGATAGCCGCCGCTGCGCTTTTCCGCGCGCGTTTCGAGCGCGAAGGCATCAGAACCGGAGCCGGCTTCGCTCAGCGCATAGGCTCCGGCCGCATCGGCAGCAAGGCTGGGCAAGTAGCGCCGCTTCTGCTCCTCGCTGGCCCAGTGCAGCAGAGCGTTGATGACCAGCGTGTTCTGCACGTCAACGAGAAGGCCCACTGCCGGGTCGACAGCGGAGATGGTTTCGACGGCCAGCATGGCATCGAAGAACGTGCCGCCGCTGCCCCCGTACTGCTCGGGGATTTCGACGCCCATGAGCCCCAGTTCGAAGAGGCGGCGGATGAGATGGGGATCGAACTGCTGCTCCGCGTCCATGCGGCGGACGAGCGGCGCGATCTCCTGCTCGGCGAACTGCCGAACGGTCTCGCGAAAAAGCGCCTCGTCTTCATTGAGTTCGATGGGACGGCTGGCGGGCAGAGGAAGCACGCATCTCTCCATTGGTTCCCTGCTGCGCGCGCGAATCCCGGTCGCGGCGGACATGCGCACGTGGAACTAGAGTATTATGACAGATGGCTTTCGGGCCGATGGCAGTTATTTTTCCCGGGGCCAGTTCGCTTCCAGTGACGCTCTCCGCAGCGGCGCCTTCAGCGCGCTGAACCACGGGAACAGAGGCATCGATGCAGATCAGGGGACACGTCTTTCTGGTTACAGGCGCGGCGTCGGGTTTGGGCGCCGCGGTGTCGCGCATGGTTGTGTGCGAGGGCGGTTCGGTGGCCGGAGTCGATCTCAATCGTAACGCCGGCGAGGCGCTGGCGCGCGAGCTGGGCGCACCGGCGGTGTTTCTCGCTGCGGATGTGACGAAGGAGTCTGACGGCAAGGCGGCGGTGGAGGCGGCTCTGGGAACTTTCGGGCACCTGCACGGCCTGGTGAACTGTGCGGGGATTGCGCCGCCGGAGAAGGTGCTGGGCAAAGAAGGCCCGCACCGCCTGGAGAGCTTTGTACGCGTGTTGAACGTGAACCTGGTAGGAACGTTCAACATGATCCGGCTGGCTGCCCAGGCCATGGCGCGCGAGAAGCCGCTGGAGGATGGAGAGCGCGGCGTAATTGTAAATACCGCGTCGGTGGCGGCCTTCGAGGGACAGATCGGCCAGGCCGCGTATGCGGCGTCGAAGGGTGGGGTGGTGGCGCTCACGCTGCCGCTGGCGCGCGAGCTGGCGCGCTACGGCATTCGCGTGGCCGCAATCGCGCCGGGCATCTTCGAGACGCCGATGATGGCCGGCTTTTCAGCGCAGGTTCAAGAGGCGCTAGGCAAAAGCGTTCCCTTCCCGCAACGGCTGGGCAGGCCGGCGGAGTTCGCGGCCCTGGTAAAGCAAATCTGCGAGAACCCCATGCTCAACGGAGAAACCATCCGGCTGGATGGTGCGCTGAGGATGGGAGCGCAGTAAGGGGCTGGGTGAGCGGTTCGCGGCCGGTGACCGGCGGCCGGTGGTTATCAGCGGAGGGTTGATGGCTCATTGTTGACACTGATCCCTGAAAGCCGCAGCCTTCTTCAAGCATTCAACCTGGCGGAGATTGTTGAGAATGGACGATCCTATCGTAATTGTTGGCGCGGCGCGGACGCCGATGGGCAGGTTTCAGGGCGATCTGAAGAGCGCAGCCGCTGCCGAGTTGGGCGCGGTGGCGATTCGCGCCGCGCTGGAGCGCGCGGGTGTGGCAGCCGCGGCGGTCGAAGAAGTGTTGATGGGCTGTGTGCTGCCCGCCGGGCAGGGACAAGCTCCAGCGCGGCAGGCTGCTCTGGGCGCGGCGCTGCCGGTTTCGACCGCAGCCACTACTGTGAATAAGATGTGCGGTTCGGGTATGAAGGCCGTGATGCTGGCCCACGATCTGATCCTCGCCGGCAGCGCAAAGATCGCCGTTGCCGGCGGCATGGAGAGTATGAGCAACGCGCCGTATCTGCTCGACCGCGCGCGGGACGGCTATCGCATGGGCCATGGGCGCGTGCTCGACCACATGTTTCTCGACGGCCTGGAGGACGCATACGACAAAGGCCGGCTGATGGGCACATTTGCGGAGGATTGCGCGCAGTGCTACGCCTTCACGCGCGAGGCGCAGGATGCGTATGCGCGGACATCGCTGCTGCGGGCGCAAAAGGCCGTTAGCGATGGCACATTTGCGAAAGAGATTGCGCCGCTGAAGGTGAAGGCCGGCAAAACCGTGACCGAAGTCGCGCAGGACGAGCAGCCGCTGAAGGCCAGCGTGGACAAGATTCCGTCCCTCAAGCCTGTGTTTCGTGAAGGCGGCACCGTGACTGCGGCCAACTCCAGCTCCATTGCCGATGGCGCGGCGGCGCTGGTGCTGATGCGGCGCTCTCATGCAGAAAAGCTGGGCGTAAAGCCTCTGGCCGCGATCGCCGGCCACGCGACCTTTGCTCAAGCGTCGAATCTGTTTCCCACGGCGCCTATCGGCGCGCTGCGCCGGCTTGAAGAGCGCACCGGCTGGGCGCTCAGGGAAGTCGATCTCTTTGAAATCAACGAGGCGTTCGCGGTGGTGGCCATGGCGGCCATGAAAGACCTGAAGCTGCCGCACGAAAAACTGAACGTGCATGGCGGGGCCTGTGCGCTTGGACACCCCATCGGTGCTTCCGGAGCGCGCATCCTGGTCACGCTGCTTGCGGCCCTGGAAAAATACGGCCTGCGGCGCGGCATGGCGGCACTATGCATCGGCGGCGGCGAAGCCACTGCCATGGCAGTAGAGCGGACCGGCGCGTAGCGGGAATGCCACGCGAACAGGGAATCAACATCGCGGGACTTGAATGTGTTCTCCCGGCCTACAGTATTGCCGGAGATGCTATGGCACAACTGTAGCCGAACTCAAATCACACTCTGCAATGGGCAGAGCCAAGAAGGCAGGCTGGTTAACCATGCACGAAACGCAATGGCTTTGTGGGCATATAGCATTTTCGGAAAAGGTGTAGACCGGAACCGCTCCTGCTGAGTGGATTTTTCCTCAAGAAAAATCCACTTTCGCGGCTCTCAATCGTTCCCAGTATTTCCGAAAATGCCGTAGTCGTGCGCTGCGGCAATCACGCCTGTCGTCCAGCCAGGCGTGGCGGTGGCGTGCAGATGCGTGTATCCGGCCATCACCTTGTGGATCGTGACGCCATCGCGTCCGGGCAGGCATCCGGCGCCGCGCAGCACGGCGCAGGCGGTGGCTGGGAGGGGCGTAACGGGCGCGATGCGGGAGTAGTGAAACTCGTGGCCGCGCAGGACGCTGCCCTGGGGAAAGAACGGATTAGGCGCATCAACCCGCAGCTCAGCGTAGCCATGGCCCTGCGGCGCGGCGAAGACCTCTACGCCGAACGGGAAGACGCCGGCCATTGCATAGTGCGCTCCCTTCCACGCCAGGCTGCGCGCCAGCAGCATAAGTCCGCCGCACTCGGCGTAGACGGGAAGGCCGCCTTCGCAGGCCCGGCGCAAAGATTCCAGAAAGCCTGCGTTGCGCGAGATCTCCGGCGCATGAGTTTCCGGGAATCCGCCGCCGATATAGAGCGCGTGCAGGCCGGGCGGCAGTTCAGATGCGGTCAGAGGCGAGATGGGAATTAGCTCCGCGCCCGCGCGCTCAAGCTCCTCAAGATTCTCAGGGTAATAAAAGGTGAACGCCGAGTCCTTGAAGTATCCGATGCGAAGGCCGCGCCCATCCGGCAAGACCGGTCGCTCTTCCGGAGCCGTTTCGAGCGGCGGGGCGCTGCGGGCGATAGAGAGCAACGCGTCGAGGTCGAGCCGGTTTTCGACCAGCCTCAGCAGGTCTTCTTCCAGGCGCTCCATGCCGCGCGCTTCCTGTGGAGGGACCAGTCCCAGATGGCGCTCGGGAAGAGGATTGGCCGCCGAGCGGGGAAGCGCGCCGAGCACGGGAATGGAGCAGGCTGACTCGATGGCCGCGCGCAGAATCTTCTCGTGCCTTTGGCCGTTGACCTCATTCAGCACCACGCCGCGCAGGGAAACGTGCGGATCGAGGTGCTGGCATCCGAGAACGAGCGCGGCAGCCGTGCGCGTCATCCTGGTGGCGTTGACGACCAGCACCACCGGAGCGGCGAGCGTCTCAGCCAGCACGGCGCTTGAATGCGTGCCCGCAGCGTCGAAGCCGTCGAAGAGGCCGCGGTTGCCTTCGATCAGGTTGACCCCCTCAGCAATTGCGTTGCGCAGGAACGAGGCGCGCACCGTTGGGGCGCCCATCAGAAAGGTGTCGAGGTTGCGGGCAGGATGGCGCGACGCCCACTCCAGCCACCCGGCATCGATGTAGTCCGGGCCTTTCTTGAAGGCCCGCACATCCACGCCCGCGCGGCGCAGCAGCAGCAGCATTCCTAGCGACACGACAGTCTTGCCGGAACCACCGGAGAGGCCGGCGACGAGCAGGCGCGGCATGGCGCGCATCGTGTGCACAAGTGCAGTCAGCCGCTCTTATCCGGCCTACTGCGGCCCTTCCTTGGGCGGAAGCTGAATGTAGGATCCGCCGAGATAGCTGTAAATGCAGCGCTGGGAGTCGATCAGAATCCGAATCGCCTTCTTGCAGTCGTCCTTGCTGCACGCCGCCTCGCCGTGCTTGGCGACCATAGCCTTGGTCAGGTCGGTGGCCTTCAGATTTTTCTTGCCCTCGCACTCGGCCACTAACTGGTACATCTCTTCCGCCAGCGTCTCGATAGGAACCGGCGTGGTTTCGCTCATACGCATACCTCTTTCTGCTCCAGGTCCGAAGCAATCAGCCGTTGTAACTTTTCCCGCAGGCGCACCACCTCGCCGACCACCAGCGTGGCCGGCGGCTCAATCCCCGCGCGGCGCACCTGGTCCGCGATGTTTTCGAGGGTGCCCGTGACCACGTGCTCGCCGTCCCAGTACGCCATCTGGATGATGGCCGCCGGCGTGGCCGGCGAGCGGCCCGCGGCCATCAACTTGCGGGCGATGGTCTCCACATTGTGCACGCACATGAGGAAGACCGATGTGTCGATCCGGGCCACGGCCTCCCAGTCTACCCGATCTCCGTTTCCCTCTGCATTGTGGCCGGTGACGATGGCTACCGAAGAGGACGCCTCGCGGTGCGTCACCGCGATGTTGGCGCTGAGCGGAGCCGACAGACAGGAGGAGACGCCGGGAACCACCTCAAACGGAACCCCGTGCTCGGCAAGATACTCGACCTCTTCGCCGCCGCGCCCGAACAAGAATGGATCGCCGCCCTTGATGCGGATGACGGTCTTACCTTTGCGCGCTTTCTCCACCAGCAGTGCGTGAATTTCGTCCTGGCGAGTATGGCGGCCCGGCTCCTTGCCCATGTAGATCTTCTCCGCGGAGGGCTTGGCCAGCGTCAGCACACCCTGCTGGATGAGGCGGTCGTAGACGAGCACGTCGCCCATGCTGATGCGCTCGACGGCGCGGATGGTCAGCAGGTCCGGATCGCCCGGCCCGGCGCCCACCAGAATTACTTTGCCCATCTTCGCCATCTTTGCTTCCCCTTCAGCATTCGCCGGCCGCACCCTTTATGCTCATGCGCGCCTGTCTAAACTCCAGCCTCATCGTTAAAGGCGCCGTTCAGCGGCCGGCGGCTCCTGCCACCAGGACGCTTTCGTGAACCTCCTCTTCTCCAATCTCTTCGTGAACTCCCAGAGCGATCTTGTAAAACACGGTAATCATCAATGCGCCAATCGCCCAGACTCCGATCACGATGCTCCACTCCGGCAGAGTGGGCGTGTAGGTGGTGATGGTGTCGAGCGGCGAGGGTGTGAATCCGCCCACGATCAGCCCCAACCCCTTATCCAGCCAGAGGGAGAAAAACACGGCGAGGCAGGCAATGGGCAGCAGCACACGGTTCCCGCGCCAGGAGGGAACCAGGAGCAGGCTGAGCGAAAACACTGCGAGCAGCCCCGAGAGCCACATCCAGGGCACGAGGTGATAGTTCCCGTCGAGTCCCACGTAGAGATATTCCAGGGGCGCCATATCTCCCGGTATGCGGCTGTAGAGAGTCGTGAAGATCTCCACAAGGATGAAGAACACATTGATCGCCATGGCGTAGGTCACGATCACCGCGAGCGCGTTGATGGCCTTCTGGCCTGCATCGAAGCCGGTGGTCTTGCGCAGAATCAGGCAGAACAGGATCAGCAGTGCCGGGCCTGAACAGAAGGCTCCCGCCAGGAATCGGGGCGCCATGATGGCGGTCAGCCAAAAGGCGCGTCCGGGGAGTCCGGCGTAGAGGAACGCCGTAACCGTATGAATGCTCACCGCCCAGGGAATGGAGAGGATGATGATAGGCTTGATCCATGCCGGCGGAGCCACTTCCTCGCGCTCCGCAGTCAGAGTGACCAGCGTGATGACCGCATTGAGGAGCAGGTAGCCGCCCAACGAGATCATGTCCCAGAACATCAGCGACCACGGCGTGGGATGCAGAATCATATTGAAGATGCGCGCCGGCTGCCCCAGATCGACAAAGATAAATAACATGCACATGATCACGGCGGTGATGGCCAGGAACTCGCCCAGGATGGTGATGCGGCCGAACGCCTTGTAGTCGTGCAGATAGTAGGGCAGCACCACCATGACGGCCGAGGCCGCAACCCCTACAAAAAAGGTGAACTGGGCGATGTAAAGGCCCCAGCTCACGTCGCGGCTCATGCCCGTCACGCCCAAACCTACGTTGAATTGATACATGTAGAAGACGAAGCCCACGGCAATGACCGCCAGCACGCAGAACAGCCATATCCAGTACCGGCGGCTTCCTTCGAGCGCTTTTTCAAACATAAACATGGCGTCACACCAGGTAGTAAACCGACGGTCCGGTTCCGAGTTCGGGCTCGCGCTGGACGGCGAAACGCTCGCGGAGCAGTTGCCGGGGTTCAGAGTTGGGGTCGGCCAGATTGCCGAAGACCAATGCCTTTTCGGGGCAGGCATCGACGCAGGCCGGCCTTTGACCTTGCGCCAAACGCTCCTCGCAGAAGTTGCACTTCTCCACCACGCCTTTGGTCCGGGTAGGGAAGTCGGGGTTGATGTGGGGGATGTGCGGCCGCGGATCGAGCCAGTTGAAGCTGCGCGAACCGTAAGGGCAGGCGGCCATGCAATAGCGGCAACCGATGCAGCGGTGCCAATCCATCATCACGATTCCGTCGGCCCTTTTCCAGGTGGCCTGCGTGGGGCAGACGCGCACGCACGGAGGGTCGGCGCAGTGGTTGCACATCAGCGGAACCTGAATTCCGGCATCGGTTTGTTCCGCATAGCCGTTCTGAATAAACGGAAAAACCGTTTCGTAGGGCTGAGTCCAAATCCACTTCACCTGGTGCTTGGGGTTGGAAAATTGCGGAATGTTATGCGCCGAGTCGCAGGCTTGGATGCAGGCATCGCAGCCGCTGTCCTTGCGGCATTTTCTAAGATCGACCACCATCCCCCAGCGCACGGTTTGGGAGGGTGTTTCCTTGCGCGGCGCGCTTTCTTGTGCCGCGCTGCGTCCGGCGATAGCGTGCGTTGCTTCGATGGTTCCGGCTGCCAAAAATGACAGCCCGGTCAGCCGCAGGAAGTCTTTGCGAGTAATTTTCATTGGGCCCTCCTGGGGACAGGCGAGACCGGCCAGCCGCTCATCCGGCTCAGCAGGCGGTCAGGAGATCTCCGCGCCCCTGGCGCTGGCTGAGCCTGCGGTTGTAAGGCGGCTGCGGATACAGCGGAGGCCCCGGCCTGGGGCTGGTTGTGGCAACTCCAGCAATAAGGACTGGGGACGCCGGCATAGGCGTGGCAACGGTCGCAGAACTGCTCTTTATTGTGGCAGCCAAGACAGGTTTCAGTGAGATTCTTTTGGTACACTTTGCCGTTGAAGGCGACATACTTGCGCTCGTCTTCCCGCACTACCTGATACCGCCAGGCCATCAGCAGCTTCATATGCGAGGCGCGCATGTAAGCGACCGGAGCGACGCATTGGGTTTGATTGGCGGGAAGCGTGAGGACGGGGAGTTTGGCCAGATCGCCAACGTCGCGGCGCGCGCGCCAAAAGGGCGCCGTAATCAAGGCGACAAAGACGGCTAAGCCGGCTACGATCCAGATACGGTCACGCATGGACGGCCTCCATTTCTCCGCTGGCCGGCAGCGCCGCCGAAGCCAGCGGTTCGCCGCGCAAGTCGGTAGTCCTCTCCTTTTCGCCGGTCATCACCAGCGCGTTTCCCACCAGCTCGTGCACGCCGCCCACCTCGACCCCCGGCACCCAGTATTCGAGCAGCGTAGGCAGGGTGGCCTTGTCGATGGCGCAGATGCAGGTGAGCAGGTTGACGCCGTGCTTCTGCTTCACATACCGCACGGCGTTGGCGCGCGGAAATCCGCCGCGCAACCGGACTTCCAGGTTTTCGTCGGTGCCCAGGCCGGCGCCGCTGCCGCAGCAGAAGGTCTGCTCGCGGATGGTGTTCTCCGGCATCTCGTGGAAGCGGCGCGAGACCTGATGGAGGATATAGCGCGGCTCTTCGAGCAGGCCCATGCCCCGCGCCGGATTGCAGGAGTCGTGATAGGTCACTCTCCAGTGATCGTTGCGGCTCGGATCGAGCTTGAGCTTGCCGTGATGGATCAGGTCGGCGGTGAACTCGCAGATATGCACCATCTTGGTCGAGCGCGCGTTCTCAAAGACCGTTCCCGTGAACGGAGATACCGGAACCTCGAGAAAATCGGCGGGGCCGTTCATGGTGTCCATATATTGATGGAGCACGCGCCACATGTGGCCGCACTCGCCGCCCAGAATCCACTTCACGCCCAGACGCTTGGCCTCGTCGTAGATCTTGGCGTTCAACCGCTTCATTAGCTCGTGCGAGGCAAAGAAGCCGAAGTTGCCGCCTTCAGAGGCGTAGGCGCTGACCGTGTAGTCGAGACCGATCTGGTGAAAGAGCATCAGGTAGCCGAGCAGCGTGTAGTAGTGCGGGGTGGCGAAGTAGTCAGCCGAGGGCATGACGAAGAGAACTTCGGCGCCCTTGCGGTTGATGGGCGCCTCGATCTTAAGCCCGGTGATCTCCGAAGCCTCGTTGGCTGCGAAGTCGATGCTGTCTTTGAATCCGTGCGGCTGAATGCCCAGGTGGTTGCCGGTGCGGTAGCAGTTGGCCACCGGCTCCATCACCCAGTTGATGTTGCAGCCGATGAGGGTGAGCAACTCGCGGCCCATCATGGTGATCTCGGCGGTGTCGATGCCGTAGGGGCAGTAGACCGAGCAGCGCCGGCACTCGGTGCACTGGTAGTAGTAGGAGTACCACTCCTTGATCACGTCCTCGGTCAGCTCCCGCCCGCCGGCCAGCGAGCCGAAGATGCGCCCGGTCAGGGTGAAGTAGCGGCGGTAGATGGAGCGCATCAGCTCGGCGCGGGCCACGGGCATATTCTTGGGGTCGGCCGAGCCGAGGTAGAACTGGCACTTGTCGGCGCAGGCGCCGCAGCGCACGCAGATATCCATGAACAGCCGGAAGGAACGGTACTTCTTCAGCCGCTCCTTCATGCCCGCGAGGATGATTTTTTTCCAGTCCGGCGGCAGCTTCCAGTTGCTGTCGGTCGGCTGCCATGTGCGCGGGTTGGGCAGACCGAGATAGGTCAGGTTCTTCGCAGCCGCGCTGTAACACATGGCGCCTTTGTGGAACTCGACGTGCGGGTCACGCCAGTCGCCGCGCGGAGGCTCTTGCTCAATCTGTATGAGCTTTTCCTGCATCTTCGTCCTCGAGTGGAATGCCGGCCGCCACCAGCTTGTCGTGGAACTCTTCTTCCCACTCCGCGTAGGTGTGTTTTTTCACCGGGTAATTCCAGGGATTGATGTGCCGCTTGCGGCGGCTGTCGTTGGCCAGGTTGCGGGTGGGACTTAAAAAAATTCCGCCCATGTGCATCAGCTTGCTGAAGGGCAGGTAGGCCGCCAGCGTACAAACCAGCAGAAGGTGCGCCAGGAAGAGCGGGCTCAGCGCACGCAGATCGACGGGCCGGAATGCAGCCAGGCTGAGCGCAAACTGCTTGACGCTGAGCACGTCCACGCGCACGAAATAGCGCATCAGCACGCCGGAGACGGCGATCGCCAGCAGAAGAAACAAAGCGAAGTAGTCAGTGAAGAGCGAGATGTACCGTACCGCTGGATCGCGGAAGCGCCGGTACAGCAGATACGCCAGCGCGGCGAGGAGAATGACGTCCGAGATATAGAGCTGCGGCGCACCGATCTGGAGGAATCCGTCGAGCCGTTCGAGGCCGTTGACCCACGCGGGCACGGGCTGGATGAACAGGCGCAGGTGCCGGAGCAAAATCAGCAGCAGCGCCCAGTGAAAGGCCAGCGCGCCCAGCCAGAGAAATTTGCTTTCGCCAAGGATCAGGCGCTTTTCCGCCATGCGCGCGCGGTTGTTGCGGAAGAGGGAACGGAAGAGCAGAATCTCCGCCGCCATGCGGGCCAGCACGCCCCACTTGCTGGAGGGGTTATCGACCTTCGCCTGCCGGATCCAGGGCAGGGATTTCTGCTGGCCGCAGGTGGTGGGAATATGAAACGGAACCGGGGCCCACGCCCAGCGCAGGACGCGCACGCAGAAGCCGGCCAGAAAGATGGTGAAGGCCGCATAGGGAACGATCAGTGTAAGCGCGTCGCGTCCCGCGCCGGTCCGTCCGCCTTCCAGCCCTGCCGCAACCAGCGCCAGCACTGCCAGCAGGGAGTAGAGCGCACTCATGGTTCTTCTCCTTCCTCGAACGCGGCGTACTGCGCGCGCCTGCGTATCTCTTTAGCGCGCAACTCGAAGATCTGTTCGCGGCAGCTCATGTACTGATCGAACGCCATCAACGCCAGTTCGTCGATGCGGGTTGCGAGCGAATCCGGAACCGCGCCCGAGACTTCAAAGACCGCTTGCCGCAGGCCGAAGACGAAGCGCACCGCCTCGGCGGGGCTGAAGTTCTGCACCGCGCGCATCCGAACCAGCGCGTCGAGCGCGGGCGCGACTCGCTTCTGGTCCATCGTTCCCATCAGTTCCTGCAAGAGCGTGGTCAGGTTTTCCCTCAGCGTGTGGCCGACGGGATTGCGAAACGGATCTCGCTCTTCACCGAGGAACCCGGCCATCCCATCGGGGTAGGACTTCAGCGTGCGTTCGATCCACCGCTGCAAGATGGCCTGTTCCGCACTCATCGCCGCCTATACGCAGCCTGTGGGCTTGGGCAGCCCCGCCAGCTTGCAGGCGCCCTTCGCCGGGCCGGAGGGAAAGAGCTGATAGATCTCGCTCAGCTTGTAGCCTGTCTCCTTGCAGACCTTGCGCACCATGGGCGCAATGCCAAACTGGAGATAGTAGTTGCGGATATAGTGGATCACCTTCCAGTGGCCCTCGGTCAGTTGGTCCACCGATTCGGTTCTGGCAAAATCCTTGGCTACCTCGTCGGTCCACTTATCCGGCTCCTGCAAAAAGCCGTCCTCATCGACTTCGTACTTTCTTCCTTCTACTTCAAATACCGACACTGTTCACCTCGCAGTCAGTTCATTTCGATGTATCCGCAGGGACACGATTCCGCGCACTTGCCGCATCCGTTGCAGAGATCGAGCTTGATTTTGTAGTGTTCGCCCTTGGGCAACTTCTCAAAACAGTTTTTGCTGCAATACATCCAGCAGGTTTCGCAGTCCATGCACATGCCGCAGGACATGCAGCGCGCGGCTTCGGCGATGACCTCGGCCTCGCTCAGAGGCTTGGCGTCGCTGGCGAGCGGCGCTGCGGCCGGGTACCAATCCAGCTTGACCTTTTCCGCGTGGATGACCGCCGGCGACCAGGACCGGTGGACCGCGCAGCACTCGAACTGCGCAGCCAAGGTCTCGGCTACGGCCCGGCCCTGGGCGATGGACACGCTGACCGTGTTGAGCACGCGGGGCTCGGGGTTGAGCGATTCATGGGCTGGAATATCGGGCGGCTCGGCGGGCGGCGCGCCCACCATCACCGCTTCGCCGTCGCGGCCGCCGCGCACCTCGAGTTGCGCCGGTTTCTGCAGGCCCATGGCGAAGAAGACAGCGGCATAGTCGCGCTGCAACTGCTCCACGGAGACGTCGCGGCCCACCACGCAGTTGGTTCGCAGTTCGATCCCCAGCGAGAGGATGCTGGCGATCTCCCCGTCGAGAACCTCGGCCGGGATGACCGAGCGGGGAATGCGGTAGCGCATCATTCCGCCCGGCTGCGGCGCGGCGTCAATGAGGGTAACCGCGAAGCCCTTGCGGGCCAGGTGGTAGGCGGCGGAAAGCCCCGCCGGTCCCGCGCCCACAACCGCAATGCGCGTGCCCGATCCCGGCTGCTCCGCGGCCGGCTGCGCGCGCCAGCCGTGGGCGATGGCGAAGTCGCCCACGAACTGCTCGAGATGCCGGATTTGCACCGCCCCGTCCTTGGCCTTGCGGTTGCAGTTCAGCTCGCACGGGTGCTGGCACAGGCGCCCGCAGATGGCCGGGAACGGGTTGTTCTCCAGGATCGTGCGCCAGGCAACTTCAAACGCCTGCTCGGGCGTGCGGCCGTATTCCTTGTGCTGCGCTACGGCCACCAGCCATCCCCGCACGTCGGTACCGCATACGCAGGTATGGATGCAAGGAGCGGTTTTGGGCACGTATGCGGGGCGGTTCGGGCTTACGTCCGCGCTGCCCGAAGCGCTGTGCTTAATCACCGGTTTCTTAACTTCCTTAAACAGCCCCATGGGCGCCTCTCCCAGTAAACGGATGGCCGCGCGAGTCAGTACCAGTCAATATCGGACGTGGGCCGACCGCGCGTACGTCAAGCCAGCGTGCTTGAAGTCATCGATGTGATAGCGCGTGAACTCGAAGCCCGTCAGCGCGAAGAACCTGGGCCAGCCGACGCGGTCGATCCATTCGCCCACGCGCTCGTATTTGCGCGCGTTTTTGCGGTACACATCGACGATCTTCACCACCGCCTCCACCACCTCGGGCCAGCGCGGCGGGTTGTTGGGTAGAAACGGAATGGCCAGCTTTGAGAATCTCGGCTCGCTGCGCGCATTGCTCACCTTGCCGCCCACCCAGATCGAGATGCCGTCGGTGTTGGGGTCGTTGAGCGGCATGGCCGGGCACACGGTGTAGCAGTTAGCGCAGTACATGCACTGCTCCTCGATCACATCGACGGAGGGTTTTCCATCATATGTGGCCGGCCGGATGGCGCCGGTCGGACAGGAGGAGATCAGCGTAGGGATCTCGCAGACCTTCGGCAGCAGGTCCTTCTGCACCTTGGGCGGACGCTGGTGCACGCCCAGAATGGCAATGTCGGAGCAGTGCACCGCGCCGCACATGTTCAGGCAGCAGGCCAGGGCGATGCGCAGCTTGGCGGGCAGGTCCTCGTGGGTAAAGTGCTCACACAGGGCGTCCATTACAGACTTTACGATGCCCGAAGCGTCGGTCGCCGACGAGTGGCAGTGCACCCATCCCTGGGTGTGCACAATGTTGCTGATGGCGTTGTTGGTGCCGCCGACGGGAATGCCCATCGCCGCCAGGTCCCGCTTCAGCGGCTCAATGTTGGCCTTATCCGTCAGCAGGAACTCGATGTTGTTGCGGCTGGTGAAGCGCAGGTAGCCCCCGCAGTATTTGTCGGCCAGATCGGCGAACTTGCGAATGGTCTCGATGCTGAGCAGCCGCGGCGCGCCTCCGCGCACCGTGTAAAGGCGGTCGCCGGACTCGGCCACATGACACAAAACCCCCGGCGCCAGATTCTCGTGATATTTCCAGTGCCCGTAGTTCTTGCGCACCATGGGCGGAAGGTACTTGTCGTACTTCGGCGGGCCGACGTCGGTGAGGCGGGGCTGAAGTGGAGCTGCCGTGGTTGTCATTGTTCACTCTCCTTTTCGGCCTGGAAATAGATGTAGGGGTTATCGCGGGGCGCCGAAACCATCTCCGGCGCCGGGTCCAATCCGATGGCGTCGAGAAACGTCGGCATGCCCACGCGCTGGATCAACTCGCCGATGCGTTCGCGGTTGGTTCCGTATTCATCCCAGAAGTCCCATATCCGCGAGACCAGCTCTTTGATGGTCTCAAACAGTTCGTCGGCGGGAACGAAGGGGACCAAGACGGAGGACAGCAGCGCGCCCTGCAGGATTGGAGCCTTGGCGCCGAGCAGGATCACCGCGCCTCTCTCCTTGCCGGGACGCAGCGCCTTGGGCATCACGTTCATGCAGTGCATGCAGCGCACGCAATCGTGGTTGTCGATGCTCAGCTTCTTGCCGTCCCAGTCCATGCATTTGCCGGGGCAGTGGCTGCACACGTCCTTCTGAATATCCAGGCCGGTCGCGGCGTAGTTCGCTACTTCTGCGTCATCGATTTGAATCTCGTCCTTCCAGGTTCCGATGATGGACATATCGGCGCGGGCGATGGAGGCTACGCAGTCGTTGGGGCATGCCGAGCACTTGAATTTGAATTTGTAGGGGAATGCCGGACGGTGTAACTCATCCTGATAGTGCATGGTCAGGTCGTAGCAGAGCTTCATGGAGTCGTAGCAGGCCCACTCGCAGCGCGCCATGCCCACGCAACTGGAAGGCGTGCGCACCGCCGAGCCGGAGCCGCCGAGGTCGAAGCCCTCGTGGGTCAGTTCCTGAAACGTAGGCTCCAGGTGATCGGTGGTCGTGCCCAACAGGATGATGTCGCCGGTCGAACCGTGCATGTTCGTCAGTCCGGAGCCGTGCCGTTCCCAGATGTCACAGATGGTGCGCAGAGCTTCGCTCGAGTAGAACCATGCCGCGGGGTGGTTGATGCGCATGGTGTGGAAGTGGGCTACGTTGGGAAATTTCTCGGGCACATCGCTGTAGCGCCCGATCACGCCTCCGCCGTAGCCCAGCACGCCCACCAGCCCGCCGTGTTTCCAATGGCTGATCCGGTCCTCATAAGAGAGTTCGAGCTGGCCCAGCAGGTCGCGGGCGCTGTCATTGTTTTTGGCCGCGGCTTTAATCTCTTTTACAAAACTTGGCCAAGGCCCGCTCTCAAGTTCATCCAGCAACTTCGTGTTCAACTTTCCGTTGGATTGTTTTTCGTCTCCGGCAGCGTCTGCCATTGGCGCTCTCCTTTCATTGGGCAACCTGGGCTATTAGCTTATGGTGCAACCGCACTTTATGCGCGACTCAGAAGTATAGCGAGATACTTGTTTCAGCCGATGTGACACCTATCACGGCAGGTGAGAAACCATATCTTCAGTTTGTGAGTCTTGACACTATCTGCTGTGATCCAAGATGGTTGGCGCGCATAATGTGTACATAGTCTCGGCCCTCGAGGACGCAAACGGCGTGAGGACGAAGTAACTGAATTGAGCGGCAAGAAGCCGGGAGGCGCCCTATATGAAAGACAATTCCACGCACTTCCCCATGCTGGTCAATCTTCAGGGCAGAAAATGCCTCGTTGCCGGCGCCGGCAAGGTTGCGGAGGCGAAGATAGCAGGACTGCTCCGCTGCGGCGCGCGGGTGCAGGTTGTAAGCCCGCGCGCCACCGCGCGCATTCAATCGCTGGCGGCGGCAGGAGCCATCGTCTGGCGGCGGCAGAGATTTTCGCCGCGCGATGTGGAGGGCGCATTTTTAGCCGTGGCTGCTACGAGATCTTCCCAAATCAACGGCGCGGTTTTCCGTGCCTGCGCAGCGCGCGGCATTTTATGTAATGCCGTCGACGATCCCCGGCACTGCGACTTTTTCTATCCAGCCGTGGTCCGCCGCGGACCTTTGCAAATTGCTATCTCCACGGGCGGATGTAGTCCGGCGTTGGCATCTCGGCTACGCCGGGAGCTGGAGCGCCGCTACGGGCCGGAGTGGGTCCCATGGGTAAAGGAACTGGGGCGGCGGCGGAATCGCCTTCTGGCGGAGAACTTACCCGCTCCGGAGCGCAAACAGAAACTCCTGAGTATGGTTACTCCGCAAGCCTTTCGCGCCTTCCAGCGCCGGAGGCGGCGGCCGGCGCACGGAGCGTAAAAGTCACTCGTTTGCTGCCCGACGGCGCACCGGCTGGTTCGCCGGAGCTTTCGCTCAGCGCCACTCCCACTCGATAAATCCCGGCTTCACGTCCACCATCGCGTTCACGATCAGCTCGACAAGCCCTCCGTATAGGATCCGGTTCTCCTCCCACATCTTGTAGTAGGCCAGCATGTCGCGGAACTGGCCCTTGCAGTTACTGCAAGGGGCGCACAGATACTTCGGCGTCTCGGGGCCGATGCAATCGGAGAAGGCATTCAGAATCTGCTCCATCTTTTTGCGCCCCGCCACCTGGAAACGCCAATCGGGAAAGTTGTTGCCGCTCATGATGGCGAAGCCGCTGCCGCCGCCGCAGCAGTAGTTGTCCACTCCGTGGGGATACATCTCGCGGAACTGCGGGCAAAGCGAACGCAGGATCTCCCGCTGCGGCTCGACCACCCCCATCAGCCGCACCATGTTGCAGGGATCGTGCAGGGTGACGGGAAAATCGTTGCGG
The DNA here is from genome assembly GCA_021800255.1 of Acidobacteriota bacterium. GTDB lineage: Bacteria > Acidobacteriota > Terriglobia > Terriglobales > Acidobacteriaceae > Telmatobacter. Next base: position 73,433 of record JAJYZC010000008.1, read on the forward strand.
GAGGGATCGAATTTGATCTTGCCGCTCATCACAATATCGCGCAGCAGCGGCATCGAGCTCATGCGCGGGATATTGTAGTCTCCGGTCAACAGCCGGTCCGCGGTTACGCACAGGGCCTTGTGAGCGTGGCCGCACTCGCCCAGCACGATGCGCTTGACGCCCAGCTTTTTCGCCGCTTCCACGTGCTTGAGCGCCACCCGGGCCATCTGCGCATCGTCATACCAGAGGCCGTAATTGATCGAGTCGTAGCCGGCCAGCTCTGAGGACATGGTCCAGCTCACGCCGGCCATGGTCAGAATCAAGGCGTAGGCGCCGGGGTTTTCCGGCCAGGCCATGATCTCGCCGGCGTTGTGAATGAGCAGCACGTCGGCGCCCTTCACGTCCCAGGGCGTGTGCACCTCGATGCCGGTTTTCTCGCTGATGTCCTCGTCGATAAAGTCGACATTGTCTTTTACGATCTCCGCGGTCATGCCCGTCGAGGAGCCGGCCTTGAGCTGCAGCATCGATCCTTGGTCGTGCAGCTCCTTGGCGGCGATGCCCATCTCCTGGCTGAACAGCTTGCGCAGCTCGTGCGCGACCAGGCCGTTGTCGCAGCCGATGGGGCAGGCCTGCGCGCAGCGCCGGCACAGATTGCAGCGGTACGACAACTCGATCAGCCGCGCCACCAGCGGCCAGTTCAGCCGGATGGTGCCGTGCTGCCACGCCGACAGCAATCCTCCGTGCCTCACATACTTGAAGTACAGACGGCGCAAAACCTCGGTGCGGTAGGTGGGCCGGTAAAGCTCATTGCGGCCGCTAGCCTCGAAGATGTGGCAGGATTCCGCGCACGTCTGGCAGCCGGTGCAGTGCTCCATAGTCAACAGCAGCGGCTCGAGGAAGGTCCAGTTGTTCTCTTTGTCGAAGAGCTTATCCAGACCGGAGAGAAAGCGCGCCACGAGCTGTTTTTCTTCTTCCGGAGTTTTGGGCTGCGGAATGCTGACCGCGCAGGTGTCGTCCAGCCCGCATTCAAAATTGGCGACGTTCTGACCGGAGAGCGGAGTCCATCGGATGTTGCGCGCGTGATCGTCGAGCGGCGCGGGCAGCGGCATCAGGTCCTTGTCCTCAAGGTGAATCACAGGCTCGCGGTCGGGGCGGGAAAGTTCGTTCACGCTGATTGGATGGCTCATTTCCGCACCTCCTCGGCGGGATTGGAGGCTGCTATCTCAGCCCAGGTCTTTTTTCCGTCTGCGCCCAGGTGAGGCGCCGCCCAGGTGGGCCGGTAGGCGAGCGACGCGGCGACTTTGCTCTCCACGGAGCTGCCCGCGTCGTTGCGCCGGTCATCCCATCGCACCGAGTGCCAGGTAAAGTATTTGGCGATGAAGTGCGCCATGTGCGTAAACGGAATATAGGCCGCCAGCGCCGAGCAGAGGATTAAGCCGGTGCCGGCAGCCGCGCTGATGTGCGCGCCCCGGTCGAAGCCGAAGGCGCTGCGGGCAATCTCCGCAAGCGAAGCGTTGTGCGCGCCTGGTGCGAGAAAGCCAGCCCCCAAAAATCCGAAGGCCACGATGAAAAAGATGAGATTGAAAATGTCGCCCGCTTTGGTGTAGTTTTTCAGCCCCGGATCGGTGATGCGCCGCGCCAGCAGCCACAATGCTCCGGTCAGAACCATCACGATGGCCGCCGCTCCGATCCACCCGCCGGCCATCCCGATCCAGAGCCATCCGCTGTGCGCGCCTACCAGAGCAGCCACAACCGCCAATCCGGCGCTGGCGATTGAAAGATAAAGCCCAAAATGAAAGAGGAACGAAGGCGGCCACAGACGGCGGTTATACTCCCACAGGCCGCGCAGAAATACAATCTCGCGCAGCATGGCGGCCCATTCGCTGCGGTGATCGACGGCCTGGGGGCTGAGCCACCACGCTCCCGATTCGAAGTACGATCCCCCGTGCTCAAGGAAGCGCCGCTCCTCGTGCGCGACAGGATAGAGCTCCCAGCGCAGATGAAATGGGGTGCGCGCGTATTCGACGGCACGGAGCAGACAGCCCACCAAAAAGATCAGCAATCCCGCATAGATGGTGATATACACCGCAACACTCATTTCTGCCT
>JAJYZC010000060.1 GCA_021800255.1 Acidobacteriota bacterium
GTTCGGCTGGAAGACGCCGTTACCCAGCCCTACGACAAAATCTCCCCAGCCATGCAGCAGGCTTACTATCAGCGCAGCCCCTTCAACCTGGTCCGCATCATCCTGGGCCTGCCTGAACTTTTCGATGCTCAAGGCGGCGAAAACGTCTATGCCAGGGCCGCACGCGACTTCCGCGCCTGGCGCGAGCAGGGCGTTCTGATTCAGGAGAAAACCCCTTGTGTCTTCGCTTATGCGCAGCGATTTGTCGTTCCCGGCTCCGCTCCGGCGTCCGGGGCTCAGCCGGCCGGCGTGGTCAGGGAGCGGCGCGGCTTCATCGCTTTGGGGCGGCTCTATGATTACGCCGAGCAGGTGGTCTTCCGCCATGAGCAGACGCTGTCCAAACCCAAAAGCGACCGGCTCAACCTGCTCCGCGCTACCCGTGCGCACTTCGGCCAGATCTTTATGCTTTACTCCGACCCCGCCGGCAGCGTGGAAAAGCTACTCTACGACGCGGAGCCGGAGGGCTCGCCAGCTCATGGCGGCATGGCCGACGGAGAAGCCGCCCACGCCGGCATCGGATCGCCCTGCGGCGAGGTCACCGACGAGTACGGTGTGCTCCATCGCGTGTGGAGAATCAACGATCCGGCGCTCATCAATCAGCTCACTGCGGCCATGGCCGACAAGAAGCTCATCATCGCCGACGGCCATCACCGTTACGAAACCGCGCTTAGCTATGCGCGTGAATTCTCCCCCGCAGCTCCCGCTGCCGCGGCCCACGCCGCCGGCCATTTGCCCCAGCCGCCTTACCCCGAGGCGGCCGCCATGATGACCTTTGTGAACATGGACTCCAGCGGCCTGGTCATCCTTCCCACGCACCGTGTCGTGCATAGCCTTCAAGCCTTCGATCCCGCTGCTTTTGCCCACGCCGCCGCGCAGTTCTTTGCCGTCGAGGCTCTCCCTGCCGCTGATCCCTCCGTGTATCTTGAAACCCTTGCCAAGCAGCAGGGCACGGCCTTTGCCGCCGTCACCCGCACCGGGGCGTTCCTGTTACGTTCCAATCCTGAAGCCATGACCGCGGCCCTTGCAGGCCTCTCCGGACGCCAGCGCCAGCTCGACCTGACCCAATTGCACTCCATCGTTCTCGAACGTCTATTGGGCCTGAACGCCGAGCGGATTCGCGAGCAGACCAACCTCCGCTATCTGCGCTCCGCCGCCGAGGCCGTCGATCAGGTCCGCCGCGGCCAGGCCGATGTCGCCTTTCTCACCAATCCCGTCACCATGGACCAGCTTCGGGAGGTGGCCTTTGCCGGCGAGGTCATGCCCCAGAAGTCCACCGATTTTTATCCCAAGCTGCTCAGCGGCCTAGCTATCTATGCGCTGGAGTAACGGGGGAACGGCAATGCGCCGGTCGACCCGCCTGCTGGCGGTCCTCATCGCCGCCGCCGTCTCGCTACCCTCGACCGCGCAAGCCCAGTCTGCTTCCAGTCAGGCTCCGCCCGCCCCCCCAGCCCGCTTTGTGGTGGTTCTCGACGCGGCTCATGGCGGCAGCGATCCCGGCGCCCGCATCGGCGGCCTGCCCGAAAAAACCATCACGCTGGCGCTGAGCGTCCGGTTGCGCTCTTTGCTTTCGGCGCGCGGCATCTCTGTGGTCACCACCCGCGAATCCGACGTAACCCTCAGCTCCGAGCGCCGCGCCGAGATCGCCAACCACGCCGATGCCCAAGCCTGCCTCAGCCTGCACGCTTCCATGACCGGCAGCGGCGTGCACCTGTTCGTTTCTTCTCTCGCTCCCGCCCAGCCGGTACGCTTCGAGCCTTGGAACGCCGCGCAGGCGGCCTGGGTTCTGCGCAGCATGGCTCTGGAGGGCGCGCTCAACTCGGCCCTCCGGCACGCCGGCTTGACCGTTACCCTGGGCCGCACCCTACTGCCCATCATCGACAACATAAGCTGTCCCGCCGTAGCCGTCGAGGTTGCCCCGGATGACGAGTCCGGCCGCGCCTCTACCCAGGCCGCTGCCGCCAGCCTCGACGATCCCGGCTATCAAGCCCGCGTGGCTCAAGCCCTGGCCGCCGCTCTCGTCGAATGGCGCTCGGAGGGCGCGAGCCAAGGCGAGGACATAGGGGCAGACCAGCCGTGATCCCTCGCTACCAGACCGTTCTCTTCGTCATTTTGCTGGTGGCTTCTGTGGTCATGGGCGCGGTCCTCTGGCAGTTGCGCAATCGTGACCGCCAGCGCCTCCTGGAGGTGGAAAACTCCCTGCCCACGCAGGCGCCCGAAGCCGCACCGGAACAGCAGGCCACCCTTTACGTGGCCAACGATGCTGACGGTTCCGTTGCGGCCGAGGTGTTTTCCCTACCCCTGCCCCAAAATCCCAATGAGCGCGCCCGCGCCATTCTTGGCAAGCTGTTGGACCTCTACGCGGCTCCCGGTTCCACTCACCCAGTGCCTGGCGGCGATGCTTCCATCGCTCATGTCTTTCTGTTGCCGGCCGCTGACGGCAATCCAGCCGCAACCCCATCCGGCGCAACCCCCTCCACGGAAAACCGCGCACCGTCCGGCCCCGAGCTCGCCGTGGTCGATCTCACCAGATCCTTTGCCGCCAACCATCCCTCCGGCCTAGAGACGGAAACCCTCACCATCCTTTCCATCTGCGCCACCCTCCACGCCAACCTGCCGCGCATCACCCAGGTTCGCTTTCTGGTGGATGGCCAACCCTGCGCCACCCTCGCCGGCCACGCCGACCTGACGCGAACCTATCTGACGGGCGAAACCGCATCAACCGCGGCAGCGGATCGATGATTCCGGAAGACCCGAATGCAGAGACCGGCGAACGCTTACGCAAATCAAGGCAAACCCGATGTATGATTTAGGTGGAGAGTTTATCATGGCACGCCCGGTTGTCCGCATCACGACTCCACGGCCTTCACCTGAGGAAGAGGCGAAGCGCCTTCGCATCCCCAAACGCCGTCAGAAGGAACTCAACGCAATAGCAGAAGAATACTTCAGGCAAATGCAAGCGGAGGAGGCAGCTACTACCGGCAAAGCTTTCAACCAGGGAAAGAAGCGCAAGAATGCCGCCGCAGCCGCCTGAAGGCAAAGACGTTTTCTTAAATATCCCTTACGACGAAGAATTCAGCAGCCTCTACGTGGCTTACGTTGTTGGGCTATATTATCTTGGCCTCGTCCCTCATATTGCGCCGGAAATCCCGGGCGGCGCTCGCCGGCTCGAAAGGATACTCGCCCTCATCAAAAGTTGCCGCTACTCGATTCACGATCTTTCGCGCATTGAAGTCAGTGCAAAGGCGGGTTCTACTCCGCGCTTTAACATGCCTCTCGAATTGGGTATGACCGTCACTTGGGCCGATCTCAATCCCGGGCTGCACACCTGGTTCGTGTTTGAATCGGAGCCGTACCGGCTTCAGCGGTCGGCGAGTGACCTGAATGGCACGGACGTGTATATCCACGGCGGCTCGCCGGAAGGCGTTTTCCGCGAGATGCTCAATGCTTTCTGGCGAAAGGACGCACCTTCCGTGCCTGAAATGATCCGTTCTCACCGTTTTGTGGAACTAGGTCTCAAGCTTCACTTTCTTCCGAAAGCAGGTGCAGGCAGCGTCTACGCATCGGCCGTCTTCCGTGAGCTGTGCTTGTTCTGTTCGAACCTCGCCGCGCTCAGGGAGACCGGAGCGCACTCATGAGCCCCACCATCGGCGTCTTCGATTCCGGATTTGGCGGATTGACCGTGCTGCGGGCGCTCATCGAGCGGTTTCCGCACGCCCGTTTCGTCTTTCTCGGCGACACCGCCCGCCTGCCCTACGGCTCCAAGTCCCGGCGCACCATCGCCCGCTACGCCGCCCAAAGCGCGCGTTTCCTCGTTCACGAGCAGGGGGCGGAGTTCCTGGTCATCGCCTGCAACACGGCCAGCGCCCTGGCGCTCGACGCCATTGAGGAGGCCGTGCCCGCCGTTCCCGTGCTGGGCGTTATTGAGCCCGGAGCCGCCGCCGCCCGCCAGGCATCACGCAGCGGCGACGTGCTGGTCCTCGCCACCGAGGCCACCGTGCAGAGCCACGCCTATGCAGCCGCTTGCCGAGCCCACGGCCTGCGCGCTCTTGAAAAAGCTTGCCCGCTGCTGGTCCCGCTGGTCGAAGAGGGATGGACCGATCATCCCGTTACCGCCGAGGTGATCCGCATTTATTGGGAGGAACTGCGCGCCGAGGCCGCGGCCCAGGGCATGAATCCCGACGCCTTGGTTCTGGGCTGCACGCATTATCCCTTGTTGCGGCCGCTGATCGAAGGCGCGGTGAGGCCGGGCATCAAGGTGATCGATTCGGCCCAATCCGCTGCCGGCGCGGCGGTCCAACTCTTCAATGGCCGCGCCGGGCGGCCCATCCTATCCGAGTCCGCGCCGGCGGAGCCGGATAGGGGAGGAGATGCCGCCAACTCGCCTCTACAAACGGAAATCCGCTGCTTCGCCACCGACTCGGTAGAAAAATTCGAGCGTCTGGGATCACGCTTCCTGGAACGCCCGGTCGGGACCGTTGAGTTAGTCGATCTGGGCGAATGAGTGCGCACCCGGGCGCCGTCCGGTACTCCATTTCCCACGAAAACCGCTCTGGTATTCTGGAAGAACGGCAATTCCATCTCTTCCCGCAACAACCTGAACAAGCTCGAACTCGGGGGAAACTGAAAAAGGCATGATCAATTTGACGGGCAAAACGGCGGTCGTCATCGGGCTGGCTAACAAGCGTTCCATCGCCTGGGCTATCGCCCAAAAACTCCAAGAGGCCGGCGCTACGGTAGCCGGCTGCTACCAGAACGAGCGCATGAAGCTCGAAGCCGAAGACCTCATCAAGGATCTACCCGGCGCCAGCGGCTTCCAGTGCGATGTATCGAACGACAGCGAAATCGAATCCCTCTTCGCCGCGCTCAAAGAAAGGTACGGCAAGCTTGACATCCTGGTCCACGCCGTGGCCTACGCGCCCGCCGAGGACCTGCGCGGCGAGTTCGTCAACACCAGCCGCGAGGGCTTCCGCGTCGCGCTCGACGTCAGCGTCTACTCGCTCTTGGCCGTTACCCGCGGCGCCGCATCGCTTATGACCGAAGGCGGCAGCGTGATGACCTTGACCTATTACGCTGCAGAAAAAGTGGTGCCCAATTACAACGTAATGGCCGTTGCCAAGTCAGCCCTTGAATCCACGGTCCGCTACCTGGCCTGGAACCTCGGCCCCCGCGGCATTCGTGTGAATGCCATATCCGCCGGTCCCATCAAGACTCTCGCCGCCCGCGGTGTCGGCAACCTGGGCGACATGCTCAAGGTCCACGCCGATCGTGCTCCGCTGCACCGCAACGTCGATCAGCTCGAAGTCGCCGGCGCGGCGCTCTTCCTCGCCAGCGATCTATCGAGCGCCATCACCGGAGAAACCCTGTACGTCGATTGCGGCTACAACATCATGGGCTTCTGACTGTTTTCCGGCCGCTTACGCCAGGTCAAAACGGTCCAGATTCATCACTTTGGCCCAGGCGGCCGCGAAGTCACGCACCAGCTTTTCTTGCCCATCGCTGCTCGCGTACACCTCGGCGATGGCGCGAAGCTGAGAGTTCGATCCGAAGATCAGGTCAACTACCGTCCCCGTCCACTTCAGCTTGCCCGTCTTCCGGTCGTGTCCTTCCAAGACGTGCTCCGATTCCGCGGACTTCTTCCACTGCGTGCCCATGTCCAGCAGGTTCACGAAGAAGTCGTTGGTCAGCGTGCCCGGCCGCTTGGTAAAGACGCCGTGCTGTGATTGCCCGAAGTTCGCGCCCAGCGCCCTCATGCCGCCGATGAGCACCGTCATCTCCGGAGCGGTGAGGGTCAGCAGTTGCGCCTTGTCGAGCAGCATGTTGGCGGCGCATTCCTCCAGACCCTTGCGCGCGTAGTTGCGGAACCCGTCGGCCAGCGGCTCCAGCACCGCGAATGAGGCCGCGTCGGTCTGCTCTACGGTGGCGTCTGTGCGGCCCGGCGCGAAGGGAACCTTCACCTTGTACCCGGCCTTCGCCGCGGCGGCCTCTACGGCCGCGCCGCCTGCCAGTACGATCAGATCGGCCAGCGAAACTTTTTTGCCGCCCTTCTGCGCACCGTTGAACTCCTTCTGGACGGCTTCCAGCTTCTTCAGCGTCTTCGCCAGCCTGGCAGGTTCGTTCACCTCCCAGCCGTTCTGCGGCGCCAGCCGGATGCGCGCCCCATTGGCGCCGCCGCGCTTGTCGCTGCCGCGGAAGGTCACCGCCGACGCCCACGCCGTCCTCACCAGCTCTGAGATGGACAGCCCCGACGCCAGCACTTTGGCCTTCAGGGCCTCGATGTCGCGGGAGTTGATGAGCTTATGGTTGACCGCCGGAAGCGGATCCTGCCAGACGAGCTCTTCCTTGGGCACCAGCGGGCCGAGGTAGCGGGAACGCGGCCCCATGTCGCGGTGCGTCAGCTTGAACCACGCCCGCGCGAAGGCGTCAGCGAACTCCTCCGGATGCTCCATGAACCGCCGCGAGATCTTCTCGTAAGCCGGATCCATTCGCAGTGAGAGATCGGTGGTCAGCATCATGGGGGTACGCCGCTTGGACGGGTCGTGGGGATCGGGCGCGCTGCCCGCACCCGCGTCGCCCTTGGGCTTCCATTGGTGGGCGCCCGCCGGGCTCTTGGTCAGCTCCCACTCGTAGTCGAAGAGGTTATGGAAGAAGTGGTTGCTCCACTGGGTTGGCGTCTGGCTCCAGATCACCTCAATGCCGCTGGTAAACGTGTCGTTCCCTTTGCCCGTCCCGAAGCTGTTCTTCCAGCCCAGTCCCTGCTCCTCAATGGGCGCGGCCTCGGGTTCCGGTCCCACGTAGCTCTGCGGGCACGCCCCGTGCGTCTTGCCGAAGGTGTGGCCGCCGGCGATCAGCGCCACCGTCTCTTCGTCGTTCATCGCCATGCGGGCAAAGGTCTCGCGGATGTCGCGCGCCGCCGCCACCGGGTCGGGTTTGCCGTTCGGCCCCTCGGGGTTCACGTAGATCAGCCCCATCTGCACGGCGGCCAGCGGCCTCGCCAGGTCGCGGTCGCCGCTATAGCGTTCGTCGCCCAGCCATGTGGTCTCCGGACCCCAATCGATGTCCTCCGGCTCCCAGGTGTCCACCCGCCCGCCGCCGAATCCGAAGGTCTTCAACCCCATCGATTCCAGCGCCACGTTGCCGGCCAGAATCATCAGATCGCCCCAGGAGAGCTTGCGGCCATACTTCTGCTTGACCGGCCACAGCAGCCGGCGCGCCTTGTCCAGGCTCACGTTGTCTGGCCAGCTATTCAGCGGCGCAAACCGCTGCGCGCCTCGGCCCGCGCCGCCGCGTCCGTCGTGGATGCGGTAGGTCCCTGCGGCGTGCCACGCCATGCGGATGATGAGCGGACCGTAGTGGCCGAAATCGGCCGGCCACCATTCCTGCGAGCTTGTCATCACCTTATGAAGGTCCTTAATCACAGCCTTCAGGTCCAGGCTCTTAAACTCTTTGGCGTAGTCGAACTCCTCGCCCAGCGGATTCGACAGCGGGGAATTCTGGCTTAGAATGCCCACGTTCAGTTGTTCCGGCCACCAGGCTCGCACGCCCTTTCCCCCGGCCTTGGTATGTTCCAGCATCGCGCCCGCATACGGGCACTTCGATTCCGAAGTAGCCATAAAAACCTCCTATCGTTGTCTGCGACTTTCCACTCCCCTAGTATAGGAGGCAGGTGGCCCGGCCGACAGCCGCAACGGGATGCGCCGAGTCAGAAGGATTTGTGCCCTGTTGATCGCGTTCTTTCCGATGAGCGGGCGGTGCGCAACGCCCCGGCAGAAAATTACCCTCCCCCGGAGCACAATCGTACCTGGTCTCTGACCGCTTGATTTTGCGCCATTGGGGTGCCCCAGGTCCCCTTTGGGACCTGGGAAAGCACGCCTGATCGCGCCGCCGTCAGAGCGAGCTGCCTGCGGCGCGGTAAATTTCGGCGATGTAGCGCATGTCGCGCAGCCCCTCCTCGCCGGGAGTCTTCGGCTCGAGGCCGTTCTGGATGCAGTGCGAGAAGTACTCGGCTTCGGCCTGGAACTGGTAGGGATTGCGGGCCGGATTAGGCTCGTCCAGGCGCGTGATGCCGTTGCCGGTATACAGGGCGCGGAGGCGCAGGCCGTCGTAGTTGAATGCGGGATCGACATCGATCCAACCCTTGGACCCATGGACCTTGAAGAAGCCGGTCATCTGCCCTCCGTAGGTGGTGTTGCACGCGGCCACGATGCCGGAAGGGAATCGCGTCGTCCAGGAGACGTTTTCTTCGACCTGCGTGAAGCGGCCGTCGTGGTCGACCACGGAGGTGAATGCGGCGAAGTTCTCCGGCTCTTCGCCGGTCAGATAGCGCGAAGCATTCAGCGCATAGATGCCCACATCGACCAGCGGGCCGCCGCCGGACATCTTTTTAACCAGACGCCACTCGCCCCGCGCGATGTTGAAACCGAAGGCGCTTTCGATGGCTTGAACCTGGCCGATAGCCCCGGAGCGAATGAGGCTGACAGCCTTCAGATTGGTTGGCTCGTATTGGCAGCGGTAGGCGATCATCAGCTTGACGCCGGCGGATTTGCAGGCCGCGATCATGGACTCGCAGTCCGCCACGCTGGTGGCCATCGGTTTCTCGCACAGCACGTGCTTACCCGCCTTGGCCGCGCGTATCGTGTATTCGGCGTGCATGGAGTTGGGCAGCGCCACATAAACGGCGTCAACGGACTGGTTGGAGGCGATGGAGTCGAAGTTCTCGTAGTTGTAGATGGATCTCTCGGGGACGCCGTATTGGGCGGCGATGCGCAGCGCCTTGTCTCGATGGCCGCTCACCAGCGCCGTAACCTTCGAATTGGTGGTGTTGCGGATGCCGGCCATGAAGATCGCTGCGATCCGGCCTAGCCCGATGATGGCGTAGCCGCTTTGGCGTTGGGCAGGTTGAGCTGAGAGAGGCGATACAACCCGTGCGGCAAGCCCCAGCGCCCCCAGTTTGGCGAATTCTCTGCGATTCCAAGTCATGCGGTCCACTATAAATCACCGCCCCGCAACACCGGCAGGCGGCTTCCCGCGGCCTTCCCCAAAACCACGATGGAATCGAGCCCCTGCCGCGGGCATCGAGCGCCGCCATACCGCCCGCGCTCACTGCGGCGTAATGATTCCGCCCTTGGCTTGCCGCCGCGGCAGCACGATGCCGCGATGATCCACCTCCGCAGCCGGCTCGGCGGCGGGTGCGCTCGGATCGCCGAGAACCGGCCGGCCGGCCCGCGCGATCACCGCTCCGCCGCACGCCGGGCACCAATCGGCTTTGGTCGCCGGCGCCAGCACGGCGTGGCATTGGCTGCAAATGCGCTCCATAGCCCAAGATTACCGGATGGGGCGATCCTTGCCGAAACCGTTCATCCCGCCTACGCCAGTTCCTCAGGCGGCCCACGCTCAGGCGCCCGCCCACTACACTGAATCTATGCATCCCCCGGTTCGCCTCGTGGCCATCGATGTGGACGGCACCCTCCTGCCCAGCTTTACGCAAACTGTAAGCGAGCGCAACCTCCGCGCGCTCCAAGCCTCTCAGCAGGCCGGAATCGCAGTGGCCATCGCTACCGGCCGCCGCGCCGCCTTCGCCGCGCCCTTGCTCGACGGTCTCGGCCTGCGAGCGGATACGCCCCTCATTGCGTCGAATGGTGCAGTGATCCAGACCCTGGGCGGCGAGATCATCGCCTGTTCCCATCTGCCGGTGCGTGTGGCGCGCGGCCTGTGCGGTCTGCTCCGGCCCTTCGGAACCGTGGTCTTCACCTTTGACCGGCCGGGCCGCGGCGAGCTGGTTCTTGAGGACCTGCATGGGGCGCAGGGAAGGTTTCCGCTGTGGGTCGAGGCCAATCGTCACGCCATCGAGGTGGTCAAGCCCCTCGAACAGGCGCTCGCCGATGGCGCCGATCCGATCCAGGGTATGGTCGCGGGCAGGGTGAGCAGCATGAGACAGGCCGAGGAAACCTTGAAGGCCAGCGAGTGGAGCGGCGCCTGCGAGCGCCTCCGCACCGAGTATCTGGCGCGCGATCTGTCCATTCTCGATCTGCTGCCGCGCGGCGTCACCAAAGGGTCGGCGCTTGAGCGCCTGGCCGCACGGCTGGGGGTCGAGCGCGCTGAAACCCTGGCCATGGGCGACAATTGGAACGACCTGGAAATGCTGGAGTGGGCTGGCCGCAGCGTCATCATGGGCAATGCCGCCCCGGAGTTGCGCGTCCTGGCCAAGACGCGCGGCTGGAAGCAGGCCCCGCGCAACGATGAGGACGGCGTAGCTGCCGTCTTGGAAGCGATACTGGCCAAGATGGCCGCCGCAAAGGTTTGAGCGCGAATCTGCGCCCGCGAGAGCCGGCGCACAGAAGCGCGAGCGCCAAAGCCGGCGCGAAGACTTGAGTGTAAGATCACCAATGGAGGAGCGGCCCGGCAAATGCGATTGAAGATGCGCGCGAAGGCTCTCGTCATGGCCGGTGTTTTGGCGTTTTTCGCGCCTTTGGCGCCCTCTGCGCGCGCCGCCCAGCTCGTTACCCTGCGCAACGGCTTCACGATCCGCTGTGACCACTTCGCCCGCGTCCAGGGCCGCGTACGCCTCTATCTCAGCGCCGGCGAGGACAACTACATCGAACTCGCGCCGGGCGACATTGCCTCCGTCGAGCCGGCCCCTGATTCACCTTCCGCTCAGTCCGTTGCGCAGGTGCCTCGTTCCGCGGACAGCCTCAGCCCCGGCGATCTTGACGAGATCCTCGCCGCAGCCAGCCGCGAGCACGACCTCGATGTCGATCTGCTGGCCAGCGTCGTCAAGGCCGAGAGCGGCGGCAATCCCCGCGCCGTCAGTCCCGCCGGCGCCCGCGGCCTCATGCAGCTCATGCCTCAGACCGCCGCCAGCCTGGGCGTCGGAAACAGCTTCCAGCCGCAGCAAAACGTACAGGGCGGATCGGCCTATCTCGATGCGCTGCTCACCCGCTACCACAACAATCTGGCCCTCGCGCTGGCCGCCTACAACGCCGGCCCCGAGGCCGTGGACCGCTATGACGGCATTCCTCCCTATCCCGAAACACGCGCCTATGTGGCGCGGGTGATTCACGAATTCAACCGCCGCGTCCTGGCCCGCGAAGCCCTGGCGCGCCGCGCCCGCGCCGCGCGCATCGCTTCCCATCCCTGAACGGCAATCTCCGCGCCGGCCGCTGCACGCGCCCGCCACGCTCCGAGGGTTTCGATTCCGCCCTTGCGGCCGCCGTGCAGCCGCTCGCATCCAGCCCGCAGCAGCGCATAACATAGACTCGTATCTAAGGCCGCAGATCGGAGACCGATTGAAGAAACGTCAACTGCTCATTGGCTTGATCGTGCTGGCTGCGCTGGCCGCTCTTATTTTCTGGGGAGTCCGCCGCAGCCACTTCAGCTTCGCTGTCTTCGGCAAGCAGGTAGCCGTGGCCGATTGGCGCACCATCGCCCTCGCCACCGGCTGCATCTACGCGGGCTACGTCTTCCGCGCCGTGCGCTGGGCCCGCTTGATGCGCCACAACAAAAAAGTGCCGCTCTTTTCCCTCCTGAGCTGCCAAGTCATCGGCTTCACCGCCGTGGCTCTCATCGGCCGCGTGGCCGATCTGGTGCGCCCCTATCTGGTTGCGAAAAAGACCGCCCTGCCGCTCAGCACCCAATTTGCCGTGTACATCGTCGAGCGCCTCTGCGACTTCGGCTCCCTGGCGCTCATCATCTCCTTCGCCATCGTGCTTGCTCCGCACGGCGCGCTTCCTGACCCGCAGATCGTCCGCAAGGCCGGCTACGGCGGCCTCGCCATCACCGTCCTTGCCGGCCTGTTTCTCTTTGCTGTGCGTCTGGCCGGAGGGGCCGTCGCCTCCTTCTTCGAGCGCGCCTTGGGGATGGCCTCAAAGAAGCTGGGCGAAACTGCCGGTCAAAAGATTCGTTCCTTTCGCACCGGCCTTGACACCATCCGCTCCGCATCCGACTTTGGCGCCGCTGCGGCCCTTTCACTCTCCATGTGGGCCCTCATCACCCTCGCCTATCTGGAGACCATGCGCTCGTTTACCGCCAGTCCCGTCCTCGTTCACATGGACCTCTCCGGCTGCATCCTTCTGCTCGCCGTCAGCGGCAGCGTGAGCGTCTTCCAACTCCCCATCCTCGGCTGGTTCTCTCAAATTGCTTTCGTGGCCGCGGCCATCGTCACGCTCTTCTCCGCCACGCCCGAGGCCGCCACCGCCTGCGCCGCCATGCTCCTTTTGGTTACCTTTCTCAGCATCGCTCCTACCGGCCTCATCTGGGCTCACTTCGAGCGCGTCAGCCTGCGCAAGATCACCCTGGAAAGCGAACACGCGGGACATGACCTGGCGCCGGCAAATTATCAGTAGCACGTCGCCGTGAAGAAGATACCCTTCGCCGTCAAGCCGGCGGTTCGGGCAGCTTGACCGCGTTCGCGTCCAGCGCCGCCCCAGAGTACTGAATCGTCGCCGGTCCCACCGCCCCTCCGGTCAGCAACATGCTCATCGCCTGCTCCATGGTCAGTTGGGTCTCCGTCACCCGCGCCATGGGCAGCACTTGGAGAAACGCCGACGTGGGGTTGATGGCGTTCGGCACCAGCACCGCAGCCAGCGGCTCGCCCGTGGCTGCGTCGGTCATGGTGCGCGTCAAAAATCCGATGCTTTTTTGGCCTGCAATCGGGAAATCCACCAGCACCACCCGCTGGCTGGTCTGCTTCTTGGCCATCATGGTGTCCAGCAGTTGCCGTACGGAGGTGTACACCTTGGCTACGAACGGCAGCCGCTCCAGCACCGCCTCGAAAAAATTGAACGCCTGCCGCCCGATCACCAGCGAGGTCACCCGCCCCACCACATAGAGCACCGCCAGCGTCAGAGCCACTGCCAGCACCGATTGCAGCCACGGCTGGCTGAGCCAGGCGCGCGGAAAGAATGCGGTCAGAAACATGACCGCCGGCCGCCCCGCCTTGGCCAGCTCGCCCAGCAAAAAGCTGAAGATCAGCCATGTCACAAACAGCGGTCCGATGGTCAAAACCCCCGCCAGAATGTTGCTCTGCAGGTTGCGCAGCGTATGGCTCATGACTGGTTTCACGGGCATTCTCCTGGCTAAGAGCATACGCGAAACCGCTCCCCGCCGATTCCGCTCATGGAGGAGCTTTCCGCGCCGCCGCCTGCAAGCCAAGGGCTGGAAGCCGCATTTCCCGCCGGGTTCCCCGTTGCTGCGATCCGCCGCTCAACCGCGCGCCCGCGCCCGCAATTGATACACTCACCCCGTGAGCCGTCTGATTGTCAACGCCGACGATTTTGGGCTGACCGCCGGAGTCAACCGCGCCATTGTGGAGTTAGCCGCAGCCGGCGCCGTAACCAGCGCCACGCTGATGGCGCGCGCCGAAGCTACGGCCGGGGCCATCGCCGCGGCCCGTTCCTCGCCCTCGCTGGGCGTGGGTTGCCACGTGGTGCTGGTGGATGGCGAGCCGGTTCTGCCGCCAGCGCAGATTCCCACCCTCATTGCGCCCGGCACAGGCCGCTTCCATCCTACCCTGGGCGCATTCCTGGCGCGGCTATTTATGGGCCGCATCCGCGCCGCCGAGATCGAGGCCGAAGCCGCCGCGCAGATCGCTCTGCTCCAGAGCAGCGGCCTCGCGCTCACCCACATCGATACTCACAAGCACGTCCACCTGTTTCCCGCCGTTCTCAGGCCGCTTGTGCGCACGGCGCGTGCGGCGGGCATCCGCGCCATCCGCAATCCCTTTGAGCCGGCGTGGTGTGTGCGCGCTACCCCGCGAGCGCCGCGGCTGCGCAGCTTCCAGGTGCGCCTCACGCGCCGCTTTGAGCCTGCCTTCCTGCGCATCCTGAAGCAGCACGAATTTGCCACCACCGGCGGCACCTTGGGCGTCCTGGCTACCGGAACCCTCGATGCCGCGGCCCTCCCCGCGCTGCTCCAGCGTCTTCCCGCCGGTACATGGGAGCTGGTCACCCACCCCGGCTACAACGACGCCGATCTGGCCCGCGTCCGCACCCGCCTGCGGGCCGCGCGACAGCACGAACTCAACGCTCTCCACTCCCTAGGACGCATAGCGGGAATTGAATACATCTCATTTGCGAGTCTGAATCGCCTCCCGCGCATCCAAAAGCAAGACTGAGCAGCAGCCTCTTCTCCCTGAAAGGATCTATGCGCATCGGCATTACGTGTTATCCCACCTACGGCGGGTCGGGTGTGGTGGCCACAGAACTGGGCATCGAACTCGCCAACCGCGGCCATCAGGTACACTTCATCTCCTATTCGCAGCCCTTCCGGCTGAACGGCCGCGACGACGGCGTCTTTTACCACGAGGTTCCGGTTTCCAGCTACCCCTTGTTCGAGTTTCCGCCCTACGATCTCGCGCTGGCCTCTCACATGGCCGAAGTGGCCGAACTCTATGATCTCGACCTGCTCCACGTCCACTACGCGATTCCCCACTCCGTCAGCGCGCTGCTGGCCCGCCAGATGCTCGCCGCCAAAGGCCGCCGTCTGCCCTTCGTCACTACCCTCCACGGCACTGACATCACGCTCGTTGGCGCCGACCGCAGCTATCTTCCCATCACACGCTACGCCATCGAGCAGAGCGACGGCGTCACCAGCATCTCCAACTATCTCCGGGATACAACCCGCGAATACTTCGCCATCGCGCGCCCCATTGAGACCATCACCAACTTCGTCAACTGCGACGTTTATGCCCCGCTCAGCGATGAGGCCGCGAGGGCCAAGGCGCGCGCCCACCTGGGCCTGCCCGATGAGCCTATCCTCATGCACCTGTCCAACTTCAGGCCCGTCAAGCGCGTGGTGGACGTAGTGAAGATATTCGCCCGCGTGGCTCAGCAGCTCCCGGCGCAACTAGTGCTCATCGGCGACGGCCCTGATCGCTCCGAGGCCGAATGGCTGGCCCATAGCCTCGGCATTCACGCCCGCGTCCACTTCCTCGGCAAGCAGGAGCGCGTCAGCGAGCTGCTCCCTTTGGCCGACGTCCTTCTGTTGCCTAGCCAGTTGGAATCCTTCGGCTTGGTCGCGCTGGAGGCCATGGCCTGCAAAGTTCCCACTATCGCCACGCGCGTAGGCGGCCTTCCCGAGCTCATCGACGACGGCGTCACCGGACTGCTCTTTGAAGTGGGCGACATCGCAGCTATGGCCCAGGCCGTCCTCAGCTTGCTCGGCGACCGCGAGCGCATGAACGCCATGCGCGAGGCCGCACGGCGCGAGGCCAAGAGACGCTTCTGCGCCACCCTGGTCGTGCCCCGCTATGTGCGCTACTACGAGCAGGTGCTGGGGCGGTCAAGCTAAGGAGCAGATGGCGCAAGCCGTGGGAAAGTGGGCCAATCTAGAAGTATCGCTTCAGCTTGAGAATCTGCGACTCGAACCCGTACCAGAGCGCCGTGGCCGCCGCCGTTGAGGCGGCGAAGCGGAAGGCGACGATGGCCAGGTTGCCGGCCGTCCCATAGCGGTCCATGCGCAGGTCGAACCATCCGAAATAAATGAAGACCAAAATATGAATCATATAAAGGCCGTAGCTGATGCGCCCGTAAAAGGCCAGCGGCCCGCGGCGTAGCGCGGCGTTCACCGGGTTGCGTGCGCCGGAGGAGGCGATCAGCGCCAGCACTGCGCCCGCGAACGCCACCGCCAGCGCCGAATCGAGAAACGCGCCGGGCACGAATGCGGCTGCCGGAATTCCCAAAGCGAGTCCGCTCATCCCCAATCCCAGCCATGCGCGCCGGCTCAGCGGGAGCGTGTGTACGGCCAGCGCCAGCAAGCTGCCCCACGCAATCCCATCCAGATGAATCAGCGTGTTGGTGGGCGTCATCCAGCCGAGGTTTGCCCTGCGCAGCAGCGGCGAGGCGATCAGCGCCGCGGCCAGCAGCGTGGCCAGCATCCATGGGCGCTTTAGAACCCTCACCAGCGGCGCCCACACAAAGTAGTACTGCTCCTCAATGGCCAGCGCCCACGTCGGCCCCAGCGCCGGCGGCAGCGTGATGTGAAACAGGTTCTGAAGGAAAAAAATGTAGACCAGCCAGGGCGCGGCCTTCACCGCAGCCCACTCGCTGCCGCCCACAAACCACGGTGCATCCAGGTACACCACCGCCAGCACCAGCACATACACCGGCCAGATGCGCAGCGCCCTGCGCGCATGAAAGTTGTGAAAATAATGCGGCTGGCCGCGCGCCGTCAGCAGGATGGAGGTAATCAAGAATCCGCTGAGCGTAAAGAAAATGCTGACTCCAGCCCATCCCCACAGGCTGGCGGAGTAAAGCCACGTGCCCCTGAGCCGCGGATGGCAGTGGTAAAGCACCACCCATAGAATCGCCAGGCCGCGCAGCCCGTCGAGCTCCGGCAGGTGCTTGGGCAGCCAGGTTGGACGTTGGATCGGCAAGAAACCAGATTATCGCAGCGTCCCGGATCGATGCTGGGCTCCGCGCCAGAGGCACTCCAGACTGTTAACGGACGGCTAATTTCACCCTTGGTGAGCATACGGCCAGGATCCGTCTTTAGGGTCGGCGGGTGACTTGGCGATTTTGCATGATCGAAGAGCATTGAGCACGAGAGGTGTGGCCGTCAGAATGAAGCCTGATCCTACGGATCGATTTCCCTGATTATTGAAACGATTGTTTCAATAATGTATAGTAGCGAAATGAGTCGGCCCATCAATGAAGAACGCTTCGAGGATTTGCGCAGCGCTATTATCCAATATCTGCTCGATCATGGAATTACAAATCTCTCACTTCGCCCACTGGCGAAGGCCGTTCGATCCAGTCCGCGCGCGCTGCTCTATCACTTCGGATCGAAAGAGAAGCTAGTAATATCCGCACTCGGCGAAATCAGGCAACGACAACTCCTGCTGTTTCTGCAAATCCAGTCGGACACTTTTATCGACGCCTGTCTTGAGGTCTGGAATGCGTTAAGCTCTCCTTCTTTAGAAAAACAAGTGCGATTGTTCTTCGAGCTCTACGGAATTGCTGTAAGACAGCCTGCTCTCTATAAAGAGTTCCTTACTTCCGTAGTCGGTGATTGGCTCGAATTTACTGTTCAGCAGTTGCGCAAGGAAGGCGTGCAGCCCCAGAAAGCGTTATCGCTCGCGACCATAGTGCTTGCGGGCCTTCGCGGATTTTTGCTTGACCTGTGTGCAACGCAGGACAGAGAGCGTATCAATCAAGCCGTTTTTGTGTGGGTGGGAACCTTACAGGAGATGGTTACGAAGTGAGAGGCATAACAATGTTCCAAAATCTCAAAGACACCAAATCTACGATGATCGCGCTCTCGCTTGTCCTGCTTATTCCTTGCCTGCCGATCTCAAAGTGGGAAAACGAGTTTGCGGGGATAGGGCATCTCGTCGCCTATGAAGCGATCTGGTGGACGCTTATCGTCGCAGTACTCTTCTATGTTCGGAGGAGTGAGTCTCGTCCGTTAAGTTCGATTGGATTTCGAAAGCCAAGCGTTTCGGATGTTTTGATTGGCCTCGGAGCAGGCATACTCATGCTTGCTGGAATCGCTGGAATATACTATGGTTTGCTCCCCGCGTTGCATGTATCGGAGAATGCTCAGATACAACAACTAAAAACAACTCCATTGTGGTGGCAGATCATTTCGGTCATCCGGGCCGCAGTCGCAGAAGAGGTGCTTTTCCGTGGCTTTGCCATTGAACGAGGCAGTGATCTCTTTCATAGCTTGCGGATAGCGAGTGCCCTTTCATGGATGGCTTTCACTCTCGCGCATATTTCCAGCTGGGGCTGGTACCACGTCGTGATCGCAGGATTTGGAGGCCTCTTCCTGACGCTCTTGTATCTCTGGCGAAGGAACCTTTGGACGAATATCATCGCGCATTTCATCGTGGATGGAGTGTCCGTCCTGCTCTCATAATCGATCTAGTGGATAGGCTCTGGCAGTGCGCATTTCGCTTCCGCAAGAGATATTATCTCGTTGTGACCGGAATCTTCATCATGAATAGTCTGCCTATATCCGCGAATCGACAGTACATTGGAGCTTTAGTTGAAGATATCAGGGCTTATCGCTCACTGACAGAGTTGTGGCCGCTTAGTCGGCTATGGTGACCTTTGAAGAATCTCCGCTCCGTCCTCAGTTCCTATTGCCTATTGCCTATTGCCTGTCTTCACTCCGCCGCCAACTGCTTGGCCCGCTCCGTGGCGCGCATCACCGCTTTGATGAGGGTAACGCGCAGGCCGCCCTCCTCCAGCTCCAGAATGCCGTCGATAGTACAGCCGGCCGGCGTGGTCACGGCGTCTTTGAGCAGCGCCGGATGGTAGCCGGTCTCGAGCACCATCTTGGCCGAGCCGAAGGCCGTCTGCGCGGCCAGTTGCGTGGCGATGTCGCGCGGCAAGCCCACCTTCACGCCCGCCTCGGCCAGCGCCTCGATGATGATGTACAAATACGCCGGACCCGATGCCGAAAGCCCGGTCACCGCGTCCATGTGCTTCTCATCCACCACCACCGTCCGGCCCACGGTCTCAAAGATGCGCTGCGCCAGCTCCATCTGCGCGTCCCTAACGAACCGCCCCCGGCACAGCGCCGCCGCGCCCGCGCCCAGCGCCGAAGGCGTGTTGGGCATGGCGCGCACCACCGCGATCTCCATCCCGGCCGCCTCCTCGATGGCTCGCGTCTTCACCGATGCTGCAAACGACACCAACGTCTTCTGCGGCGTAAGCGCCGGGCGGATTTCCGTTATCAGCTCCGGCACCTGGAAAGGCTTCACGCCCACCAGGATCAGATCCGCCTGGCTGGCCGCCTTCAGGTTATCCGTGCCCACGTCCACGCCCCATTGCGTGCTCAGGGCCAGCGCGCGCTCGGCGTGGCCCACGGTGGCGTAAATCTGGCCCGGAGCGAACAGGTTTTGCTTCAGAAACGCTTGCAGAAGGATTCCGCCCATCTTGCCCGCGCCCAATACGGCCACGCGCGCTTTAGGCAGTTGCGCCGGCGCTTCATTGCTTTCAATGGCTATCTCCGCCATGACCTTCCTTGTCTTCAGTGAGAGTCATCGTACAGATCTAGAATACCCGCATTCCGCGCCGCAAGGTCCGCGCTCGCCATTTACCCAAGCCGGCCCTTTCGCGGCTGCTACGCGGCAGCCGGGTCTTCCTCAATCCAGCCGCCCCACGGCTGCCGCTCACTTGCTCAGCATCAATTCGTTAGTAAGGAAACCATTGAGAGCATTTTGCATATTGGTCTCTTGGTCCGCTGGCGGCCATGCCGAATCCCACATCACGTATCCGCCCGGCATAACTAAAAAATTCACCTGGTTAGCGGCTCCAAACGCCGTCGCAACCACCCAGGCATTGTTTTCCTGGATGTAGGGCGGAGCATTCTCATTTCCCGGCTGCGGATTGCGCAAATCGTTGATTTGCTGCCCTAAAAAAATGAGCGCCATGCCCAGAGAGCTACCCAGTTGTTTTTTGTTGAACGTGCATTCGAACAGCGCCCCGTCCGAGGAATCCGCCGTCCCCGCGCTGGCCGGCACTTCGTCCATGGCGCCATAGTTGATGCTTACCCCGTCCTTGATTTTTTCCTTGGCGGTGGGAAATACCGCCGCATCCTTCTGAATCGCCGTGGTCAACTGGCTCGGGCGCAGCGCCGCAGCCTTCTTTTGCAAAGTCGCCACGGGATCGAATATGTAAGGGTTGTTCGAGGTTACTGTCGGCGGTAGCGGGTTGTTGATGTAGGGGTTCTGCTGCGCCATCAATTTCGAGCCAGACGAGCCTTTTTGGGGCTTCTTGCCCAGCTTCGCGTAATCCACCTTCTTTCCCGTTACGTCTGAAACCGATTCCAGCACCAGTTGCGCCGGATAGGCGTTCATATCGCCAAACCCGCCCAGCCCCACGATCTTGCCTCCCTTGCGATCCAGCGTCGCGCGGGCCACCGCATCCAACCTGCCCACCAGCGTGGCCTGCACATCATATTCCCTGCACCCCAGGCAGGTTCCCGGCCCTTGATCGTGCATCTGCGACAACAGCGAATCGAACCGCTTGAACTGCTTGTCCCGGTTCAGCACCACGGGCGTCTGCTTCCCAGGCGCGATTGTCCCCGCGAAGTTGTGCGCCGGCTCCAGCCTCACCATCGCCAGCGGACCGCCTTTGGCCTTGGTTCCCGCCGGATACGTGATCCAGATCCCGTTCACGGGCAGCCCGCAGTTGCCGTCGTTCACCACAAACTGGTCGAACCCTGAAACCACCGTGCCTTTGATGCTCACCATCTTCCCGTTGAACGCGGTGGGATTCTTCAGCACCGCACATACGGTTGTATCGACGGTCTGTGCGCGCAGCGTGCCCGCCAGGCCGCAAAGCAACAAGGCTACAAAAACCATCCGTTTCATCTCTCTCTCCATCTGCTGGAGCCCCCACAAGGGCGCTCAAAATATGATCTCGCACCGGCTTTCTTGAGCGGGAACACGCTAGGATACCACGCCGTGAGACCGCACTCCCAACGGCTGGCCCGCCCTCACAGGGCAAACGCATCTTAATTCTCCACTCCGAGCAGGCGTAACAGGTAGGGGTGATCCCAGGCAGCAGTGAGCCGTTTGCCGTGGACGCCGAGTTTGCAGGTTTTGTCCTGCTTGAGCAGATTCAG